>NZ_VFOQ01000002.1:0-300000 GCF_006716205.1 Oryzihumus leptocrescens | reverse complement strand
CGGCGAGGATCGGGCCGTCGTCGCCGGCGATGGACACGGCCTCGCCCACGGCGAGGTCGAGCCCCGCGACGTCGATGGACAGGCCCACCGCGCGGGTGACGTGCCCGGTGACCTCCGGCGCTGCGGCGCGGACCAGGGCGTCCAGCAGGGCGCTCACGACTCGAGCACCGCCCGGACGCGCTCCAGCGCCGGCCCGATCTGGCCGTCGATGCGGCGCTCGCCGGCGTCGACGACGCACCCGCCGCGCTCGACCTGCGGGTCGGCGACGAGGGTCAGGTTGCGGTCGGGGGCGAGCGGGCCGCGGGCGGCGACGGCCTCCACGTCGTCGGGGTGCAGGCGCACCACCGCGACGCCGCCGGCCGGCGCGAGCGAGAGCGCCCGCTCGACGGCTTCACGGGCCGGGCACTCGGCCACCTCGAGGTGGTGGCCCACGAGGGCCTCGGCGATCTCGACCGCCATGACGGCACCGTTGCGGTGCAGCTCCTCCACGGCGGGCGCCTCCCGCTGCGCGAGGGCGGTGGCCGCCTGGGCCAGGGTGGCGAGGGTGGCGGCCAGCTGCGCCGCGCGCACCTGCCGCTCCTGCTCCTCGCGGGCGGCGACGGCGGCGAGCTCGGCCTGGAGCTCGATCCGGGCCTGCTCCCGCCCCTGCTCGAGCCCGGCGCGCAGGCCGTCCTCGAAGCCGGCGGTGCGGGCCTCGTCGGCGGCGGTGCTCGCCGCCTCGGCCACGACCGCCTCGAGCGTCGGGTCGCACAGGCGAGGGTCGGCACCGTGCGTGCTCACCCACGGGGTGGAGCGCAGGTCGGCACCGATGCGGGCGGGGCGCACCGCCCTGGCGTCCGTCCCGCGCATGACCACCGTGCGCGGGAGGCTCTCAGACCACGAACTCATCGCTGCCCCCTCGCGAGATCAGGATCTCCCCGGCCTCCTCCAGCTCGCGGATCTGCCGGACGACGACGGCCTGGGCCTCCTCGACCTGCTTGAGCCGCACCGGGCCGAGCACCTCCATGTCCTCCACGAGCGCAGTGCCGGCGCGCTCGGACATGTTGCGGGTGATCTTGTCCTTGACGTCGGCCTTGACGCCCTTGAGCGCCACGGCCAGGTCCTTGGTCTCGACGTGCCGGAGCAGGACCTGCACCGAGCGGTCGTCGAGCATGACGATGTCCTCGAACATGAACATCTGGGCCCGGACGGTCTCGGCCAGCTCGCTGTCACGGACCTCCAGGCCCTGCAGGATGAGCCGCTCGGTGGCCCGGTCGGAGTGGTTGATGATCTCCACCAGCGGCTGCAGGCCGCCGACGGCCGAGTAGTCGCTGCTCTGCAGGACCGTCGAGAGGCGACGCTCGAGGTGGGCCTCGACCTGCTTGACGATCTCCGGCGAGGTGCGGTCCATCACCGCGAGGCGGTGGGCGACGTCGGCCTGCAGGTCCTCCTGCAGGCCGGAGAGCACGACCGCGGCCTGGTCGGCAGCCATGTGCGCCAGGACGAGGGCGATCGTCTGCGGGTGCTCGTCCTGCAGGAACGACAGCACCATCCGGGGGTCGATGCGCCGCAGGAACTCGAACGGCATCTCCACCATGGTGGAGGTGAGCCGGGCCAGCACCGCCTTGGCCTTGTCCGCGCCCAGGGTGGCCACGAGGACCTCCTCGGCGTAGGCCATGCCGCCCTGGCTGTAGTAGTGGCGGGCGGCGGCCAGCTCCTGGAACTCGCGCAGCACGGCGTCGCTGGTCTCGACGTCGATCTCCTCGAGCCGCGCGATCTCCGCGGTGAGGGCCTCGACCTCGGGCTCGCGCAGGCCCTTGAGGATCTGCGCGGACTGCTCCTTGCCGACCTGGACGAGCAGCACGGCCGCCTTGCGCAGCCCCGAGAGGTTGTCGATCGAGGTCATGGTCAGGGCCTCCGTTCGACGAGCCAGCCGCGCACCAGGCGGGCCACCTCGTCGGGCTGGTCATCGATGAACTGGCTGATCTCGTCGTGCATCGCGGCCCGCATCTCGGCCTCGGGCGAGATCGGCTTCGGCGCCTCCAGCGCGACCGGGGAGCCCAGGCCCGAGTCGATGGCCAGGGTCTGCGGCCGGGCGAGCTGGGCCCGCTCCTCGCGGTAGGCCTCGAGCTCGCCGAGGTCGACCGGGGTCCGCTCGACCTTGCGGCTGCGGCGGGCGAAGACGAACAGTGCCAGGGCCAGCAGCAGGACCAGACCGACGGTCTTGCCGAGGTTGATCAGGTCGGACGTGCGCTTGTCCGACTCGGCCTGCGCCAGCTCCTTGGCCGCGGTGGCCGCGGCCTTGGTGTCGAACGGCAGCTTGTCGACCGTGACGACGTCGCCACGGGCGGTGTCCAGCCCGGCCGCGGAGGCGACCAGCGCGCTGATCTGCTTGGGGTCGGCCGAGCCGGTGGTGGCCGCGTCGAGGACGACCGCGACCGTCATCCGCTTGACCTGCCCCGGCGCCGCGGTGGTGTGGGTCTTCTGCGTGCCCACGGCGTTGGTCTGGTCGCCGGACTCCTTGGTGTACGTCGAGGCGGAGCCGCCGGTGCCGCTCGGCACGGAGATGTTGTCCGGGCCGAGGACGCCGCCGACGGCGGAACCGTTGCCCTTGAACGTCTCCTTGCTGGTGCTCGTCGTCAGCGGGACCTGCTTCTTGTCCACGAGGTACTCCTCGCGGTCGATGGTCTGCTGGTCGTAGTTGAGCGAGGTGTCGACGCGCACGACCGCGTGGCCGGGGCCGACGACCTTGTCGAGCATCGACTGCACGGCGGCGGCGGTGGCGTCGGAGGCGGTGCGGCTCTGCTGGGCTCGGGCGTCGTTCAGGGCCGAGGAGGCCCCGTCCTGCCCCGCGGCGCTGAGCACCTGGCCGCTGGCGTCGGCGACGGTGACCGCCGAGGCGTCGAGCTTGGGCACGGCCGAGGAGACCAAGTGCACGACGGCCTCGACCTGGCTGCTGGTCAGCGAGGTGCCCGGCGCGGTCTTGACCAGCACCGAGGCGGTGGGCTTGGCGGCGTCGCTGGTGAAGACGTCCTGCTCGGGCAGGGCCAGGTGCACGACCGCGGCCTGCACCCCGTCGATCGACTCGATCGTCTTGCGCAGCTCACCCTCCAGCGCCCGCTGGTAGGTGACCTTCTGCTGGAAGTCGGAGGTGGTCAGGCTCTGCTTGTCCAGCAGCGAGTAGCCGTCGCCGTTGCCGCCGCCGGCGGGCAGGCCCTGGCCGCTGAGGTTGATCCGCTGCTGGTAGACGTCGGCCTGCGGCACGAGCACCGTGGTGCCGCCGTCGGCGAGCTGGTACGGCTCCTTGGCCTCGGTGAGCTTGGCGGTGATCGCGGCGGCGTCGGTCGAGGACAGGCTGGTGAACAGCGGGGCGTACGTCGGCTGGGAGACCCACGACACGAAGAAGGTGCCACCGACGACGGCCGCCACGACGGCGATCGCCGTCATCGCCTTCTGGCCGGTGGTGAAGCCGGAGAACAGGTTGCGGGCGCGCGCCATCAGCGCCCTCGGGTCGAAGCCGTTCACATCTGCATCCGCATGATCTCGGTGAACGCGTCCACGGCCTTGTTGCGGACGGCCACGGTCAGGCTCGTGGCCACCGAGGCCTCGTTGGACGCGATCATGTAGTCGTGGATGTCGGTCAGGTCACCGGTGGCGGCCTTGACCGCCAGGTTGTCGCTGGTGCTCTGCAGGTCCTGCAGCTGCTGCAGGCTGTTGGACACGAGGCCACCGAAGTCGACGCCGGGGGTGGCGGTGGCCGCAGCGGGGGCGGCCACCTGGGGCACGGGGAGCGCGCCGATGGCGGAGATGGGAGGGATCATCGCGTCACTTCCCCAGTCCGAGCGCGGCCTGGTAGGCGTCCTGCGCCCGCTGCACGACCGACAGGTTCGCCTGGTAGGCGCGCTGGGCGATGATCAGCTGGCCCATCTGGTCGGCGAGGTCGATGTCGGGCAGGCGTACGTTGCCGTCCTTGTCCGCCAGCGGGTTGTCCGGCTGGTAGACGAGCCGGCCCTCGGCGCTGCCGAGCTCGATCCCGCCGACCTTGGCGCCACCGGCGTTGCCGTAGTCCTGGGCCTGCGCCACGACGTAGCGCGCCTGGAACGCCGGCCCGCTGGTCGGCGAGACGTCGTTGATGTTGGAGACGTTGTCGGACACGGCGTCCAGCCACTTGCGGTAGACCACGAGCCCGGAGCCGGCGTTGTTGATCGCGTCGAACATGCCCATCAGTTGCTCCCGATCGCCATGCGCAGCTGGCTGAACTTGGCCGTCATGGCCTCGATCGCGAGCGAGTAGGACAGGTTCGTCTGCTCGCCGGCCAGCGTCTCTTCGTCGAGGTTGACGTTGTTGCCGTTGGTGCGGGTGGGCTCCAGCGAGCGCGCGAGGCTCGGCGTGGCGGCCGCCGGGTCACCCCCGGCCGCGAGCGTGCTGCGCAGGCTGTCCTCGAAGTCGACCTTGCCGGCGAGGAAGCCGGGGGTCTCGATGTTCGCGACGTTGTCCGCGATGGTGCGCTGACGCAGGGCGAGGCCCGAAAGCGCCTGGTGCAGTGCGCTCATCGTGACGTCGCCGAGAGGCTCCGGCATTGAGGTCAATCCTCCAGCAGCAGTCGACGGATCAGGCCCCTCGGGAGGGGCCTGTGGGCAGGGGTTCACCGCCTGTCCGTGGCAGCTGCTGGTCATCCGTGACCGGGCCCCTCATCGGCGCACCCCCCGGCGACCTGAGGACTTGTGCCAAGTCCTGGCACAACGCGGTATGCCGCGTGGTCGCCGAGAGGGCCGCTCATGGCCCGAATCCCTCACCTGCGGCCCGTGCCCGCCGATAGGTGAGGCGGACCGCACCGCACGGACGCGACGCGCGAGGAGCTCGAAGGAGGGACCGTGTTCGAGCTTTCCGAGATGGAGGAGATCGTCCAGGAGTTCCTGGTCGAGTCCCACGAGAACCTCGACCAGCTGGACCGCGACCTGGTCGAGCTCGAGCGCGACCCCGGGTCCCGCGAGCTGCTGGCCGGCATCTTCCGCACCATCCACACGATCAAGGGCACCAGCGGCTTCCTCGCGTTCGCCCAGCTCGAGCAGGTCAGCCACGTCGGCGAGGGCCTGCTGAGCCGGTTGCGTGACGGCGAGCTGGAGCTGGACTTCGAGCGCGCGGCGGCCCTGCTGGACCTGGTCGACGCCATCCGGACCGTGCTGGCCTCGATCGAGGCGACCGGCGCGGAGGGCCAGCACGACTTCTCCGGCCTCGTCGCCCGGCTGGAGCGGCTGCAGAGCGCGAACCCCGACGCGACGCCGTCCGGGCAGCCCCGTCCTGCCGCGGCCCCCGCGCCGGAGCCCGCCGACCACGACGGCGGCGAGACCGAGGTGGACAGCCGCCGAGGCGTGGCCGACCACACCATCCGCGTCGACATCGGCGTGCTCGACGAGCTGATGCAGATGGTCGGCGAGCTGGTCCTGACCCGGAACCGGATCGTGCAGCAGGCGGGCACGATCGCCGATCCCGCCCTGATGCACACCGCGCACCGCCTCGACGTCATCGCCGCCGGGCTGCAGGAGGGCGTCATGAAGACGCGCATGCAGCCGATCGGCAACATCTGGAGCCGGATGCCGCGCGTCGTGCGCGACCTCGGCGTCGTCTGCGGCCGGCAGGTCCGCGTGGAGATGGAGGGCCGCGAGACCGAGCTGGACCGCTCGCTGCTCGAGGCGATCAAGGACCCCCTGACGCACCTGGTCCGCAACGCCGTCGACCACGGCATCGAGCCCCCGCAGGAACGCGTCGCCCTCGGCAAGCCCGCCGAGGGCGTCATCTGGCTCCGGGCCTACCAGCAGGGCGGCAAGGTCCACGTCGAGATCGCCGACGACGGCCGGGGCATCGACCCGGAGCGGATCGGGCTCAAGGCGGTCGAGCGGGGCCTGCTCACCCCCGAGCAGCTGGCCGCGCTCTCGCTGGAGGAGACCACGTCGCTGGTGTTCCAGCCGGGATTCTCCACCGCCGAGGCGGTCAGCAGCGTCTCCGGTCGCGGCGTCGGCATGGACGTGGTGCGCACCAACATCGAGCAGGTCGGCGGGACGGTCGCGCTGCGCAGCGTCCCCGGCCTCGGCAGCACCGTCACCCTGCAGATCCCGTTGACCCTGGCCATCATCCCCGCCCTGACCGTCGCCACCGGTGGCCAGCGCCTGGCCATCCCCCAG
Organism: Oryzihumus leptocrescens; assembly: GCF_006716205.1. GTDB lineage: Bacteria > Actinomycetota > Actinomycetes > Actinomycetales > Dermatophilaceae > Oryzihumus > Oryzihumus leptocrescens. Next base: position 293,839 of record NZ_VFOQ01000002.1, on the reverse strand, counting down.
CTCAGCCTGGTCGAGCTGGTCGCGGTGCCCGCCGGCGAGGTGCGCACCACGATCGAGGACGTCTCCGGCGTGCCCGTGCTGCGGCTGCGCGGCCGGCTGCTCCCGCTGGTGCACCTCGATGCGGCGCTGGGCCTGACGTCGTGCCGGCGCGCGGACGGCACCGTCTCGGTCGTGGTCGTGCAGAGCGAGGGTCGCCAGTTCGGCATCGTCGTCGACCGGGTGGTGGACACCGAGGAGATCGTGGTCAAGCCGCTGAGCTCCCAGCTCACCGGCATCGGGCTGTATGCCGGGGCGATGGTCTCCGGCGACGGTGCGGTGGCGCTGATCCTGGACGTCACGGCGCTGGGGCACCGCAGCGGGGTGCTCGGCGCGGCCCGGGACCTGGCCGGCGCCGCCGAGCCCGAGCAGGTCACCGTGGAGCAGGAGCGCGAGGCGTTCCTCATCGTGGGGGTCGGGCCGGACCGCCGGGTGGCGGTGCCGCTGGCCGCGGTGCACCGGATCGAGGAGCTGTCCACGGCGACGCTGGAGCAGGTCGGCGGCCGGGAGGTCATTCAGTACCGCGACGGCATCCTCCCCCTGGCCCGGCTCGCCCGGGTGATGGGCGTGGTCGAGGACCCCGGTCCGCAGGAGCGGGTGCAGGTGGTCGTCTACAGCGAGGGCGGGCGCAGCGTCGGCCTGGTCGTCAGCGCCATCCACGACATCAGCGACGACTTCGACGGCGTGAGCAGCGACCTCGGCGGTCCGGGCCTGAACGGCTCGGTGGTCGTGGGCCGCCAGGTCGCCGAGCTGCTCGACGTGCGCGGCGCCGTGCTCGCCGCCGACCCCCTCTTCTACGAGCCGGCCGCGCCGGCGACCCTCGACTGGATGGCGGTGCCCTCGTGAACGGCACCCGCCAGCTGTCCTCGTTCACCGTCGACGACGGGCTGTTCGGCCTGGACGTCGAGCACGTCCAGGAGGTCATCCGCACACCGCGGATCACCCCGGTCCCGCTCGCCCCGCCGGCGGTGCTCGGGCTGGCCAACCTGCGCGGGCAGGTCGTCACCGTCCTCGACCTGCGCACCCGGCTGGGGCTCGAGCCGCGACCGGGTCCCGGCGCGGTCACCGTCGTGGTGCGGCACGAGGGCGAGGTCGTCGGGCTCGTCGCGGACGCCCCCGGCGACGTGTTCGAGGTCGACGAGGACCAGCAGGACCCGCCGCCCGAGGCCCTCACCGGGCCGCCGGCCGACCTCATCAGCGGCACCTGCCGCCTGCCCGACCGGCTGCTGCTCGTGCTGGACGTCGAGCAGGCGGTGCGGGTCACCGCGCCGGCCTGACCCGGCATACCGGCTCCCCCGCGCGCGCGGCGCGCACCCCAGACCACGGATGGACAACGAAAGGACCACGGCCATGGCCGACACGACGCCCACGGATGGGCAGACGACGCCGGAGGTGGAGGACGTGCAGGCGACGGTCTCGCGGCGACGCAAGCGTGACCGGTTCCGCGGCTGGTTCGCCAACCGGCGCATGAACACCAAGATCCAGATGGTCGTGCTGCTCGTGACAGTGGTGTCCATCGGCGTGGTGGTGCTGTCGGTGGTCAAGCTGGACACGGTCAACTCCTCCGTGCACAGCCTGCAGCGCGACAACCTCGTCCCGATCACCGAGCTCGCCGCGATGCAGAAGCAGGCGCAGCAGAGCTGGATCGACATGTCCAACCTCGCCGAGGCGACGTCGGCGTCCTCGCGCCAGGACTGGCTCAACCGGATCCACGAGCAGGACACCGTCCTGGACACGGCGATGACCGCCTACATGGCGCACGCCGCGCGCAAGGACCTGGTCACGAAGTTCCAGTCGGTGTGGAGCGACTACCGGCTCACCCGCGACTCCACCGCCATCCCGATGGTCATCGCCGGCGACCGGGCGAAGTACGCGCAGGTGCGTGAGGACAAGCTGGCGCCGGCCACCGAGCAGGCGTTCGGCCTGATCGACCAGATGACCACCGTGGAGCAGTCCGACGCCCAGATGACGGTGACCCGCTCGGACAGCACGTTCCGCAACGCGGTGACCTTCATCATCGGCTGGCTGCTGGTCGGGGTCGCCCTCGCGGTCGGCCTGGCGATGTTCCTGGCGCACCTGGTCACCAGCCCGCTGCGCCGGGTCAGCCGGGTGCTGCGCGCCGTCGCCGAGGGCGACCTGACCCAGACCGCCCGGGTCGACTCCCACGACGAGGTCGGCACCATGGCCCAGGACCTCAACACCGCGGTCGCCAGCCTGCGCCGGGCGATCGCCACGATGGCCACCAGCGCCGGCACCCTGGCGATCAGCTCCGAGGAGCTGTCTGCCACCAGCCAGCAGATCGCCGCCAGCGCCGAGGAGACCTCGGCCCAGGCCAACGTCGTGGCCGCCGCCTCGGAGCAGGTCAGCCGCAACGTCCAGACCGTCGCCGCCGGCTCGATGGAGATGGGCGCCTCGATCCACGAGATCGCCCAGAACGCCACGGAGGCGGCGCGGGTCGCGCAGTCCGCGGTGGTGCACGCGGCCGAGACCAACGCCCAGGTCGGCAAGCTCGGCGACTCCTCCCAGGAGATCGGCAACGTCATCAAGGTGATCACCCAGATCGCCGAGCAGACCAACCTGCTGGCCCTCAACGCCACCATCGAGGCGGCCCGCGCCGGTGACGCCGGGCGTGGGTTCGTCGTGGTCGCCAACGAGGTCAAGGAGCTCGCCCGCGAGACCGCCCGCGCCACCGACGACATCGCCCACCGGGTCCAGACCATCCAGGGCGACACCGCTGTGGCGGTCCGGGCCATCGGCGAGATCGGCGACATCATCGGCCGGATCAGCGACTTCCAGACGACGATCGCCTCGGCCGTGGAGGAGCAGACCGCCACGACCAACGAGATGAACCGCAACGTCCACGAGGCCGCCACCGGCAGCACCGAGATCGCGAACAACATCAACGGCGTCGCGACCGCGGCCGAGACGACGACCGCCGGCGTCGCGCAGACGCAGCAGGCGGCGGCCGAGCTGGCGCACCTGTCCAGCGAGCTGCAGACGATGGTGGCGCGCTTCCGCTACTGACGCGCGCACGCTCCCCCGCGACGGCGGTGGACCCGACCACTCCCGGTGGCTCAGGTCCGCCGCCGTCGTGCCGATGGGGCACTCGAAGGCATGGCCCGTGACCGGTGACAGGAGGACTGGTGCTCGCTCTCGTCGTGGACGACTCCCGCGCGATGCGCATGATCCTGCGCCGGATCATGGCCTCGCACGGCTATGACGTCCTCGAGGCGGGCGACGGCCAGGAGGCCCTGGACCTGCTCGCCGAGGGCATCCGCCCGGACATCGCCCTGGTCGACTGGAACATGCCGGTCATGGACGGCCTGGCGTTCGTGGCGGTGTGCCGGTCGACGGCCGCCTACCGCGACATCACGCTGATGATGGTCACCACCGAGAGCGAGCGCGCCCAGATCGTGCGTGCCCTGGCGGCCGGCGCCCACGACTACGTGATCAAGCCGTTCACGCCCGACACCATCGCCGCCAAGCTGCAGGTGCTCGGCCTGGCGGGCGCGCCCCGATGAGCCGCATCGGCGTGCTCGTCGTCGACGACTCGGTCGTCGTGCGGCGCATGGTGTCCGAGGCGCTGTCGGCCGACCCGGCCCTGGAGGTCCTCGGCACCGCCCCCAACGGGCAGGTGGCGCTGAACAAGCTGGACCAGCTCGCCCCCGACTGCGTCGTGCTCGACATCGACATGCCGGTCATGGACGGGCTCGAGACGCTGCGTCGCATCCGTATCTCGCGCCCTCACCTCCCGGTCGTCATGTTCAGCACGCTGACCGAGCGCGGTGCGAGCGCCACGCTGGACGCGCTGGCCCTGGGTGCGAGCGACTACCTGCCCAAACCGGCCCACGTCGCCAACGCACCGGAGGCCATCGCCGTCGTGCGGGCCCAGCTGGCGCCCAAGATCGTGGCCCTGTGCGGCCGCCCGTTCGCCCCACGGCTGGCCCCGGCCGCGGCCGGTGAGGCGGTCCCCGCCCCGGCCGCCTCGGGCCAGGGTCGGGTCGACGTCGTCGTCATCGGCGCCTCCACCGGCGGGCCCGGCGCGCTGGAGAGGATCCTCCCGGCCCTGCCCGCGGACCTGCCCGTCCCGGTGCTGGTGGTCCAGCACATGCCGCCGATGTTCACCCGGCTCATGGCCGAGCGGCTCGACAAGCACTGCGCCCTGGACGTGCGCGAGGCCGCCCACGGCTCGGTCATCCAGCCGGGCCAGGTGCTCATCGCCCCCGGCGACCGCCACCTGACCATCGCCCGACGCGAGGTGCACGTCTACGTCAAGCTGACCGCCGACCCGCCGGAGAACTTCTGCCGCCCGGCCGTCGACCCGCTGTTCCGCTCCGCGGCCGAGGTCTACGGCCCCGGCACGCTGGCGCTCGTCCTCACCGGGATGGGCAACGACGGTCGGCGCGGGTCCGCTGCTGTCTACAGCCGGCACGGGCGCGTCCTCGCCCAGGACGCGGCCAGCTCGACCGTGTGGGGCATGCCCGGCGCCGTCGTCGGCGCCGGCCTGGCCGACCGGGTGCTGCCGCTGGACCAGATGGCCGACGTGCTGCTGGCCGCGGTGGCCGACGGCCGATCCGACTTCCGCCCCCCGGCGCCCCGCACGGACCGGCCCCTGGCAGCAGGAGGCCAGCCATGACCATCGCCAACGGCGACTTCGAGTTCGTCTCCGGGCTGGTGCAGCGGGAGTCCGCGATCTCCCTGCCCAAGGGCAAGGAGTACCTCGTGGAGGCGCGCCTGACCCCGCTGGCGCGCGATACCGGCCTGGGGTCGCTGCCGGCCCTGGTGGCCGAGCTGCGCCAGGAGGCCAGCGGAGAGCTGCGCCGCCGCGTCGTGGACGCGATGACCACCAATGAGACCTCGTGGTTCCGCGACCGGACGCCGTTCGAGGCGCTGGGCAACGGGGTGCTCGACCGGCTGGTCGCCGCCCGACGGGGCCAGGGCCGCGTGCGCGTCTGGTCGGCCGGCTGCTCCTCGGGCCAGGAGCCGTACTCCATCGCGATGACGGTCGCCCCGCGGCTGGCCGCCGAGGGGATGACCCTCGACCTGGTCGCCACCGACCTGTCGGAGGAGATGGTGACCCGGGGCAAGGCCGGGCGCTACACCGACTTCGAGATGAAGCGCGGGCTCTCCCCCCAGGCCCGCGAGGCGCACTTCAGCCGGGTCGAGGACGGGTGGCAGATCAGCGACGAGCTGCGCGCGATGGTCAGCTTCCGGTCCCTCAACCTGGCTGCCCCCTTTCCCCCGCTGGGGACCATGGACGTGGTCTTCCTGCGCAACGTGCTCATCTACTTCGACGCCGAGACGAAGGCGCAGGTCCTCGAACGGGTGGGGCAGCTGCTCGCCCCCGACGGCTACCTGTTCCTCGGCGCGGCCGAGACGACGATCAACGTCGACGAGCGGTTCACACGGACGACCGTGGGCGGGGCGACCGTCTACCGCCTCGACGGGAAGGCTGCGGCATGACGCTGGACCCCAAGGACCTCGCCGAGATCGAGGAGATCGCGCGCGACGTCTGGAGCTCGCTGCTCGGGCTCGAGATCACGGTGGCGCAGGCCCCGGACGCCTGCCCGGAGGAGGTCGCGACCGCGGTCGTGACCGTCAGCGGTGACGCGCACGGCGTGGTTGGCGTGCAGACCTCCGGCGCCGGCGCCCGCGCCATGGCGGCCGCGATGTTCATGATGGGCGCCGACGAGGTGGGCGAGGCCGAGGTCGCCGACGCCCTCGGCGAGCTGACCAACGTCGTGGGCGGCAACGTCAAGGGCCTGCTGCCCGGTTCCAACCGGCTGTCCCTGCCGACCGTCCTCGACGGAGGCGTCGAGGACCCCCGCGACCTGACCCGGCCGCCGCTGGCCGAGGTGTTCCTCTCCTGCGACGGCGAGCCGGTCCTCATCGCCCTGTACGCGCTTGCCGCTGTCCCGTCCGCTGCTACCCCAGAACGGATCCTCTCCTGATGCACATCCTCGTCGTCGACGACTCCCGCGCCATGCGCATGATCGTCATCCGCACCCTGCGCCAGGCCGGCTTCGAGGGCCACCAGATCAGCGAGGCCGCTGACGGGCGTGAGGCGTTCGAGGCGGTCAAGGACACCCGGCCCGACCTGGTGCTCTCGGACTGGAACATGCCGAACATGACCGGCATCGAGCTGCTCTCGGCACTGCGCCGCTCCGGCGACCAGACGCCGTTCGGGTTCGTCACCTCCGAGGGCTCGGCAGAGATGCGCGAGTGGGCCGAGCGGGCCGGGGCGCTGTTCCTCATCGCCAAGCCGTTCAACCCCGACACGTTCCGGGACGCCCTGCTGCCCGTGATGGCCTGAGGCTGCTGCTCCATGACGATCCTGCCCCCGCCCAAGCGGATCCGTGACCTCTTCGCAGACCTGCTCGGCCGCGACGTCGACATCTCCCCCTGCCTCGAGCCGGTGGTGCCGACCCTGATCCGCCCTTGCGCGATCGGCGTCTACGTCACCGACGACATCAAGACCGGCGCCGTGGTCTGCGCCGACCTGGAGCTCGTGGCGCGCGCCGGGGCAGCCCTGTCCCTGGTGCCCCGGGCCGGCGCCGACGCCGCGATCGAGGGGCGCTACATCCAGCAGAACCTGCTGGACAACTTCGCCGAGGTCATCAACGTCTTCGCCGGGCTGTTCAACGTGCCCAACGCCCCGCACCTGAAGCTGTACTCCGTGGTCGCCCCCGACGAGACCCCGCCGGCCGACCTGGTGCCGCTGGTGCGCCGCGTGACCCGGCGGGTCGACCTGCGCCTGGCCATCGACGGCTACGGCCTCGGCCACCTCGCGGTCGTCCTCCCCAACTGACGCGCTCCTCCCCGCCGCGGACCCCTGGTTTGCCCGCGAACCCCCAGGCTGTCGCGGTGACCCCGCGTGCGTCCCGAGGGCTGCTGGCGCAAACGAGGGGTTGCCAGGCGCCGGGGCCGGTGTGGTCGTCACCCCCGGTATGCCGTGTGCCCACCACAGCGTGAAGGCCGCCTCCCGGCTGGGAGGCGGCCTTCACGGCATACGGAGAGCGTGTCCCGCGGGGCTGTCAGCGCAGGAAGTCCATCAGCGAGGGCTGGATGATCTTGGCCGTCGCGCCGAGCGCCGCCTGGTAGGCGTTCTGCTGCATCTGCAGCTGGATGATCGTGCTCGGCAGGTCGATGTTCTCGGCGTTGGCCAGGCCGTTGGTGATCGTGTCGAGGTGGCCGTTGGCGAGGGTCTGGATCGACTCGAGGCGGTTGACCTTCGCGCCGACGGTGCTCTGCACCGACCGCATCGCGGAGGCTGCCGCGTCGAGGTTGCCCAGCTGGGCGTTGACCGCGGTCACGTTGCCCGCCTTGAGCGCCGAGGAGATGCTGTCCAGGATGCCCGTGCCGCTGTCCAGCATCGAGGTGAAGACCGTGCTGCCCGGCACGTTGACGGCGACCGTGCCCGACTTCGGGTCATCGGAGACGGTGCGGTTCACGGCCGAGGTGTTCCCTCCGTAGGCGCCGGTGGTGCTGTCGAACGGCGGCGTCTCGGTCATCGTGCCGCCGAAGACGTACTTCCCGGCGTACTGGGTGTTGCCGAGCTGGATCAGGCCGTCGCGGATCTGGTCGATCTCCTTGGCCATCGCGTCCAGGGACTCCTGCGGGAGCGCGCCGTTGCCGGCGGAGACGACCAGCTGGCGGACCCGGTCGACCATGTCGGTGGCCTGGCCCAGCGTGGTGTCGGCGGTGGACAGCCACGACAGGCCGTTGTCGACGTTGCGGCCGTACTGCGTGGTGCGCGCCTTGTCCGCGCGCAGCTGCATGGCGGAGACCGTGTCGACGGGTGAGTCCGAGGGGCGGTTGAGCTTGCGCCCGGAGGAGAGCTGCTCCTGGGTGCGCTGCAGCTGCGTCATGTTGGTCTGCAGGCCGGCCAGCACCCCCCGGGCGAGCGTTCCCTGCGTCACGCGAAACGACATGTCAGTCCTGCCTTCAGCGGGTCATATTGATGAGGGTGTCCAGCGTGGAGTCGATCGTCGTGACGAACTTCGCCGCCGCCTCGTAGGAGTGCTGGTAGTTCACGAGGTTGGTCATCTCCTCGTCGAGGCTCACCCCGGACGCGGCGGTGCGGGCGTCCTCGAGCTGGCCCGCGACCGAGGTCTGCAGGTCCGTCTGCCGGTTGGCGCTCTGCGCCTGCACCCCGAGCTGCACCATCAGGCTGCGGTAGGTCGCATCTGGTCCGGGCGGCATCGGGCTGCCGGAGGCCGGGATCGCGGGCAGGTTGGCCAGCAGGCCCATGGCGCTGGCGTTGTCGCCGTCGTACGCAGGCGGCTGTGCCGCCGATGCGGCCACCAGCTGCGGGTTGGAGATGGCCACCGCCATGTCGCCGGCCCCCGTGCCGGCGAAGATCGCCTGCCCGTTCGGGGGAGAGCTGGGCGGCGCGGCCGCAGCGGTGCGGTCGTAGCCCTTGGCCTGCTGCTGGTTGACGGCCGACATCACGGACCGGGCGATGCCGTCGAGCGCGGTCAGGTAGCTCGGCAGGGTCGTGTTGACGGCGTCGAGCAGGCCCTGCACGCTGCCGCCACCCACTGCGGCGGAGCCGTCAGCGGCCCACTGCAGCGACAGCTCGTTCGTCGCACTGGGCGTGTGGTTCGTCGGGCCGGCGACCTGGAGCGCGCGGGTGCGGTCACCGCTCACCAGCGGGCTGCCCCCGAGGTTGACGTTGACCACGCCGTCCGCGCCGGCGGTGGCCGTCGCGCCCACCGCCTGGCCGAGCTTCATCACCAGCAGGTCGCGCTGGTCGGACAGCTCGTTGGCCGGGTTGCCGGCGGTCACCGCCGACCGGATCGCGGCGTTGAGCCGGGCCACGTCCGCGGCCATCGAGTTGACGTCGGACACCGTCGCGACGAGCTGCTCCCGCGAGTCGAGCCACTGCTGGTTCATCCGGCTGCTGAGACCGTTGAAGGTGCTTGCCAGCGTGGAGGCCTGCTCGAGCATCTGGGAGCGCGGAGCGTCGTCGGTCGGGTTGGTGGCGATGTCGTGCCACGACCCCCAGAAGGCCGACAGCTGCTCCTGGAGCCCGGTGTCGCTCGGCTCACCGAAGGTCGTCTCGATGTCGCCGTAGGTCTGCTTGACCGTGCTCAGGTGCGACAGGTCGCCCTGGGCGGACAGCGCCCGCGCCTCGGCGAACTCGTCGCGGATCCGGGTGATGCCGGTGATGACGACGCCGTCCGCGGGGCTCGTGCTCCGCGACCACATCGCCGGCACCACCGACCCACCCGCCGCGACCTGCTCGATCCGCTGTCGCGAGTAGCCGGCGGTGTTGGCGTTGCTGATGTTCTGGCCGGTCACGTCCAACGCCCGCTGAGCCGCCGACAGTGCGCGCGCACCCAGACCGAGGCTGGAGAAGCCTGACATCACACCCACCTTGTCGCCGACGGAAGGACCCTGCCCATTCCTATCGGCTTCGCGGGTGCTCACCTGAGCCGGTCAGACCATCTGGTCGAGGTATGCCGGCCGGTCGCCCGGGTCGCCCGCCATCCGGTTCGCCAGTGCGAGCTGACGTCCGGCGCCGGCGAGCTGTCCGGCGACCCGGTCACCAAGCTGCCCGGCGCGCAGCAGCAGCTGGCCGGCCCGCTCGCTGACCTCGAGGGGCATCGGCCCCAGGCCGGCAGGCGGGGTGAAGGCAACCAGCTCGGCATACGGGTCCTCGTCGAGCAGGCACTCCTGCTCGACGAGGCAGGCCTCGAAGTCGTCGAGCACCTGCCGCCAACGCTCAGCGCTCATGCGTGGGCGGCCTGCGGCAGCGCCGAGGGGACCTGGGCCGCAGCGGCCTCGTGCCAGGCGTCGCGCAGCGGCTCGACGATGTCGCGGCACTCGGCCACGATCGCCGCGTCCTTGCGCAGGTTCGCGGCAGTGAGCCGCTGGAGCAGCCAGGCGTAGAGCTGGGCCAGCCCCTCGCCCTCAGGCCAGAGGCTCAGGTCGAGGCCGTTCGCCAGCTCGCCGACGATGTCCTGGGCGTGGACGAGCTGGTGGTGGGCGGCCTCGAGGTCGGGCACGGCCAGGGCCAGCTCGGCGGCACCGAGGTCGCGCACGAGCCGGTCGTAGAGCATGGTGACCAGGCGGGCCGGGGAGGCGGTGCCGACGGACTCCTGGGCGTAGCGCGCTCGTGCGGCTGCGGCGTAGGTCATCGTGGGTTCTCCCTCGTCACTTGCTGCTGGAGGAGTTGGCGGAGATGCTGCCCAGCTGACCCGCGAGCCACTGGCTCTGCGACTGGAGCTGGCCGAGGGCGGTCTCGAGCGAGGCGTACTGGCGCTGCAGCGAGTCCTGGCGCTGGGTCATGAGCACCTCGAAGTCCGCGATCTGGTTGGTGATGTCACTGATGACCTGCTGCTGGCCCTTGACCTGGTTCGTGATCAGGCCGTCGATCGGGTCCGACGCCTGCTTGGCCAGGTCGGAGATCTGCTGGCCGAAAGCGGTCAGCGTCGACTGGACGCTTGCCGGGTCCTTCGCCCAGGCCGCCATGAACTTGGTCTGGTCGAAGGTGATGTTGCCGTCCTTGTCGACCGCGATGCCGGCCGACGAGGGCGTCGCGGTCGAGCTGCCGATGACCGCGGAGCTGATCTGGCTCGCCAGGCTGCGCGCCAGCGAGCTGCTCATCAGCGGGCCACCGGTCTTCTTGGTGGGGTCCCAGGTCGAGTTGCTGCTGATGAAATGCAGCACGGAGTTGGCCTGGTCGACCATGGCCTTGACCTTGTCGGCCATGCCCTGCGTGTCCTGGGCGACGTTGAGCGTGACGGTCGTGGACGGATCGGCCTTGAGGGCCGTGACGTCGACACCGGGCAGCAGCCCCTTGACCGTGGTGGTCGACGAGGTCACGTCGTAGGCGCCCGGCCCGGTGCCGACGTGCAGCACCGTGTCGCTCCCCGCCGTGAGCTGCTGGGTGCCGCCAAGCGTGCTCCCTGCGAATGCACTGGCACCCAGGCTGATGTCGGAGTTCGCACCCGTGGTCGTGGACGTCAGCTGGAGCCGGTATGCCGAGCTGCTCACCTGCACTGCCGCCGCACTGAGGCCCAGGCCCGATGCGTTCAACTTCGAGACGACGTCCGACAGTGTTGCGCTGGCGCCGAGGTCGAGCGAGCTGGCGGTGGCCGAGCCCTGCCTGAGGCCACCCGCAAGAGTCACGCTCCATTGGTCGAAGCCGCCCGCCGCCTGGGCTGAGCCGTTGAGTGTCACGAGGCCACCGGCCCGGACATCGTCCAGAGTGTTGTCAGTGCCGTCTACGGTGATGATCCCGTCGGCGCCCTTGGCCGCCGTTGCCATGTCGGCTGGCGAGAACCCGAGAAGCGCGCTGGCGCTGCCACCCGTGACCTGGAGCGTTGCCTTGGAACCCTCGTGGACACTGGTCACGGACAGGTTGCCATTGGCTCCGATCACTGCACGCACGGCGTTGCCGGAAGCCCGCTGGACTTCGGCGGCCAACTGCCCGGGCGTGTAGCTTCCAGCGGCCAACGTGATCGAGGTGGCTTTGCCGTCCAGGACGTAGGCAAGTGTGTCGTTGGAGCCAGTGACGATGTTGATCGTGCTGGCCAAGGCCCCCGATGCGTTGACTGTCGCACCGGCCGAAGCCGTCTTGACCTGGACGCTGTGAGTCGCCGATGTTGACTGCCAAGTGTTGGCGAAGTCCATGCTGGATAGGCCGATCGCCGAGCCACCTCGTCCGACGAGGACGGGGCCGGCGGCGACCTTGGTGGTCGACGTGTCCCCCACAGTGCCGATGGAGACGGCGGCGCCGGCGGTGGCCAGCGAGGAGATGGTGAAGGCGATGGAACCGGGCACGGCGCCGGTGCCCGCGGTGGCGGTCACGCGGGTCGGGTCGCTCGTGGTGGCGGTGGCACTCTGCCAGACCGAGGCCTTGGTGATGCTGTCGGGGATCAGGGCCTGCGCAGCGGTCTGCAGGCTGCTGACCTTGCTGTTGAGGCCCTGGAGGATCGAGACCAGGTTCTGCGCGGTGGTCTGCCGCTGCGTCATCTGCTGCTCGGGCAAGCGCTCGATCTGCATGAGCTGCGCGATGATCTGGGTGGTGTTCATGCCGGAAATGAGGCCGTCGATGGTCGTTCCCACTTTTTCCGGTCCCTTCGTCGTTTCCCATGCACCGATGGATGCGCCCTTCGGGGCGGCCGCCGTTGTCGACCGCCCCGAAGGGCACGTTCAGCTCAGACGGCTCAGCCCAGGAGCTTGAGGACCGCCTGCGGCATCTGGTTGGCCTGCGCCAGCATCGAGACGCCGGCCTGCTGCAGGATCTGCGAGCGGGTGAAGGAGGTCATCTCCTGAGCCATGTCGGTGTCGGTGATGCGCGACTTCGACGCGGTCAGGTTCTCGTTGGCCACGTTGACCGAGTTGATGACGTGCTCGAAGCGGTTCTGCATGGCACCGAGACCTGCACGCGCCGTCGACACGGTCTGGATCGCCTTGTCGATGAGCGAGATGGCGCCATCCCCGGCACCCGGAGCCGTGTCCTGCTTCGTCAGGTCAACGGCAGTGCTACCCGGCGTGGCGCCATCCACGAGCAAGTCAGTCGAGCTGAAGCCCTTGTTGGCGGTGCCGTTGTCGATCGTGACCGAGATCTGGTCCGCAGACGCGTAGCCGACCTGGAAGGCCTTGGCGGAGTACGAACCGTCGAGCAGCTTGACGTTGTTGAACGTCGTCTTGCCGGCGATGCGCGTGAGCTCCGTCGCGAGCGCGTCCCCCTCCTTCTGGATGTCCTTGACGGAGTTGGCGTCGTTGGAGCCGGCGTTGGCGGCCTGGACAGCCAGGTCACGCATGCGCTGCAGGATCGAGGTGGTCTCGGTCAGCGCACCTTCAGCCGTCTGGACGACGGAGATGCCGTCCTGGGCGTTGCGGGCGGCGACGGTGAGGCCACCGACCTGCGACTTCAGGCCCTCGGAGATGGCCAGACCCGCGGCGTCATCCGCGGCGCGGTTGATCCGCAGACCGGAGGAGAGACGCTCGAGGCTCTTGCTCATCGAGCTCTGGGTGGTCGCGAGGTTGCGGTAGGCGTTCATCGCCGCGACGTTGGTGTTGATCTGAAGACCCATGGGGTTTCCTCCTTGGATGGGGTCCCGAGGACTCCATCCGTGGTGTCCCCGTAGCGCCACCCTTCGGTGTCGCCGGGGCCCTCATCGGCCCCTGCCCCACCTACCTGAGGAGTTCCCCCGGCGCCAAACGCAAAGAGTTGGTCAAGCCTGCGGCGTGATCGGCTCAGGCGCTGCGCTCGACCGAAACCCCGTGCCCCACAGGCATGCTCAGCCGAGCGCCGTACGAGGAGCGGCCGGCGATCTGCGCGTAGTACGCCTCCCGCCGCCGCGCCACGACGCCGCCGGCACGCACCGGCGAGACCATGTCGGGGTCGAGCTGGGAGTTCATGCCGTCGCGCAGCATGTTCAGCGCCTCGGCGCGGATCTGCGAGATCCGGGACTCGGTGACCCCGAGCTCCTCGGCGATCTCCTTGAACGGGCGGTCCTGGAAGAAGCAGCCCTCGACGACGACCCGCAGCCGCTCGGGCAGGGCGTGCACCGCGTCGCGCAGGTACGCCTGGCGCTCCCGCTCGACGATCGCCGCCTCCGGCGTCTCGGAGACCGACGGCAGCACGGCATCGGAGCCGGCTTCGGCGGTCAGCTGGTCGAGGCGCAGGACGACGGACTGGTGCAGGTCGGCCTGCATCCGCTCGAGCTCGGCGAGCTCGATCCCCATCTCGGTGGCGGTCTCCAGCGCCGACGGCATCCGGCCCAGCTTGGCCGCCAGCTCGTCCTGGGCGGTGTCACGGGCGCGGACCCGCGCCCGCAGCGACCGGGTGGCCCAGTCGGCCGAGCGGAGCTCGTCGAGCAGGGCACCCTTGATCCGGCGGGCGGCGAAACGGGCGAACGGCACGCCGTAGGATTCGTCGAAGGACCTCGCCGCTGTCACCAGCGCGGCCATGCCGGCCGAGACGAGGTCGTCGAGGTGGACGTGACCGGGCAACCGGGCAGCAACGGCGCGCACTTCCATGTGCACCAGCGCCATGTGGGCGCGGCAGAGCTCATCCTCACCAGCATTTGCTGGTTGCGCTGCCGCGACGGAAGTAGTAGTCACGCTGCGGAACGTAGGCGTTACTGACGCGTCAATTATGGGCTTTTCATTCAACCTGAGGTAAAGAAATACAAATCATCCGATTGGGCCATGAGGCATGACTAGAGCGAACTAGTTAGCCCCTGACCTGCGGTTTTGTCCGAAATCCTCAGTGTTTTGCCGCTCCAGCCGATGGGGGACCCGTGAACGACCACCACCCCGGGGCCACGCCGCCCGGTCTCGACGCCGAGACCGAGACAGCCCTGGCCAACGTCTCCTCTGCCTTGTGGCGAGTGCGCGAGCTCCTCGACCTGCTGACCTTCAAGCTCGAGGAGGAGCAGGCCCTGCTCGCCGTCGGGCGGGCCCGCTGGCTGGGCCGCGCGACCTACGAGGTCGAGCTGGTCCTGGAGGAGATCCGCCAGGCCGAGCTGCGCCGGGCCATCGAGCTCGGCCCGGTCACCGAGGCCCTCGGGCTGGAGCCGACCGCCTCGCTGCGCGAGATCGCCGAGGTTGCTCCCTCCCCGTGGGACGACGTCCTGACCGACCACCGCAACGCGTTGGTCACCGCGACCGCCGAGATCACCGCCCTGGCCGGCGCGAACCGCGACCTGCTCGAGGGCAGCTACCGCGCGGTCCAGGAGGCCATGGGCCGCTACGCCGAGAACCCCGAAGGCCCCACCTACACCGCGGCCGGCGCCCCCGCCGCCCAGCCGGCCCACCGCCTGTTCGACCAGTCCTCCTGAGCCGCGGCCCAGGAGCCACGCGCGGCGCCACCGCCGCGATCGCAGCGACCACCGGCCCCGGGCCGGGACGCCAGCACGAGAACCACCACCCGCACGTCGAAGTGAGAGACCCGTGAGCCAGATGACGATGACGGCGCCGCAGACGCAGACCCCGCAGCTGACCTTCCAGTCGGGCATCGTCGGCTTCCCCGAGGCCCAGCGGTTCACGCTGGTCGAGGGCGGCGGCGAGGGCGTGTTCGAGCTCATGAGCGAGGACGAGCAGGGCCCGAGCTTCGTCGTCGTCGCCCCGCAGCCGTTCTTCCCCGACTACGCCCCGGTCATCGACGACGTGACCGCCGAGCGCCTCGAGATCACCGACGCCGAGGACGCGCTGCTGCTGCTCGTGGTCACCCTGCGGGAGAACCCCGAGGACGCCTCGGCCAACCTGCTCGCCCCGCTGGTGGTCAACCACCGCACCCACCAGGCCGCGCAGGTCGTCCTCACCGGCCAGCAGTTCCCACTGCGCGCCCCCCTGCTGAGCGCCTGACGCCCTCCGGCCGCGCCGGTCCACAGGCGGCGGCCATAAGGTAGGTGTCTGGTTCCGCTTCTGCAGAAAGGACTCTCGCGTGCTGGTGCTCAGCCGTCGCCCGCAGCAGAGCTTCGTCATCGGTCACGACATCGTCATCACGGTGCTCGAGGTCAACGGTGACAACGTGCGGATCGGGATCAAGGCCCCCCGCGACGTGGACATCCACCGCGAGGAGGTCTACCTCGAGCTCCAGCAGGCCAACCAGTCGGCCGCCTCCCCCTCGGCCGGGGCCCTGGCCGCCTTCACCCGACGGGCGTCGAAGGCGCCCGAGGGCGAGGAGGAGCCGCCGGCTCCTCCAGCCGACTGACCCGCCAGCCCGCCGCGACTGCCACCGCGGCGAAGCACGCCACGGCCACCGACCGCAGCCACCACGTGCCGGCATCGCTGCCGGACCCCAGCCCGTGCAGGAAGGCGACCGGCCACACGGCGTAGCCGAGCCAGTGCAGCCCGCGCCACACGGCATACCGGATGTGCTTGCGCAGCAAGCTCGTCACGATGACGACGCCCACCAGGTCGAGCGCGAGCGTGCCCAGCCCCCACCACAGCGGCTGGCGCGACAGGAACGGCACCACCACGTCGACCGCGCGCAGCTGCGCCTCGGGGTCCAGCCACAGCGAGCCGATGTGGACGACCAGCAGCACGGCCGCGGCGAGCGAGGCGCGACGGTGGATCTCGGTGAGCGCGAAGCGCGGCAGCTCCCGGGAGCGGTAGCCCCCGCCGGTCAGGACGCCCAGGACGACGGTGGTGGTCAGCAGCAGCAACGACACGAGCCCCGTGCCGCGGCCCAGCAGCCACAGTGCGGTGCTCATGCCGGCACCGGTATGCCGTGACTCACCTCGGCCTCGACCGGCCAGTCCCCGAGGTGGTGGACCGCGCCGCCCTCGGCCACGAGTCGGGCCTGGAGGCGTTGTGCCGCAAGGGCTCCCGGCGCCTGCCGGCCGAGCACCAGCGCCGCGGTCGACCAGGTGTTGGCGGTGAGGCAGTCGCCCGCGACGACCGACACCCACCGCCAGACCGGCTCGACCGGCTCGCAGGTGGCGGGGTCGAGCACGTGGTGCAGCTCGCGTCCGTCGCGCTGCCACTGCCGCGACCGGGTGCTCGAGGTGGCCAGGGCGGCGCCCGCCGGCAGGGCCACGAGCGCGGCCGGGTCGTCCGGCTGGTCCTGGACGAGCACCTGCCAGCCCCGGCGCGGCGCGGGCCCGGCGGTGGCGATGTCGCCGCCGAGGCTGACCAGCACGCCGAGGCCGAGGGTGTCGGCGACGACCCGCGCGCACCGGTCGGCGGCCCACGCCTTGGCGGTTGCCCCGAGGTCCAGCTGGACGTCGGGCGGCACCTGCACGGTGAGCGCGTCGAGGTCGAGCTCGACCCGCCGCCAGCCGGGGGCGAGCCGGCGCACCACCCGGACGGAGAACCCGTCTGCGCCGGCACTGCGCACCATCTCGCCGAAGTCCCGGTCGTAGCCGAGGCCGGCCAGGGCGTTGCCCAGGGTCGGGTCGACGGCGCCACCGGTCTCGCCCGCGGCGCTGAGAGCCGCCTCGAGCAGGGCGGCCAGGGTGGGGCTGATGCGGGTGGGGCGCCCGCCGCGGTGGGCCAGGCGCCGGACCTCGGAGTCGGCGCGGAACCGGCTGGCGGCCAGCTCGACGGCCGCGAGCTCGTGGTCGACGAGCCGCCGGGCCGAGGGCAGCGCATGCGGGTCCGCGACGGCGACCCGGACGGTGGTCGACCAGAGGGCCCACTCGTAGGCCGGGCCGCGCAGGGTCAGGTCCATCACGAGCCCCCGCTCTGCGCCTGCGGGGCGCCGCCACCGACGCCGACCTGCCACTGCGAGGCGCTGGAGCTGTCGCTCGAGGTCGACCCGGTCGTGCTCGAGGCCGCGGAGCTGGTGCTCGCGGTGGCGCCGGCCCGGGACTGGTGGGCCAGGACCACCGCGGCCCCGGTCGCGGCAACGCTGGCCCCGACGAGGGCCGCGGTCGCCTGGCGGATACGGAGCGCGCCGCGCTCCCGTGCGCTGTTCATCGGGACCTCCGGGGTGGGCTTGTCAGTGGTCCCACCCTCGGCGGCCCGGCTGTGGCCGGGCTGTGCCCGACCTGTCGCCTCGGCCAGACCTCACCCGAACGGGTCGTGACGGCGGTCGTGACGGCAGGATCGCTGTGATCACAGCGGATCCGCCGTCACCCTCGCCGTCACGACGGGGGCGAGCCTCAGAGCTCGGGGCCCTGGGCGCGCAGCCGCTCGACCTCCGACATCGCCTCACGCAGCCCGCTGAGCCACTCGTCGGTGTGCTGGCCGACCAGCCGGACGCACCAGGCCAGCGCCTCGGAGCGGGACCGGGCGACTCCGGCGTCGACCAGGGTGTCGAGCACCTGCCGCTCGCTCTGGCGCAGCCGCGTCATCGCCGGGACGGACAGGTGGGTGAACAGCTGGTCGGTGTCACCGATCCGCGCACCCCAGGAGACGGTGCGCCCGTAGCGCGCCTGCGCCTGGTCGGCGATCTTCATCCGCGTCTCGCGGGTCTCCTCGCGCCAGCGGCTGATCCTGCCCTCGGCGGCGGCCGGGTCGTCGCTGTCCGGCGCGGGCAGGTCACCGATGACGGTGATCTCGTCCCGGTCGACGGTGACGTCCGGTGCCCCGGTGAACCAGTCGTCGGGCAGTCGGCCGGCGAACCAGCCCGGGGCGTCGGACGCGTCGGGCAGGTCGGCCTGCTGCCACCCGCCGGGCCGGCCGTAGCCGCCGCGACCCCGGCCGCGGGGGAAGCTCTTGTGTGGTGCCATGACGGCCTCCTCGATCCTTGATGCTTACGTGATTACACGCTTACATCGATGCAGAACGCAAGACCCTCACCGCTCATTCCGCACTAGCATCCGGCTGTGCCGACCCCCGAGCAGCATCCGGCTGTGCCGACCCCGGAGCCGACGACCTGTCCCCTGCGCTGGCCCGTCGCGCTGACCCGGTCGTTCCTCGCCCCTGGCCTCGGCGGCGTCGTGGTCGCCGTCCTGGTCGACCCGTGGCCGGTCGGCCTGCTGCTCGGCCTCGCCCTCGCCGCCTCGTTCGGCAGCCTGGCCCTCGCCCGCGCCCGGCGCCGCTCCTTGACGGTCAGCACCGACGGGCTTCTGCTCCAGCGCCACGACGACGCCCTGGAGGCGGGCTGGGAGGAGGTCACCGGCATACGCCGCCGTCGCCTCGGCGGGCTGCTGCCCGTCGAGGAGCTGACGCTGCGCGACAGCGGGACCGTCCCCGTCAGCCTCTACGACAAGGCCTGGCGCGACGGCCCGATCGGCGCGCAGCTGCGCGCCGGCGGCATCCTCTGAGCGGGTCAGCCGCCCAGCCGCCACTGCCGCGGCACTGACGGCCGCTCGGCGGACGACCGCTCGATGCAGAACTCGTTGCCCTCGGGGTCGGCCAGCACCACCCACCCGGTCCCGTCGGGGTTGCGGCGGTCGTCGGTGATCCGCGCGCCGAGCGCCACGACCCGCTCGACCTCCTCGTCGCGGGTCCGGTCGGTCGGCTCGAGGTCGGGGTGCACCCGGTTCTTGGCCGCCTTGCCCTCCGGCACCGGGATGAACAGCATCGTCGGCCGCTGCGCCGGGTCGGGCGGGAACGCCGGCGCGATCAGCACCTCGGGGTCGTCGTCGTAGTAGACGTTCCACCCGAGCACCTGCGCCCAGAACCACGCGAGGGCGCGGGCGTCGGCACAGTCCACGGTGAGGTTCTGCAGGCGACTGGTCATGGGCCACATCATGGCCGGGCCCGGCCGGCCGGGCGGCCCGCAACGCGGAGGTGGCACCGCAACAGCCGGTCCCCGACAGGCGTCGGGCAGGATCAGCACCCATGAGCGCACCCCACGTCCTGTTCATCGGCGGCACCGGCGTCATCAGCTCGGCCTGCGCCCGCCGCGCCGTCGCCACGGGCTGGCAGGTGAGCGTGCTCAACCGCGGCCGCAGCAGCACCCGTCCGCTGCCCGAGGGCGTCGAGGCGCTGCACGCCGACGCGCACGACCCGGCGGCGGTCCGGCAGGCGCTGGAGGGACGTGGCTTCGACGCGGTGGCCGACTTCATGACGTTCACCCCGGACCAGGCGGCCGCCGCCGTCGAGGCCTTCACCGGCCGCACCGGGCAGTACGTCTTCGTCAGCTCCGCCTCGGCCTACGCCAAGCCGCCGGCCAGCCTGCCGGTCACCGAGTCGACCCCGCTGCGCAACCCGTTCCTGCAGTACTCGCGCGACAAGATCGCCTGCGAGGAGCGGCTCGTCGACGCCCACCGCGAGCGTGGCTTCCCCGTCACGATCGTGCGCCCCTCCCACACGTATGACGCGACGTCCGTCCCGCTGCTGGGCGGCTGGACCGAGGTGGACCGGATGCGCCGAGGACTGCCTGTCGTGGTCCACGGTGACGGGACCTCGCTGTGGACCCTGACCCACCACGACGACTTCGCCCGCGGCTTCGTCGGCCTGCTCGGCCTGCCCGCGACGATCGGCGACGCCGTCCAGATCACCTCCGACGAGGTGCTGACGTGGAATGCCATCTACCGCCAGATGGCCCGCGCCGCCGGCGCCCCGGAGCCGGAGCTGGTGCACGTGCCCTCGGAGGCGATCCACGCGGTGGCTCCCGACATCGGCGACGCCCTGCTCGGGGACCGCATGCACCACGGCGTGTTCGACAACAGCAAGGTCAAGGCGCTCGTGCCTGGCTTTGCCGCTACGGTGCCGTTCTGGCGCGGCGCGCGCGAGGTGGTCGCCTGGCACGACGCCGACCCTTCACGTCAGCGGGTCGACGAGCGGTACACCGCCGTCACCGAGCAGCTGCTGACCCGGTACGCCCTGCGCGGCTGAGCCCGGCATCAGCCGTACGGACACTTCTTCACCAACAGGCCCCGCGGCGGACCCGCGGCCAGCATCATGGTCGCGATGCTCCAGGACCGGTTCGCCGCCGTGCTCGTCCAGGCGCAGGCAGGGGATGCCGCTGCCTTCGCCGCGCTGTGGCGTGACGGCCAGCCGATGCTCCTGCGCTACCTGGCGGTGACCGCTCCCGGACAGGCCGAGGACCTCGCCTCCCAGACCTGGCTGCGGGTCATCGAGCGGCTCGGCGGCTTCCGCGGCGACGAGCCGGCCTTCCGCCGGTGGCTGGTGACCATCGCCCGCAACCTGCACATCGACCACGTCCGCCGCGCCGCCCGCCGGCCCGAGCACCTCGTGCCGGACCACCTGTCCGAGGACATCCCCCTCGCCGCTGCGGCCCCGGACGCGGCCGACCTCGCCCTGACCGGGTTGTCGACCGCCGCAGCACTGCGCCTCATCGCCTCCCTGCCACCCGAGCAGGCCGAGCTCGTCGCCCTGCGCGTCGTCGTCGGTCTCGACGTCGCGGACGTCGCACGGGTGACCGGCCGGACCTCCGGCGCGGTCAGGGTCGCGGTGCACCGGGGGCTGCACCGACTGCGTGACACGCTGACCGCAGACGCTGCCGTAACGCGACAGGCCGTGCCGTCGTCTCCTGTCTGAGATGAACGAGCAACCCGCCCCCGCCCCGAAGCAGCCAGGACCGCCCTCCCGGCTGCGGGGCGGACTGCCCGCGGGAGTGCCTGCGGTGGCCAGTGAGGACCTGGCCCTGTCGGCTCTCCTGCGGGCAGTCACCGCACCGGCGACCGCCGGGGAGCTCAGGGGTCAGGACGACGCCATCGCGGCCTTCCTGAACCACGTCTCCGGGCGCCCGCCCGCGCCCGCCACCCGCCGCCGCTCCCGAGTGGCGGTGCCGGCCGTCGCCGCGATGGTCAGCGTGTTCGCGCTCGGGGGAACCGCGGCTGCGGCGATGACCGGGTCGCTCCCGGCACCGCTGCAGGACCTCGCCCACCACCTGACCGGCGTCCCCGCTCCGTCCCGTGACACCGGCGAGGCGCCGGGCGCGCCGAACGGGTCGGTCCCGCGACAGCACTCCGGGGCAACGGTCAGGCACGGGCCCGCGGCCACCCCGGCCGTGCGGCCCATCGACCCCCCGTCGGCGCCCCTCCCTGCGCCGTCAGCCCGCCCCACCGGCCGCGACGGGGCGACCGACGAGCGCGGGTCCGTGACGTCCCCCACCGCGGGCCCGCGGCCCACGGGCAGCGCCGGCGACCAGAACGAGGCCCACGGCAGCCCCACTGCCCACGCCTCCGGCACCGGCACCAGCGCCGGCCACACCCCCGTCCCACCCACCGGCAACGACAACGGGCAGGGCAGGTCCGGGGCCACCGCCACCAGGTCGCCCGCCGGTGCCACCCCTGTTCCGAAGTCCAGCCACCCGGCACCACCCAGCCAGCCGCTGCCGCACGCGGGCGGCACGACCACCACCGCCCCCGGACACGGCATGGGTCGGTGATCCTGACCCCGACCGGCGCCCCCTCTGCCGGTCGGTCCCGCGCGACGGCGCCGCCCCACCCGCCCGGTTCCACGAGGCGGCGCCGCCGTGACGCGGCAGAGCCCGGGCCCCTGCAGTGCGGGGCCCGGGCTCGGTCGCGTCAGGTCAGGGCAGCTGCGGTCGTCCGTCCTCGCCGATCGGCCAGCCCGGGTTCCAGGCTACCTCCCACACGTGCCCGTCCGGGTCGCTGAAGTAGCCGACGTAGCCACCCCAGTCGGCGCGGTGCCCCGGCTTGACCAGCGTGCCCCCGGCAGCGACCGCGGCCTCGAGGGTCGTGTCGACCTGCGCCTCGTCGTCGCAGTTGACCGCGGTCGTGACCCCGCGGAACATCCCCTGCGGCGCCTGCTGCATCCCGGTGTCCGCGGCCAGGGCGGACGCGGCATACAGCGCCAGCAGGCCACCAGAGGTCCGGAAGAAGCTGACCTCCCCGGCGACGGACGCCGGGGACAGGGGCCAGCCGAGGCCGAGGTAGAAGTCGGTGGAGCGCGCGACGTCCTCGACGCCGAGGGTGATCAGCGAGACGCGCGCGGGGGCAGACGGGGTCGCGGTCATGGCCGGAATGCTGGCACCGCCCACCGACAACCTGACGCAGAAGGTGACGAACCTGACACGACAGGGCAGGCCGGGCATGACGGACGCCGGCGCGCCGGGAGCAGGACAACTGGCCGATGACGGCGGGTCCGGGTCCGGGAAGGCTGGCGTCAGCCCCGCCGGCGAGGGACCGGCCGGGGCGAAGGGAGCCGGGCATGTCCGCGCACGACGACGCAGCGCTGCTGATCCAGATCGCCCAGTGGAGCACGCAGCTGGGGCTGCAGGACGCGACCAAGACGCTGTGGTCGGAGGGCTTCGACCCCGAGACCTCCACGATCGACGACGACGCGGTGGCCACCGTCCTGGCTTTCGGGGAGACGGTCGGCACGCTCACCTCGCGGGGCCTGATCGACACCGACCTCATCCTCGACTGGCTCTGGATGGCGGGGCTGTGGCGGCAGGTCGCGCCGGCCGCACTGAAGGCCCGTGCCCGGTTCGGCGTGCCGGAGCTGTACGAGAACTTCGAGGCCCTGGCCGCCCAGCAGACATAAACACCCGGTATGCCGTGTTGTCAGGGACATGGCTCTGAACGGTGAGTACCAGCCCAGTCCCGAGAAGTGGGTCCGCGACCAGGTCGAGGAGTACGAGTCCTCCGGTGGCACCCGCGGCACGACCCTGCGTGGCCGCCCGGTCGTCATCCTGACCACGCTCGGCGCCCGGTCCGGCAAGCTGCGCAAGACCCCGCTGATGCGGGTCGAGCACGACGGCGCCTACGCCGTGGTCGCCTCGCTGGGCGGCGCCCCCAAGCACCCGGTCTGGTACTTCAACATCCAGGCCAACCCCCTCGTCGAGCTGCAGGACGGCCCCGAGGTCCAGGAGATGAAGGCGCGCGAGGTGACCGGCGAGGAGAAGGCCCAGTGGTGGGAGCGCGCTGTCGCGACCTGGCCGGACTACGCCTCGTACCAGCAGAAGACCGACCGGGAGATCCCGGTGTTCGTGCTGGAGCCGGTCAGCCACTGACCGGCGGCGCGCTGGCCCTCAGGCGCTGACCAGGCCGGTCCCGTTGCCGGGCTCGAGCAGGCTGCGGGTCCGCCGCAGGCCGACTGACAGGCCGAGGCCCACCAGGACCAGCGAGCCCACCAGCACGACGACCGCCGGCCATCCACCGGCGGTCCACGCGTCACCGGCCAGTCCGCCGAACACCGACGAGCCGAGGTAGTAGGCGAACAGGTAGAGCGAGGCGGCCTGGCCCGTGCCACCGGTGCCGACGTGCGCCCGGGCCGCCACCCAGCCGCTGGCCACGCCGTGCGCCGCGAAGAACCCGGCGGTCATCACCGCGAGCCCGAGCACGACGAGGCCCAGCGGCCCGGCCAGGGTGAGCAGCACCCCGGCGAGCATGACGACGACGGCGACCGGCACGACGGCGCGGCGACCGTGCCGGTCGGCGAGCCGGCCGGCAAACGTCGAGGCGAACGACCCGATCGGGTAGACGCAGAAGACCAGCCCGGCCACCCCCAGGCCCAGGGCGTAGGGCGGCCCGGCGAGCCGGAAGCCCATGGCGTTGTAGACCGCGACGAACCCGCCCATGAGCGTGGCCGCGAGGCCGTAGAGGGCCAGCTGGGCCGGGTCGCGCAGCAGCCGCCCGGTGACCCGCAGCAGGTATGCCGGGCTGGCCGGTGCCGGGGCGAAGTTGCGGGACTCCGGCAGCAGGACCCGCACCAGGACGGCGCAGGCCACACCGAGGGCGGCGACCCCGGCGAGCGCCCAGCGCCAGCCGGCGAGGTCGCCCAGCCCACCGGCCAGCAGCCGCCCGCACATGCCGCCGAGCGCCGTGCCGCCGATGTAGAGGCCGGCGGCCCGGGCGTGGCTGGATTCGTGCACCTCCTCGCGCAGGTAGGCCATGGCCACGGCGGGCAGCCCCGCGAGGGTCACGCCCTCGATGACGCGCAGCACGAGCAGGACCGGCCAGCCGGGCGCGAGCGCGCACAGCAGCGCGACGGCGGCGGAGGCGAACAGTGAGGCGTGCATCAGCCGGGTCCGGCCGACCACCTCCGAGAGGGGCCCGGCGACGAGCAGCGCGAGGCCGAGCCCGATGGTGCAGGCGGAGACCGACAGGGCGCTCTGCCCGGCCGAGACGCCGAAGGAGCGGGCGAGGGCCGGCAGCAGCGGCTGGGTGCTGTAGAGGAGGGCGAACGTCGCCAGCCCGGCGGCGAACAGCGCCACCGAGATGCGCCGGAAGCCGCCCTCCCCGACCCGGTGACCCCCGGCCGGGCGCTCCGGGTGCTGCTGCGCCTGTGCCATGCCGGCCACCGTGCCACGTTCGCCGGACATCCGTCGCACCGGTCCCCTACGGTGTGGCCCCGTGAGCACCTATGTCCTCGTCCCCGGGGCCTGGCTCGGCGGTTGGGTCTGGGAGCCCGTCGCCGCACCGTTGCGCGAGCGCGGCCACGCCGTCCACCCGCTGACCCTGCCCGGGCTGTCCGACCGGTCCACCGGGGCCGCCGAGGTCGGCCTCGAGGACCACGTCGAGGACGTCGTCACCGTGCTGGAGGACCGCGACCTGCGTGACGTGGTGCTCCTCGGACACAGCTACGCCGGGCTCGTCGCCGGCATGGTCGCCGACCGCGCGCCCGACCGGGTGGCGCACACCGTGTTCCTCGACGCCAACGTGCCGGTCGACGGCGCCTCGATGGTCGATGGGTGGTCCGCCGCCGGGCAGGAGCTCGTGCGGGCCAGCATCGCCGGACACGACGGCCTGTGGCCGGCCCCGGACCCCGAGGACTTCGCCGGCCACGACCTGACCGACGAGCAGGTGGCCGACCTGCTGGCCCGCAGCACCGGGCACCCGGGCCGCACGCTGCTGGAGCCGGCCAGCCTCACCCGGCCGCTGGAGCAGCTGAGCGCCACCTTCGTGGTCTGCACCCTGCCGGACGGGCCGGAGCAGCGCCCGCACGTGGAGGCCCTGCGCGGCACCTGGGAGTTCGTGGAGCTCGAGACCGGCCACTGGCCGATGGTCTCGGCCCCGGAGCAGCTCGCCGCCGTCCTCGACCGCATCGGCGGCTGACGCCGCGAAGGCGGCGGCACGGCAGGCCCCCTGCTGTCCCTGCCGTGCCGCCGCCGGTCAGGGGGTGGCGCTCGCCGTGGAGGTCGCGCTCGCCTGGGGCGTCGCGCTCGCCGTCATCGGCTGCGGCACCAACGGTGGCACCACGACCTGCGGTCCCGCCGAAGGGTTGGCCACCACGCGGGTGCCCGGCTCGAAGTAGCGGTAGGGATAGGCGTTGGTCGCCGGCTGCCCGGTGCGGTCGAACACGGCCCGGCGGTTGGGGTCCTGGCCGAGCTGGAGGTCCAGCGGCCGGCCGGTGTCGTCGTAGAGCCGGACGTCGGTGAGCAGGTGGCCGCTGGCGTCGTAGGGGTAGATGTTGCGCACCGTCTCGCCCTGGTTGAAGACACCCTGCTGCGGCGCCTGCGGATAGGACTGCACGACGACCCGCGTATCCATGCGGCTCCCGGTCGCGCTGGCCAGGGACGCCAGCACGGGAAACGCCGCCAGGACGAGCACGACGTTGAGGCCTGCCACCAATCTCCGGCCACGCCGCCCCCAGGCGTGGCGCCCGACCAGCACGGAGGCCATCGCCACCGCCAGGACGACGAGCAGTCCGATCGGCCCGGACCACAGGACGGGCACCAAGGGCATCCGGTAGGACCAGTGGGGCGTGCCCGAACCACACGAAGGCGAACGTGACGATCACCCAGGCCCGGAACACCCACCACACCGGCCGCAGCGAGGCGAGGAAGTCCAGCACCGGTCGGGCCCAGGGCTGGGCGAGCAGGGACGCGCGGGCCGCTGCCAGCGTGTGCGCCAAGCGCGTCACCGTGGCCTGCGAGGAGCGCCCCCGGGGAGGCAGGCCGGCGGACGCGCGCAGTTCCGCGGCATACGCCTCCGGCTCACCGAGGCGCACCGTCAGGGGCGCGTCGCTCTCGTGCGTGAGGTCGTCGAGGTGCTCGCGCACCTCCTCCAGGAGGTCCTCCCGGTCGCTGCGCGGCAGGTCACCCAGGGCCGCGGCCACCCCGGTGAGGTAGCTGTCGACCCGCGGGTCCGTCGTCGTTGTCACCGTCGCCCCTCCGCCCCGGCCTGCAGGAGGCCGTTCATGGTGTCCGAGAAGCGGAGCCACACCTTGGTCTGCTCCGCGAGGGCCTTCTTGCCCTGTGCGTTGATGCCGTAGTACTTGCGGTGCGGGCCCTCCTCGGACGGCACCACGTAGGAGGTCAGCGCCCCCGCCGTGTAGAGCCGCCGCAGCGTCCCGTAGACCGAGGCGTCGCCGACGTCCTCCAGACCCGCGGCGCGCAACCGGCGCACCACGTCGTAGCCGTAGCCGTCGGCCTCCTCGACCACCGCCAGCACTGCGACATCGAGGACCCCCTTGAGCAGCTGTGTCGTGTCCAAACCCCACCTCCTGCTTGTGTGGCACGGACACTACTACGCATTCCGCGTTACCGCTCAGCATGCAGTACCGCGTGTCGTGCCGGACCCCTTTCCCCCTCCCCGCCCCGTCCTGCCCCCCCTGTCACGCCGAGAGGGACGTCCCTCAGGTTCCGGCTGGCGGGCACCCCTGAGGGACGTCCCTCTCGGCGATGAGGTGCTGGCGTCAGGCGGGGACGAGGAACACCCGGCCGACCGCGGCCCGCGACTCGACCAGGGCGTGCGCGGCAGGCGCCTCCCCCAGCGGGAACCGTGCCGCCTCGGGCACCACGAGCTCGCCGCGGGCGGCGTGCCCCAGGACCGCCTCGACCGCGGGGCGCAGCGCGTGCGGCTGGGTGCGGCGCTGGTAGCCGGTGCTGTAGCCCAGCACCGCACGGTTGTGCCGGTGCAGGTCGGTGGTGCGGATCGCCGCGGCCGGCCCGGCCGTGCCCGCAGATCACGAGCCGGCCGTACGGCGCCAGGCAGGACATCCCGCGCTCGGTCACCTCGCCGCCGATCGGGTCGACGATGACGTCGGCTCCCTCGCCGGTGAGCGCGCGGACCGCCTCGGCGAAGTCCTCCGCCCGGTGGTCGACGACGTGGGTGGCGCCGAGCGCCCGCGCGGCCGCGACCTTGTCCGGGCCGCCGACCGTGGCGATGCCCCGAGGCGCACCCATCGCCAGTGCCAGCTGGACCGCCGCGCCGCCGACGCCGCCGGTCGCGCCGTGGACCAGGACCGTGTCGCCGTCGCCGACCTGCCCCCGCCGCAGCACGTTGTATGCCGTGACCAGCGCCGTCAGCGACGCCCCCACCTCGGCCGGGACGTCCTGCGGCAACGGGTAGGTCATGGCGGCCGGGGCGAGCACCTGCTCGGCGTAGAGCCGCCGCTGGTCCACGCCGCCACGCGCTGGCCCCGGACCAGGTCGGTCACGCCCTCCCCCACCGCGTCGACGACGCCGACGCAGTCCAGGCCCGGGGTGAACGGCAGCGCGCCACCCGCGTCATAGCCACCGCGGCGGCTGTGCACGTCGGCGACGTTGACGCTGGTCAGCTCCGTGGTGACGCGGACCTGGCCGGGACCGGGGTGCGGGGTGGGCAGGTCCTCGACGGCGAGGACCTCGGGGGCTCCGTGGGAACGGACGACGACAGCACGCATGGCCCGGAGACTACGAGCGGCGACGTCGCGGCATACCGAGGTTCTTTGGCAGGAACGGCGAACGGCCCGAGCCCGCTGCAGGGGATAGCGGGTTCGGGCCGTTCAACGCGCTCGGATCAGGGGCGACCGTAGGTCACGGCACTGGTCCAGATCGCGCGCTTGGAGACGACCGCACCGGAGTGCGGGGCGTCCCACATCATGCCGCCGCCGGCGTAGATGCCGACGTGGTAGGCCGGGGACCCGAAGAACACGAGGTCACCCGGCTGCGGGGTGCTGACCCGCGTGACGGCCGCACGCTGCTCCTCGGCCGTGCGCGGCAGCGAGACGCCGATCTTGTTGAATACGTACTGCGTGAAGCCGGAGCAGTCGAAGCCCGACGGCGTGGTGCCGCCCCAGACGTACGGCACGCCGGCGTACTGGGCGGCGACGGCCAGGACGCTGGTGGCCGGCGCCGAGACGGACACGGACACAGCCGGCCGGGCGGTGCCCCGGCTGACCTGGGGCGTGGCGGCCCGCTGGACGGGAGCCGGAGCCGGAGCCGCAACGGGCTTCGGCGCGGGCTTGGGCTTGGGCGCGACGCTGTGGAAGCCGACCTCGCCGAAGCTGGGGGCGACGACCGCCGGGCTGGCAGCCGGGGCCGCAACGGCCACGGTGTCAGGTGCCGAGGGCGGCGCAACGAGGGGCGCCGGGGCCGAGGCCGAGGCGGCCGAGGCCGGTCCGGCGAGGGTGGCGACGATGCCACCGGAGACAGCGAGGACCGCCGTCGTCCGGCCCGTGGTGGTGCCGAGGGGGTTGGTGGGACGGTTTTGGGCGCGATGACGCCCAGCATGGTGCTTGGACACGTGAAGCACACCTCCAGACGCCTGCGAGGTGAGCTGTCGGGTTCGGGTGGGAGAGATGCACCCGGTCCACGCGACGGCGGGTATGCCGTGTGGCGCGGACTTCACCCCAAGGAGCACCGGAGTGCCCCAGAAGTGGGTCCCCCGCTCCTGCCATGCGGGTTACAGGGGTTTCCCCGACACCGGTGGCAGGACTCGGCGGTCCCGGTGCGGGGGCTCCTTGCAGGGGATCAAAGAGCGTCGCAAACCGTACCCAAAGCCCCACGGGAATGTCACGCCGAGGTCACGAATGCTCACACCAATGACCAAGGTCCCTACCGCTGACGGTCAGCGGCGTACTCGCGCGATGTGCACGTCGGCGCCTCGGTGCAGCTCGATCCCGCCGTCGTCGTGCATGCGCCACAGCTCGTCGATGGCGCGTCGCTCGAGCTCGACCTGGTCCCCGGGCGCCAGCGAGCGGAAGAACCCGACGAAGCCGTGCGACATCTGCCACTCCCACAGCTCGCGGGGCGAGGAGACCGGCAGCCGCACCTCGAGGCTGCCCATCCACGCGTCCTCCAGCCCGGCGCCGGCGACCAGGCGGTCGACGTCGATCGGGCGGGCCACCTGGACCGCACCGGGGGCGGGACGGAACCCTGCCCCGACCTCGTAGAACCGGTCCCACCGCCCGCCGTCGTCCACCGGGCCGGGCACCGTGATGACGACCTGCCCGCCGGGCCGGGTCACCCGGACCATCTCGGCGAGGACCTGCGCCGGGTCGTCGACGCAGTGCAGCAGCAGGGCCGCGACCGCGACGTCGACGCTGTCGTCCGGCAGGGCCAGGGCGTGCGCGTCCATGAGCCGCACGACCATGTCGGGGTCGGCCGCGCGCAGGTGGTCCACCATCTGGCTCGAGGCGTCGACGGCGGTGACGTGCCAGCCGCGCGAGGCGGCCGCGAGCGCCACCGCACCCCGCCCGGCGCCCACGTCGAGCAGCTCGGCCCCGGAGTCGTCGTCGATGAGCTCGAGCACCTGCTCGCCGAACCGGGCGCACAGCGGGAGCACCTGGTCGTAGTCCTCGGCGAGCTCGTCGAACATGGGCACCGAGTCCAGACGCGTCATGCCGCCGACGCTGCCACCTTCGCCGGGCGGGGTGCAATCCGGGGCCACTAGGGTCCCCGCATGAGCCCTGAGGCGTGTCGCACGGCCGACGAGAAGACCACCCTGCTCGACAGCCTCGAGCGTCACCGCGACGTGGTGCTGTGGAAGCTCCAGGGGCTCGACGACGAGCAGCTGGGGCGGCCGCTGACACCGTCCGGCACCACCCTGCTGGGCCTGGTGAAGCACCTCGCCGCGGTCGAGTACGGCTGGTTCTGCGAGACGTTCGGGCGCGCCACCGAGCCGCTGCCGTTCGACGACGACGACGAGGAGGCCGACCTGCGGGTCGAGCCCGGTGAGAGCACCGCCGACATCGTCGCCTTCTACGGCCGGGCCCGCGCGGCGGCCAACACCGTGGTCGCCGAGCTGGACCTCGACGCCCGGGGCACGTCCTGGTCCGGCGCCGAGGTCTCGCTGCGGTGGGTGATGGTGCACATGGTCGAGGAGGTGGCCCGGCACTGCGGGCACATGGACATCGTGCGCGAGCTGCTCGACGGCGCGACGGGCGACCACCCGCCGGCCTGATCGCCGTCGTGACCACCGTCTCGCGGTCCCAGGTTTTGCCCGGGCCCCGGATCGGGCACGGTGGAGGCACGACGACAGGGAGGAACGCGCATGAAGGCCAAGGCAACGCTGCTCGTCGGCGCGGCGATCGGCTACGTCCTCGGCGCCCGGGCCGGGCGCCAGCGCTACGAGAAGATCAAGGCACGCGGTCAGGACCTGTGGCAGCACCCGAAGGTGCAGGAGCAGGTCGGTCACGCCCAGGACCTGGCCCGGGAGA
Organism: Oryzihumus leptocrescens; assembly: GCF_006716205.1. GTDB lineage: Bacteria > Actinomycetota > Actinomycetes > Actinomycetales > Dermatophilaceae > Oryzihumus > Oryzihumus leptocrescens. The sequence continues at coordinate 263,146 of NZ_VFOQ01000002.1, read as the reverse complement.
AGGCCCCCGACGTCCAGCAGAAGCTGGCGGAGGCCACCTCCAGGGTCACGGCCGTGGTCGGCGACAAGCTCGGCGACAAGCTGCACGGTGACGACGCCCCGGCGCCCGAGGCACCAGGCACCCCTCCGGGCGCGCATCGCTCAGCCTGAGCACGCCGGGAGCCCCGGCCACCCTTCGTGGTGGCCGGGGCTCTCGCTGTCCCGGCGCGGCCGCGGGCGACCCCGCTCCGGTCTGCGCGGGTTCTCCAGATTGTCTACAGCCGGTGCCGTAGCACGTTCGGCCCCTCCGGGGGCCGACCAACCAGTTCTCCCCGACGGGTCTCCTCACCTGCCTGACCGGCTCCTGGCGTGAAGGAAGACACCGCAGCACCGGCCCACGTGGACCGCGAGCCTGGAGGGCGACCCGGCGGGCCGCTGGGACGGTTGCCACCACAGGGTCTTGCGGCCTTTCAGGAGCGGATCACAGCAACCGCAGGCGAAATGCCCTCAAAGAGTGTCAAACTTGGCGCGCCGACGACAGGCCACTGCACGGGTCACTCGAGGAGGTTCGCATGGCGTTGAGCGCTGAGCGAGGGCCGCACGCCCTCAGGCGCAACGTCCCAGCCACACCCCCGAGGCATCCTCTGCGCCGGCTCCGCCCACGGCTCTGGGGAGCCGGTCCGACCCTCGCCCTGGTCATCCTGCAGGCCGCGGTCTTCGCCGTCTCCGGGTGCCTGCTGGCTCCCTCCGACATCAGCCACCCGGGCGGACCGGGGAGCGCGTGGGCGTTCGCGCTGCCGACGTCCCCCGTCCCGCCCCCGCCGGTGGTGGCGCTGCCGGACGGCCCGTCGCGCGGCGAGCGGGTCCGGGCCAGGGTGGCCCTGCCCGTCACCACCACGCCCCGCACCGTCTCCACCGAGATGGCCATCAGCAGCACCCGGACGCCGCCCGGTATGCCGGCCGGCTCGGATGCGCCCCGCCAGACGGACCGCATCGAGCTGGTGGGCTACGTCGTCCTCCCGGCAGCCCTGACACCTCACCGACCCCGGCCGGTTGCCGGCCCGGCCGCGCGGCACGCCCTGGCACCCCGGACGGCACGCACCAGCTCCGGCCACCGCCACCTGGCCGATCACCGCCTGGTGCGGCCCCACCAGCACCGGGGCACCCTGCTCGCGCGCACCTCCCTGGGCCACAAGCGGCACGGATCGGGCACGGCTCCGGGCGCACCACACCGCGAGGCGTGCTGACCCGACGCCACGCCCCGACGCGGGCTGGTGCACCCAGCTCCAGAAGCCTGCGCTGACCCCCTTGGGGTGGGGCAGGCGCGGACTTACCATTCGCAAAGAGGACGGCGTGTCCTCCACCCTGGCGGGGCGGTCGGGCGGGACCGGGCCACTACGGGGCCACACGAGCTGGTGGGCGTCGATGATGGGGACGGGGACCGGGGCAAACGGGGTACATGAGCGGCTGCGGCTGCCGGCCACCGAGGTCGCGCCGCGCCTGGCCCGCCGGCGCGTGGTGGAGTTCTGCCGCGAGCTCGGCGAGGACATTGCCATGGCGGCTGAGCTCCTCACCAGCGAGCTCGTGACCAACGCGGTCATCCACCCTCGACCGTCGGCCACGGCACACAGCGACGTGGCCGCGATCGTCCTGCACCTGCACCGCACCCCCGACCGCCTTCGCGTCGAGGTCATCGACCACGACCCCGAGCCGCTGCAGCCCGCCGGCCCTGCGGACGACCTCAGCCACGGCTGGGGGCTGCAGCTCCTGGACCGGCTCGCCACCTCGTGGGGCGCCCAGCCCCTGTCCGTCGAGGTGGGCAAGACGGTCTGGTTCGAGATCCACGCCTCCGCAGACGGTTGAGCCGGGGCTTCCTCTGCCGCCCCTGCCCCCGGCGACCAGCACGGCAGACCCCCCGGCCAGGGGCTCGGGGGTGACCCACGTGTGGGCCGGCTCACAGGGAGGAGGATGCTGGAGCCCATGCCTTCCTCCCCCGCGCGTCAGCCGTTCAAGAGCCCGTTCAACGTCGCCCGGGAGGCAGCGCTCAGGCCCGTGGAGCGCTTCGAGGTCGGTGAGCGGGTCACTCACGACCGACACGGGCTCGGTCGTGTCACTGCGTGCGACGGCGAAGCCGCGGTCTACGTCGACTTCGGTCACGGTGTCCGGCGTGTGACGCTGCCGACGTCCAAGCTGCACCGGCTCTGACCCGGTTCGGGTCGCCTCGTCCCGCCGACTGATGGTGGAGGCTCCAGCCACCGGGACGGCGTACTGTTGAAGTACAGGAACCGTGTCGTGCCCGACATCTGCCGGGCATCGGTTTCCGTGCTCGTGACTCCGGGCGTTCGAGCCCCCGGGTTTGGCTGGTGGCCGCCATGGCCCTGGAGACTGCACCCCTTCCTCCCGACTCCCACGGCACGTCTGGGCCCCTCGCCCAGGGCAGCCGGCTGTCGCCTCGTCTCAGCCTCCGTGCCGCCTCCCGGGAGCGGCCCGGAGCCCTCGATGGTGCGTGGTGGCCGCGCTCGTCCGACCTGGCGGCCGAGGCGCCGTCGCTGCTGGCCGCGATCTGGGCCGCACGCGACAGCAAGCCGCTCCACATGACCTACGACCCCGGCATCTGGGACTCGCACCCGGCGCGCGTGTACGTCGACGGTCACCGAGTCAAGGCCGGGTGGTTCCGCACCGACGACGCACACCAGGTGACAGTCGCCCTGGCCAACGGCACCCGGTTGATCTTTGTCGTCATCCCTTCCGACCTCGATGCCGACCAGGCGTCGTGGGCGATGCAGCGGTCCATCGAGCCTGACAACGTGCTCAGCCCCGGGGAGCTGCTGACGCTGTCGCGACGGGCAGGCCGGGATGACGAGCCCCAGCGATGACGACCCGGCTCCCGGGCCGGTCGACCTGTTCCTCCGCATCCATGCCCTCAGCGGCGAGGACATGTTGGTGGTCAGCCGTGACTTCGGCTCCGAGCTGGAAGCGGCGCAGGCCGTAGCCCGGGCGCTGGACGGCCGGCAGAGCCTGACCTTCACGCATGCGAGCTTCAGCCGGGAGAGCCAGGAGAGCGTGGTCGTCGTCAACCCGTCGAACGTCGTCGCGATCCGCATCTCCCGGACGGACAGCGCGGCAACGGGCCAGTACCTGTGACGGAGGGCTTATGTCACTGGAGACCGCCGGCGGTCACACCCGGGACCACCCCGTGACCGTCAACGGCCACACCAACACCGTGGCCGCCGAGGAGATCTCCTTCGAGGAGCTCCTGGCCCTGGCGTTCACGCCCGTCCCGGCCAGCCTGGGCTGGGTGTTCACGGTCACCTACCGGGGAGGCCCCGCGGGCCAGCCGGAAGGTTCGCTCGCACCGGGGTCGACGGTGAAGGTCAGGGACTGGATGGCCTTCCACGTCACCAAGTCCCACAGCTCGGCGGGGTGAAACGGGGTCCGAAGGGGCCCGGTCCGGGCGCCGCCGCGGATCAGATCGCGGCGTCGTCCAGCTCGCCGGTGCGCACTCGCAGGACGGACTCCACCGGCATGACCCAGACCTTGCCGTCCCCGATCCGCCCGGTCCTGGCGGAGTCCGCGATCACCCGGACGACGTCAGCGGCCTCGCGGTCGTCGGCGAGGACCTCGAGGCGGAGCTTGGGCACCAGGTCGACCTCGTACTCGGCGCCGCGGTAGACCTCGGTGTGGCCCCGCTGGCGCCCGTGGCCGCTTGCCTCGGACACCGTCATCCCGTTGATCCCCAACGCATCGAGGGCTTCGCGCACCTCCTGGAACATGTGCGGCTTGATGACCGCCGTGACGAGCTTCATCGGTTCTCCCCTGAGTGAGTGAGCGAGCGCAGTGTGCCGTGCGGGACGGTGCGTCCGGTGACGAGGGCGTGCAGGTCGTAGGCGGTCTCGGCGTGCACGGCGAGGTCGATGCCACCGACCTCGTCGTCCCGGTGGACCCGGAAGCCCATGACCTTGTCGACGGCCAGGCCCAGGATGCCGGAGACCACGAAGGCGTAGACCATCACGGTGACCACCCCGACCGCCTGCCGGCCGAGCTGGCCCGGCCCACCGCCATACAGGAGCCCGTTGACCCCCGTGGGGGCGCCGGCCGTGGCCAGGAGGCCGATGCCGAGCGTGCCGACGATGCCGCCCACCATGTGCACGCCCACGACATCGAGCGAGTCGTCGTAGCCGAGTCGGTGCTTGAGGCCCACCGCGAACGCGCAGACCACACCGGCGGCGGCCCCCAGGACGATCGCGCCGAGCGGCGACAGGGACGCGCACGAGGGGGTGATCGCCACGAGGCCGGCCACCATGCCCGAGGCGGCGCCGAGCGACGTGGCGTGCCCGTCGCGGAACCGTTCGACCGCGAGCCAGCCGAGGGTGCCCGCCGCGCCGGCGACCAGGGTGGTCGTGAAGACGATGACGGCGTCCTGGTCGGCGGCCAGCGCTGAGCCGGCGTTGAAGCCGAACCAGCCGAACCACAGCAGCCCCGCACCCACCATGACGAGGGTGAGGTTGTGGGGCCGCATGGGGTCCTTGCCGAACCCGATCCGGCGGCCGAGGACCAGGGCCAGGGCGAGCGCCGAGGCGCCGGAGGCCACCTCGACGACGGTGCCCCCGGCGAAGTCGATGAGGCCGACCTGGTGCACCAGCCAGCCTCCGGGGTGCCCGGGAGAGCCTGCGTCGAAGACCCAGTGCGCCACCGGCGCGTAGACCACGACGGTCCACACCGCCACGAACACCATCCAGGCGCCGAACCGGGCGCGGTCGGCGATCGCCCCCGACACCAGCGCCCCGGTGATCACCGCGAACAGGCCCTGGAACACGGCATACAGGAGCACGGGCACGTGGCTCGAGCCGTTGCTCGACGGCGCCATGAGGTCACCCAGGCCCAGGTGCTGCAGGGGGTTGCCGAGCAGGCCGCCGCCGACGTCGTTGCCGAAGGCCAGCGAGTAGCCGACCAGCGTCCACAGCACGAGGACGACGGCGAGGGACCCGAAGGTCATCATCATCATGTTGAGCACGCTCTTGGCGCGCACCATGCCGCCGTAGAACAGCGCGAGGCCGGGGGCCATCAGCAGCACGAGCGCCGCGGACGTCAGCAGCCACGCGGTGTCGCCGGTGTCGAGGGCCGAGGGGGCTGCGGTGAGGACGGTCATGGGAGGTCACCTTCGGCGCGGCCGCCGGGGGCGCATCCGCGACTGGTCGGGGGACGGTCAGCTCGGCGGTCGGGGCCTCCGCCGCGGGGACGATCCCACACCCGGCGCGCTCCTCGCCGTGATGCCCATTACGCGGCCGCTGTGACGTAAACCGGTATGCACGGGCGGCCGGCTTGCGCGGTGCCTGCCGGGTCCGGACCTGTGGGTGGGACAGGCCTGTGGCGCCCTGGCTGATGGGGCCCTAGAACAATCAGGCTACGTCGAGGCCCCCAGTTTGGGGAGCGACGCCGAAGGTCGCCACCGAGTGAGCGCGGCTAACCGCAGTACGAAACCGGGGCCCACTAGGACAATCTGGCGGTCCCGGGACCGTTCGCCTGAGGGAATGCACCGGCGGAACGGCTACCTAGGGTCAACACGGTCAGGACGTTTCGCGCGTGGGGGCCGCATACCCGCGCCTGACCCAGGTGGATGACGCCAGCACAAAGTGCCCGGAGAGGGTTCGGTGTCATGCCATCGCATGGGGGCATGCATGGAAATGAACGAGGCTTTTCGACGCATTGTCGTCGGCCACCGCCGGCTGCTGCTGTTCTTCGCCTTGGCGCCGCTGCTCGTCGTCGCCGTGCTCACGGCGACGACGCATCCCAGCTACGCCGCGTCCGCACGGATCCAGCAGTCAAGTGCCAAGGTCGGCTCCGACACCGAGGCGGACTCCGTCGTCAACCAGGTCAGGGGCATTGCCACCAGCACTACGGCGGTCAACCAGGCCCTGCAGGCGGCGGGCGTCAACGACCGACCCGCCTCGGAGGTCGCAGGCGAGGTCACCGTCACCCAGTTCGGCGCGTCACCGGTTCTTGACCTCACGGTCACCGACAGCCGACCGGACGTGGCCACCCGCGTGGCCACCGCGCTGGCGCGCACCGTCGTGGACTACCTGGGCGGTGAACAGCAACGGCGCGTGCAGGCCCTGATCAGCCAGATGCAGGGACAGCAGCGGCAGCTCTACGCGCAGCGCCAGGCCGTCGTCGACCGGCTGTCGGCGACGGTGGACCGGGCGCAGATCGCGACCCTGTCGGCCCAGCTGACGACCCTCGACCAAGAGCTCAGCGACCTTGGCACGACCGTCCGCCAGCTGCAGCTCCCCGATGCCACGGTTGGGTCGGCGATGCTGATCTCACCCGCCACGAAGGCCGAGCAGGTGATCCGCCGCCGCGTCACCGATTTCACGCTCGCGCTGTTGGCGGGCCTGGTCGCCGGACTCCTCGTGGCCAGCGTCCTGGAGGTGCTGCGGCCGCGTGTCGCCGATCCCGGAAGCTTCGCCCGCGAGCTGGGCGTCCCCCTGCTGGGACAGATCACCCTGTCGAGGCGCCGCGCGCGCGGACGACGTGCCCGGCGACGTGCCACCGGAGTGCACCGCGGCGGGCAGGCAGCATCCGCCGACGCCGCGCTTGGAGCCGATCCTCCAGCGACAGTGCCCCTCGAGACCGCGCTCGTCGTACGCCGCGCGGCAGCCCGGGAACATGCCCACACCATCGTCGTCGTCGAGTGCGGCAAGCTGGACCAGGTCGAGGCGGGGGCCGCCGGGCTGGCTGACGCACTGGCGGCACCACCGGCAGTGCCGTCGTCGAACGGCTGGGTGCAGCCGGACCCGCGCCGGAGACGAGTTGGGGCCGAAGGCCACGACTTCAGCGGGCACGCGGCCCCCGGGAACGATCCCGGACCGGCCACGACCACGGTGCTCCGGGGGCAGCAGGCCGAGTCGTCGGCCGACGGCCTGCACGTGGTTCGGCTCCGCGACGACAGCGCCCTGACGAACGACCCGGGGCACGTGCTGCTCGTGCTCGGCACGAACCTGACCGCCTACGCCGAGGTGCGGCGCGTCGCCGACCTCTGCGCCGCGACCGGCTGGCCGATCATCGGCGTGCTCGGCCTGCGCTACCGGAAGGGGGCGCGGCCATGAGAAACCCCTTGAGCAGCAACCCGATCCACGTGCGGGTCGAGTCTCCTGCGTCTGCCCAGGACCTGACGGCGAACATCGTGGCCGCGCTGGCGATGCTGGCCGACGCCACCCGCGTCGAGCTCGTCGGAGCGGGCGACCCCGCCGACGTGGTGCACACGATCGGAAGCGCCCAGGCCCTCTGTCCCGGTCGGGCCCTGCGGGTCCACAGCATCGAGCGCCTGCCCCTCCGTGCCAACGGGCTGTCCCCTGCCGGCTGGTGGGTACGCAGCTGCAGCCGGATGATCCCGAGGGTGGCGACCTGGCTGGTCCATGGCCAGACCGCCGGCCGGCTGCTCGTCAGCTCAGGCGTCGCGCCGGGTGAGCGGATCAGGTGCCTGCCGCTGCTGGGGCCGGCAGCCGCCGGACCCTCCACCACCACCGGCGAGACCCGGGCTGACCTGCGCCGTGCCCTGGACGTGGCTCCAGGGGTGAGGCTCGCTCTCGGGCTCGAGCCCGGGAACAGCCACGTGGACGCTGCGGCCTGGGCGCCGACGCTGCATGCCGACCGGCGCCGTGATCTCGTGGTCGCGCAGCTGCGTCCCGTCCCCGGTGCGCCGGGACACTACGCCGTCCGCCGACTCGACGGCCGACAGGGTGCCGTGGCCGCGCCCCTCCCGGTGGTCCTGCGGGCGGCCGATGTCCTCGTCGCCACGGACTCCGGGCTGGCCGCCTCGAACCCATCCGCGGCGGCGGTCGACGTGGGGCTGCCGGTCGTGGCCGTCACCACGGACAGCGCCGCCGAGCTGGTGCTGTCCGGCGGCGCCGGCTGTGTCGTCCCTCCACGCGCCGAGGCCGTCGCCCAGGCGGTGGTCGCGATCCTGGAGGGCGGAGTGACGCCCCGCCAGTTCGGTCCCGGACCCCAGGACGAGCGGCGCAAGGTCGCCCTGCTGGCCCACCACCTGCTCGACACCTACCGGCAGTCGCTCAACGTGGCGATGGTCCGGGGACTGGCATGACGACCGCGCCTCTGCTGCCCGGCCAGACGACCGACCACGTGAGCTTCGCGCAGTGCCACATCTCGCCGGAGGCGCGGGAGCTGGCGCTGGAGGTGATGGCCGGCGGCTGGCTCACGGCAGGCCAACGCACCCTGCAGTTCGAGGAGGAGCTCGCCCGGTGGGTCGGCGCCCGGACCAGTGTCGCCGTCAGCTCCTGCACGGCCGCGATCGAGATGGCTCTGCGCGCACTGGACCTGCGCCCCGGTTCCGCCGTGCTCACCCCCACGCTCACCTTCTGCGGCGCCGTGAACGCGATCGTGCATGCCGGACTGCGACCTGTCCTGCTCGACGTCGATGAGCAGACCCTCACGGTCAACGCCAGTGAGGTCGAGAGCAAGCGCCGGGAGCGTCCGGCAGCCATGGTGGTCCAGCACATGGCCGGCTACCCCGCGGCCACGCAGGAGCTGGCCGAGGCGGCCGGGCTGACGCTCGACCGGGTCGTCGAGGACGCTGCGCACGGCCTCGGGGCCTCGCGGGACGGCCGGGCGGTCGGGACGTTGCCCTCGACCACCTGCTTCAGCTTCTACGCCACGAAGAACCTGCCCATCGGCGAGGGCGGGGCGCTCACGACGCCCGACCCCGAGCGGACGGACCGGCTGCGGGTGATGCGGCAGCACGGCATGAGCAAGGACGCCTGGCGGCGGTACGAGCCGGGTGCCGGCTGGCGCTACGAGGTCACGGTCGACGGCCTCAAGGCGAACTTCACCGACCTCCAGGCGGCGATCGGGCTGGGCCAGCTGGCCCATCTGCACACCTGGCAGGCCCGCCGTGCCGAGCTGGCCGACCGCTACGACGCCCAGCTGGGCGACGTGCCCGGGCTCGTGCTCCCGCCGCGGCCCTCCGACGGCCGCCACGCCTGGCACCTGTATCCGATCCGAGTCCAGCCGGCCTTCGGTCCGTGCCGGGACGAGCTCATTGCCGCCCTGGCCGAGCGCGGTGTGGACACCTCAGTGCACTTCATCCCCGTGCACCGCTTCCCGTACTTCCGGCAGCTCCTGGGGGACCTCACCCCCTCCCTGCCCGTGGCGGAGCGGGTGGCCGACCAGCTGCTCTCGCTCCCGCTGCACCCGCACCTGTCCGATGACGCCGTTGACCGCGTGTGCGCGCAGCTCCTGTCGCTGCGCACGCACCCAAGGAGGTAAAGATGCACGTTGACGCCCGCATGCTGGGGCGGCGACCGGTCCGCCCCACCGGGGTGAGGACGTTGATCGTCGGAGCCGGCAACGCCGGCCGCACCCTCGCCCGCGACCTCACCACCACCACGTCCTTCGGGCTCTGCCCGATCGGCTTCCTCGACGACAACCCCCACCAGCGCCGGCTCGGCCGACTGGGGGTGCTCGGCCCGATCGACGCGCTCAGTGAGGTGGTCCGGGATCACGCGGTCGAGGTGGTGATCGTGGCGATCCCGTCCCTGCCACCCATCGAGCTCGCCGGGCTGCTGCAGACCGCCGCCGCCTCGGGTGCCCGTGTGCGCTACCTGCCCTCCTTCCACGCGGCGGTCCAGCGCGACTCCCGCAGCGGCGACCTCGTCGGCGTGTCCCCGGCCTCGCTGCTGGGCCGGGACGAGGTCAACGTCGTGCGCCCGGCCACCCGGGCGACCGTCCGCGACCGCCGGGTGATGGTCACCGGGGCTGGGGGCTCCATCGGCAGCGAGCTGTGCCGTCAGATCAGCTCCTACGGTCCCTCGGCGTTGTTCATGCTCGACCACGACGAGTCGAACCTGCACCGCCTGCAGCTCGAGCTGCACGACGAGGCGCTCCTGGACACCGACGAGCTCATCGTGGCCGACATCCGTGACGCGGCCAGGATCGGCCAGCTCTTCGCCGACCTGCGTCCGGAGGTCGTCTACCACGCCGCGGCACACAAGCACCTGCCCCTGCTGGAGAGGCACCCCTGCGAAGGGGTGAAGTCCAACGTCGTGGGCACGGCGAACGTCGTGGATGCCGCTGTCCGCAGCGGCGCCCAGCGCTTCATCCTCATCTCCACCGACAAGGCCGCGGCGCCGACCTCGGTTCTGGGGGCCACCAAGAGCGTGGCCGAGATGGTGGTCCGCGGCCGGGCCGGAGCCGGCACCAGCGTCGGCTCGGTGCGCTTCGGCAACGTGCTCGGCAGCCGGGGCTCGTTCCTGCACGTGATGGCCCACCAGGTCGCCAGCCACGCGCCCGTCACCATCACCGACCCGGAGGTGGACCGGTTCTTCATGACCGTCGAGGAGGCAGTCGGCCTGGTGCTGGAGGCCGGAGCCATGGCCGAGGCAGGGGAGACGTTCGTCCTCGACATGGGCGAGCCGGTGCGCCTGGTGTCCCTCGTCGAGAGCTACGCCGCCCAGGTCGGTGTCACCGACGTGCAGCTGAGGTTCACCGGGCTCCGGCCGGGAGAGAAGCTCAACGAGGAGCTGTTCAGCGCCTCGGAGTCGCCCACGTCGACCGCGCACCCCAGGATCTCCGCCACCCGAGGGGACCCGCTCCCCGGCGAGTTCGACGTCGCCGTGAAGGACCTCGCCGCGGCTGCCGCGGACAACGACGTCGACGGGGTGCTGGAGCGGCTCTCCGCGCTGGTGCCCGAGTACACGCCGTCCCCACCGGCGGACGGTGCTGTCGCGACGTTGTTCGACTCCTTCTACCCGGACGACTTCTGATGCGCGCCACCATGGTGCAGGCCGGCGAGCAGGTCCTGCTCGACTGCCAACCGCCGTGGCTGTCGCGGCTGCTGGCGGAGGCCTGCGGCGACGCGCTTCGGCGGGACGCCGGCGACACCGACCCCGATGTGCACCTGGTCGTGACCGGTGACCGCTCCCCGTTCGCGGTCGCCGGCTGGGCTCCGCTGACACGTGGCGCGGTCCACCGGGACCGCAGCGTGGTGATGACCAACGCCTGCGGCTCAGGCTTCGACGTGCGCGTCGACGTCCTCGGTGCGGACGTTCATCCCAAGGTCCGCGTCGAGGCGCGTTTCCGCCCTCCGGCCAGGGAACAGCTGGCCGCGTGGGGCCTGCGGTCCCGGTTCCACCTGCTCGTACGAGCGGCCCTGGTGCAGTACCCCGCTCTGTGGGTGGCCGGCACGCGCGGCCGGGTCCCCCTGCACGCCGCCGCCGTGATGGTCGGTGATGACGTCGCCCTCCTGGCCGGTCCCGGTGGCGTAGGCCGCTCGACCCTGCTCCTGCGCAGCCTCGAGGACGGCGGGCTCGCCTGCGCGGACAACCTCTGTGTCAGCGACGGCACCCGGGTCCACGGGCTGGTGGAGCCCATGCGCGTCGTCGGGGCCGGAGGGCGCCGGATGCCGCACGGACGCAGTGAGCGCAGCCTGCCGCACCGCGTCGACTCGCTCACCCCGACGCGCCTGGTGGTCATGCGCCGGGAGGAGCGCGGGCGCCCCGCCGTGTCAGCCATCGACCCGGCCCGGGCCGCTTCGGTCCTCGCCGCCGGCACCTACATGGCCGGGGAGCTACGGCGGTACTGGCCGTTCGCGGCCACCCTGGCCCTGGGCACCGGCACGGGGCCGGCGCACCCCGACGTCACCAGCGTCGCGCGCACCCTCGCGGCCCTCCCGGCGGTGGAGCTCACCCTGGGGCCCCCACCCGCGCCGTCCCTGGCCGAGATGCTCGCCCGCGCCGCGCAGGTGGGGTCATGACCGGCCGGGTGCGGGTCCTCACCGTGGTGACCCGCTTCGAGGCCGGCGCCGGGGCGGTGGCGCTGCGCGGGGCCATGGCGCTGGACCGGGACCGCTTCGACGTGGGCTTCGTCGCCGGGTCCGGCGGCCGGCTCCTGGAAGAGGCAGCCGCGGCCGGCTTCGACGTCCGCGTCGAGCCGGGCCTGCGCCACGACATCGCGCCACTGGCCGACCTGCGTGCCGTGCGCCGGCTGACCGAGATGCTGGAACGCGAACGCCCCGACGTCGTGCACACGCACAGCGCCAAGGCAGGTGCCATTGGTCGGGTGGCGGCGCACCGCGCTGGTGTCGCCCGGGTCGTGCACACCTACCACGGCTTCCCGTTCCACGAGTTCCAGTCACCAGCGCGGCGGGCGGCCTACGTGAGCATCGAGCGCCGGCTCGGCCGCATCACCGACGTCGGGCTCTGTGTGGGCACGGCGGTGGCGGTGGAGGCCGTGCGCCGCCGGCTCGTGGCGCCCGAGCGAGTCCGCACCATCACGGTTGAAGCCGACCGCATGCCTGCCCGCGGCAGCCGGGACGAGCGTCGGTCCGACGCGCGGTCCCGGCTCGGGCTGCCGCAGGATGCGGTGGTCGTCGGCGCCGTCGGGCGGCTCTCCTACCAGAAGGCGCCCGAAGACTTCGTGGCGGCGCTCTCGCTGCTGCACCGGCCCGGTGTCGTCGGGGTGTGGATCGGCGACGGGGAGCGCGCGGCGCGCATGCGTCGTGCCGTCGAGACGACGAGTCCGTGGAGCCAGGTGTTGCTCGCCGGGGAGCGCAGCGACGTCGTGGAGCTGCTGCCTGCGCTGGACGTGTTCGCCCTGCCCAGCCGCTACGAAGGGGTGCCGGTGGCCATCGTCGAGGCCGCGATGAGCGGGGTCCCGGTCGTGGCCACTGCGGTCAACGCCGTCTCGGACGTGGTCGTGCCGGGAGTCACGGGGCTGCTGGTCCCTCCCGAGCGACCCGAGCTCATGGCCAACGCGATCGCTCACGTCCTGGACCACCCCGACGAAGCGTCCGGTATGGCCGCCGCCGCGTGGCTGCGCCTCGCCGGTGGCTATGGCCACCCGCACCTGGGGCGCGTCCTCACCGCTGCCTACCTCCCCCCGACCTGCCCGCCCACCCGCTCCCCCCTGCCTGCGCGATACGAAGGAGTCTCCCGTGCGCGTTGACCTGTTCACCCACCCCGATGAGGGGGACGTTCGCGACCAGCTCACGGTGTTCGACAGCCCTGAGGCCACGGCCGACCCGGCGCTGCTGGAACGGCTGTCCCAGGGCACCTCCGATGCGGACCTGGCCGCGCCACCGGTCGTCCTGCCGGACTTCTGCCACAAGAGCAAGTCGGAGATGCCATCCAGCATCGCGGTGGCCACCCGCGGGGCGATCCGCCCGACCCTGACCGACGCGGCCCTGAACTGCGGCATGGCCCTGGCGACCCTGGACGTCGAACGCCCTTCTGCGGCGGCGGTCAGCGCCTTCTACCGCCGGGTGCGCGAACGGTTCCCCAACCCGCCGAGGTGGAACCGCGAGCTCACCCGGGACGAGGTGCTGCGTGCGGCAGTGGAGGGCGCCGACTTCGCAGCGCAGCGGTTCGGCCTGAGCCAGGCCGACCTTGACCGGGTGGAGGAGTTCGGCCGGCTGGAGGTCGAAGAGTATGGCGGGGCCGAGCGCGCCCGCAAGGAGCTGCCCTGGGTCTGCGTGCAGATGGCGCGGTTGAGGTTCGGCTCGATCGGGCCGAGCACCCACTTCCTCGAGCTGCAGGAGGTCGAGGAGATCCTGCACCCCGAGGCGGCCGAGGAGCTCGGCGTCCACCGGGGACAGGTGACGATGCAGTTCCACAACGGTGGGGGCGTGTTGACCGGCCAGATCGGGCAGCTCTACGGCCAGCGCAAGGCCGGCTCACGGTTGCTGCGGGCCGAGATGGCGGTGGTCAAGCCGTGGGCGCATGCCCGTGGATCGGGACGGGCCCCGCTGGCCGAGCGCTACGGCGCCTACTTCCGGTCGGGCCTTCCGTCGCTGCCGGTCGACGGCGACGAGGGCCGGCGGGTCATGCTCGCGCAGCGGTTGTCCATGAACTACGGCTTCGCCTACCGGCTGGCGACGTTCGAGGCGCTGCGCCGGTTCGCGCGCGAGGCCTTCGGCGCCCACCTGGACCTGGTGGTCGACTCGCCGCACAACTCCGTCTACGAGGAGATGGTCGACGGGGCGCCGGCCTTCGTCCACCGGCACAACGCCGCGCGGGCCTGGACTCCCGAGCTGATGGCGGGACACCCAGCGTTCGCCAACACCGGCCAGCCCCTGCTCGTCCCCGGCACCAACCGCACCTCGTCCTTCCTGTGCGTGCCCGCGCCGCAGGCGGACCGCAGCCTCTACACCGCGTGCCACGGGACCGGCAGCATCATCAGCGCCTTCGCCCGGGACGGCCGGTCCGGGGCGGACCACCTGGGACGTCGCACGCTGCGCTACAGGTACTCCGACGCGGCACCGGAGGAGATCCCCCAGCTCGACGACCGCGGGGTCGACGCGGCCCTGTCGATCCTGTCCGGCAACGGGCTCGTGCAGCCGGTCGCACGACTGCGCCCGTTCGCGGTGCTGACGTGATCGCCGACGAGGCGCCCGCCTCCACCACGAACCTGTGGCTGCCCCTGCTGCCCGACCCGCGCAGGTTCGTCGCCCTGCCCTCGACCCGGCAGCCCGTTGTGGTCGCGGAGAAGGATCCCGGCGTGATGGCGTACGTGGCGCACGCGTTGCTGGCCGCGCCCCCCGGCTCCCGCACCGCCCGGGTGCCCGCCTGGGTCCAGGCCGCGACCCGTCACGCGCTGCGCGCCCCCGTCACCTGGGGCGTGCTGCCCGCGGTGGACGGGGTGGTCCAGCCGGACGCGACCGCGGGGCCGGACGGCCTCGCGGACTGGATCGCCGACAGCGGCCACCGCATGCTCATCCTCGACCACAGCCACGACGGTGACGGCCGGGTCGTGGTCCTGCTCTTCACCGCAGGGCAACGGCAGCCGTCGATCGCCCTCAAGGTCGCGACGGGAGCCGGAGGCGCCCGGCTGCGCGAGGAGGACGCGCGCCTGCGCTCGCTCCGCACGCTGCGCATGGGACCCCTCCGCTCGACCGTGCCGCATCTGCTGCCCCCGCCCGCCGACCCGCACCTGACCGTGCTTGCGACGAGCGCGCAGCCGGGCGTGCCGATGCTGGTCTCCTACCACCGGCCCGGCCACGTCCGGTCTCCCGCGCGCGTCAGGGCCGACTTCCGCGCGGCCGGCACCTGGCTCGCGCAGCTGCAGTCCGAGCGCGTCGGCGGGAGTGCGCCGCTGGACCTTCGGCCGGGGTGCGTGGAGGCCGCGGCGCGGGTGCTGGGCGACCGTCCGGCCGAGCAGGACCGCGTGCTGGAGCTGCTGAGCAGCCTGCGGTCGCGGCTGCGCCGCTACTCCGTAGCCCGGACGGTCGTGCACGGGGACTACTGGCCCGGCAACCTGCTCGTGCGCGAGGGCCGGGTCAGCGGCGTGGTCGACTGGGAGCGCGCCGAGCCCCGCGGGAACCCGGTGGGTGACCTGGTGCGCTTCGCCGTCGCCTACGCGCACTACCTGGACCGGCACACCCGGCCCGGGCGGCCGGTCCGGGGCCATCCCGGGCTCATTGCGGGGCCGCCCGGGGCGGGGGTGCTGCACGCGACGGATGGTTCGGGCTGGTTCCCCAGCCTCGTCCGCGCATACCTGCAGGAGGGCCTCACCCGACTGGACCTGCCCCCGTCCCTGGGCCGCGACGCCGTGCTGGCTGACGTCGCCGCCACCGCGGCGGAAGCGGCGCGGCCGGGTTTCGCCCGGGACCAGTGGTCGCTGTTCCTGGCCCTGGGCGCGGTGGAGTCGTGACCGGGGCCACGGCGACTCTGCCTCCCGGGTTCCCTCCGCACCGCACCTCCCCCTCGGGCGGCAGGCACGGCTCCGGCGGCGGGATGCCCGGTCCGCCGACCGCAGCCGTACGCGGCACGGTGGAGCGGCTGGCGGTCGGCTCGATGGCGGTGGCCTTCGCCGCGCAGTTCGCCGTGCGACCCTCGGGGCCCGGCAACAGCTCGCCGGTGGACGCCCTGACCCTGGTCTCGCTGCTCTCCGTGGCGATGTGGGCGGCGGCCGCCCGGGTGCCGGTACGGGCGCCCTACGCCATCGGGTTCGGCCTGATGGTGCTGGGCGGCGCCCTGGCCGGCCTGGTCAGCGACCTGCCGGGGACCGCGCTGCTGGCCCTGGCCCAGGACGTGGTCCTCCTCGCCTGGGGCACGGCCGTGGTCACGGTGGCTCGCGACCCGGCGCGGCTTCGCCTGCTGGCCACGGCCTGGTCGTACGCCGCCACTGCCTGCGCCTCCGTCCTGGTCGCGGGGTCCCTCGCCCACCTCACCGTCATCACCGGGGTCGTCGCCCGCGAGGGCAACCGGGCCCTGTTCACCTTCGGTGACCCGAACTACGCGGCGACGTACTGGGTGCTGTCCCTGTTCGTCGTGTATGCCGCGAAGGTTCCGCGCCGCAGCGGCCCGCGGGTTCTCGCCTACGCGGTCCTGGTCTGGGCGCTGCTGCTCACCGAGTCCAACGGGGGCCTGGTGGAGCTCGGCCTCGGGTGCCTGCTGATCGCCGCCGTCGCGATGCACCGGCGCCACGGCCTGGTCGGCGCCATCGCCTGCGTCCTGCTCACCGGAGTCGTGACCACGGCAGCACTGACGGCGGTGCCGCTCAGCAGCATCCAGACCTGGGCCCGGACCTCGGGCCAGTCGATCCTGGTGAACTCGCTCGGGCGCAGCAACGACAGCAGCGCCCAGCGCAGCCTGCTGGTCACCGAGTCGCTGCAGCTCTACCAGACCGGCAACACGTTGGGGACCGGCCCGGCCACCACGAAGGCGCTGCTCAGCGCCCGGGGCTACCCCTACGCGAAGGAGGCGCACGACGACTACCTGGCCGCCCTGGTGGAGCGTGGCCCCGTCGGGCTCCTCGGCCTGCTGGTCCTGCTCGCGTCGGCCGCCTACCGGGCGGGTCGGTTGCTGCGGCCCCGGCCGGGCCCGCCGGACCCCCGGGAGCTACCCCGGCCGGTGGGCCTGGTCGCAGCCCTGCTCGCGACCGCCGCGGCCAGCACGTACTACGAGGTCATGCACTTCCGGTTCGTGTGGGGGCTCCTGGCCTTCGTCGCGGCCGCCTCCTTCGCCGACGCGGCCCGGCGTGGTCCGAGGCGCCGGGTTGCCCCATCCCCCGCCGGAGGTCCGCGGTGAGGCGCCCGGTCCGCGTGGCCGCGGCGCTGCACGTCTCCGAGGGCGACCTGGGGCGCCGGGCCGCCACGGCCAACGTCATCGCGCAGGCCACGGCGCTGGCGCTCGTGGCGCTGACCAGCCTGGTCGTCGCCCGCGTGGGTGGGGCCTCGGTCCTGGGCACGTGGACCCTGCTGCGGGTACTGCCCTGGCTCACCGGGGTGATCTGCAGCTGCGGGCTGCCGGTGGCCTCGGCGTACATGCTCAGCGGCGCGCGGGGTGAGGACCCGAGGGTCCGTCCCACATTGAGCCTGCTGGTGTTGGCCGGCACCGTGGTGGGCGTGGCGGCGTGGGCGGTGTTGACCCCCGCCCTGCACGCGCTGTTCCTGGAGCAGGTCCCGGCGCGCCTGCTGCTGCTCATGGGGGTCACGGTGGTCACCCAGCTGTGGACGGTCTGGGCCAAGGCGTGCTGCCAGGGGCGGGCGGACATGCCCGGCGCCAACCTGGTCATCGTCGCGGAGGAGGTCGCCTTCCTCCCCGCCTTCGCCGTGGCCCTGGTCGCGGGGAGCAGCTCGCTCACAGCGGTGTTGGTCGGTCTCGTCGCGGCCGGGGTCTGCTCCACGGTCATCGGCTTGAGCCGCCTGGCCGGGCGCGGCTTCTTCGGCGGGTGGGCGAGGCCCTCGCGGCCGTTGGCCCGGTCGGTCCTCGGCTACGGCTCACGAGCCCAGCTGGGCAACCTGCTCTGGCTGGTCAACCTCCGGTTGGACCTGCTCATGCTTGGGGCGCTGGCCGGCCCGGCCACGCTCGGTGTCTACGCCGTCGCCGCCAAGTCGGCCGAGCTGATGCGGCTCCCCGCCACCGCCGCCAACTACGTGCTCTACCCGCGGTTCGCCCGGCTCAACCCACCGGCGGCCGCCACGGAGATGCGCGCCCTGCTCCCGCGCGCCTGCGGCCTGACCGTCGCGGCGGCCCCCGTGTTGGCTGTCGCCTCAGCCATCGGCCTGCCGTTGCTGTTCGGGGCCGAGTTCCGGGCCGCCGTGCTGCCGGCCTGCGTCCTGCTCGTCGGGCTGGCCGTCGAAGGTGCCGCGGCGGTCTCCACGGCATACCTGTGCGGCATCGGAAGGCCGGGGACGAACTCCGCCGGCATGGCGCTCGGGGTGGTCGTCACCATCGCCCTGGACGTCGCCCTGATCCCCCGCCATGGCGCCCTCGGCGCCGCCACCGCCTCGAGCGCGGCCTACCTGTCGGCGGCCGGCCTGCTCACCTATTTGTCCCTACGCATCTCGGCCCGCGTGGCCCCCGCCCGGGTGGTCGCGCTCGAGGAGGGAACGACATGACCAACACCAGCCCGGCACCCCGTTCGTGCCCCGACTCGCACCCGACCGGGGCCGCCCCCAGGGAGTGCTCCGCCACAGGAACCGTCGTCCTCGTCGGCGCCGTCCACGAGGCCCGGCCCGCCCTGGACGTGCTGCTCGCCGACCCTCGCGTCCACCTCGCCATGGTGGTGACGCGCACCCCGGAGGGCGCAGGGCGACTCTCCGGCGCGGTCGAGCTGGCTGGCCCGGCCACCGACGCGGGGGTGCCGGTCGTGCGCTCGGACGACGCCAACGACCCTGCCGTGGTGGCCGCGGTCCGCGCGTGCGCACCGGACCTGCTGGTCGTCGTCGGGTGGACCCAGCTGATCAAGCCGGAGCTGCTGGCCGTGCCGCGGCGAGGGTGCATCGGCTTCCATGCCTCGCTCCTGCCCCGACACCGCGGGCACTCCCCCGTGAACTGGGCGATCCTGCGCGGCGAGACGCTGACCGGCAACACGATGATGCTGCTGGCCCCCGGTGCCGACACCGGCGACATCGTCGACCAGCGCGCGATCCCCATCTCCCCGGACGACACCTGCGCCACGGTCTACCAGCGGGTCGGCGAGGCCGGTGCCGCGATGCTGACCGACAACCTGGCGGACCTGATCGCCGGCACCGCACGGCGCCGCCCGCAGCGCCCGGACGAGGGCGACGTCCTTCCCCGCCGCACACCGGAGATGGGCGTCATCGACTGGGACCAGCCGGCCCGCCGGGTGCACGACTGGGTCCGGGCGCTCACCCACCCCTACCCGGGTGCCTTCACGGCGCTCGACGGCCGGCAGCTGATGGTGTGGGCCACGCGGACCCCGGAGGGCGACACGCCGGCCGGCCGGCCCGGCGAGGTCCTGGCTCTGGAGGAGAACGGCATCCGTGTGGGGGTCCGTGACGGCAGCATCCTGGTGACCCACGTGTCGATGCCCGGCCGGACCCCGCACCCGGCGATGCCGTGGGCGACGCGCTCGGGGCTGGGCGTCGGGGTGCGGTTCGACTCCGTGCCCCGCCGGCTCGCACAGTGGGCCCGCGGTGAGGGGCCCCGGCCCGTGGGTGCGCAGTGACCCGGGTGCTGGTCGTCGCCGCGCACCCCGACGACGAGCTCCTCGGGCCCGGCGGGACCCTGGCCAGGCACATCCAGGATGGGGACGAGGTCCAGGCGGTGGTGTTGGCGGACGGTGCCACCAGCCGCTACCCCACGGAGATGGTGCCGGTGCTGGCCGAGTGCGCGGCCCGCGCTGCCAAGGTGCTCGGCCTGACCGCGATCCACCTGGCGCGGCTGCCCGACCAGCAGCTGGACACCCTGCCCCTGCTGGAGGTCACCCGCACGGTCGAGGCGATGGTCGACCAGGTTCGTCCCGACGTCGTCTACACGCACTTCCCCGGCGACGTGAACAACGACCACGCCGTCGTGGCGCGGGCAGCGTGGACGGCGTGCCGCCCCTACGTCGTCCCCCGCCTGCGACGTTTCGCCGTCTACGAGACCCCGTCCTCGACGGAGTGGGCCTGGCCCCTGGCCGGAGGTGCCTTCACCCCGGAGCTGTTCGTCGACGTCAGCGAGACGATCGAGGTGAAGCTGGCCGCCCTGCAGTGCTACGAGGGCGAGCTGCGCCCCTACCCGCACCCCCGGTCCCCCCGTGCGGTCCGGGAGCGGGCCGCCTACTGGGGCAGCAAGGTGGGCCGGTCGGCGGCCGAGGCGTTCCAGGTGTTGCGGGAGGTGAGCGGGTGACTCGGCCAGCAGCCCAGCAGCTCGGTGGCACCCACCGCAGTTCAGCCCGCCTCGGTCCGGGCCGCCGCAGGGGGCCCCAGCCGCGCCGGGACAGCGCCCTGCGTCGCACCGTCGACGTCGTGGCCGCCGCCGTCGGGCTGGTCTGCGCCGGCCCGCTCCTGGTGGTGCTGGCCGCCGCGATACGCCTGACCAGCCCCGGGCCGGCGATCTACCGCCAGGACCGGGTCGGGCGGGACGGGATCCCGTTCTCCATCCTCAAGCTCCGCACCATGGTCGTCGGCAGCGACCGGGGTGGTCCGTCGGTCAGCGGCACGGCGGACCCCCGCGTGACTCCGTTGGGTCGGCGACTGAGGGCCACCCGGCTGGACGAGCTGCCCCAGCTGGTCAACCTGCTACGCGGCGACATGACGTTGATCGGCCCCCGACCCGAGGTGCCCCGGTTCCTGGAGCACTACAGCCAGGCCGAGCGTCAGCTCCTGCGGGTCCGCCCGGGGGTCATCGGACCGGGCGCGCTGCTGTTCGCCCATGACCAGGCTCGGGAGCTGGACACGGCCGACGACCCGGACCTGGTCTACGTCGCCCGCCACCTGCATCCCAAGCTGGCCCGCGACCTCGACTACGTCTGCCACCGCACCCTGAGCCGGGACATGTCCCTGCTCTCGGCGGCGGCCAGGACGCTTCTGGGCGGGAGCTGACGGTGCCCGGACGAACCGGGCGGGGCCGTCACGGCCGCTGGACCTCAAAGGTCACGAGCTGGATCACGGCCCTCGCCCTCGTCGCCGCCCCCGAAGCCCTCGCCTCCTGCGACGCAGCAGGCGACCAGGCCCGGGCCACCCCCCTGGCGGCGCGGCGGCACTACGCCGCCAACGGCAACGTCCCTGGCTCCGGCGGCTACCCGCCCGGGCGGCTGGGCTTCACCATCGCCGACGTCTCGACCCGCCAGCAGCTCGACCAGCTCCCGGCCGGCGTCGAGGCCCTGGTGTTCGTCGGCAGCTGTCGCGGCGCCGATGGTGAGTTCGTCTCCCGCGTCGGCGAGTTCGTCGGCCAGCCACAGGTGTTCGGCTTCTACCTGATGGACGAGCCGGACCCGCAGAGCTGCCCCGCGTCCCAGTTGGCGCAGGAGTCGGCGTGGATCCACCAGCACGCCCCCGGCGCCGTCACGTTCATCGTCGAGCAGAACCTGTCGTCCTCGAAGACCCCGACCTACCGGGGCGGCTACAACGCCGCCAACACCGGGGTCGACCTGTTCGGCCTCGACCCCTACCCCTGCCGGAGCGAGCTGTCCGGGTGCGACGGCACGATGGTGGGTCGCTTCGTCGCCGCGGCCGAGGCCTTCGGCATCTCCCGGTCAACGATCGTCCCGGTCTTCCAGGCGTTCGGCGGCGGGCAGTGGGTGGATGACGGTGGCGGCTCCTACCTCCTTCCCGACCCGTCGCAGGCACGGGAGCTCCTGGCCGCGTGGGACCGCGCCGTCCCTCATCCAGCCTTCGACTTCGTCTACAGCTGGGGCAGCCAACGGGGGGACATCGCGCTGGAGACGGCACCGACGTCCCTCCAGCAGGTGTTCGTCGGGCACAACCGAGAGCTCACCGGACCACTGCCACCTGCGGCTCCGTGACCCGGGCGCCGATGAGGTGCGGTTTCCTGTGCTTCGTCCCAAGCGCGCCTGGTCCGGGCGCGGGGCGGAAGGTGACGACCGCCGCATACCAGTCGCCGGTGCGGGCAAGGGTGAACCGCCCGTTCTGGGCCCCTGGCGCTCCGGAGAGGATTGCCGCTGTGTCTGCGGACTCGCTGCCGTTGTGAGCTTCCAGGGCGAAGGGGACACCCTGGCTGGTCCCCGGCGTGACCGTCAGGGGCTGGCCACCCGTCAGCAGTGCGGCGAACACCAGCTCACCGCCGGGGACGGCAGCGGTGGAGCCGGAGTCGGCAGAGGTGCCCACGCCCTTGCCCACGGACACCCCGTCGAGGGCGGTGCTGGTCGCGATGCCTGAGTACTCCGACACGGCACTGGGCAGGTACGTCGCCACCGGCGCCGAGATCGTGATCGTCAGGCCCGCTGGCGCTGGCTGGGTCCCCTGCACGTAGTACAGGGCGATGTCGCCCTTCCCGTTCGTGAACGTCTCGGAGGTCGAGCGGGTCCAGGCGCCGTTGACGGGGTCGGAGACCTGCACCTGTCCGGTCGAGTCGTACTGGGCGAACCAGCCGACGAGGAGGTCACCCGCCGCGACCGGCTGGGAGAGCGTGAGCGTCGTCGACGTCTGTCGGGTGCCTGGGGAGTCGGCTGCGCCCTGCACGTAGGTGGGTGATGACGTCGGCGTGGTGACCTGCACCTCCGGCGACTGGGCGGAGTGGTTGCCCGCCGCGTCGAACGCGTCGACCGTGTAGGTGTAGGTCGTGCCCGCAGCCACGGTGCTGTCCGTGAAGGAGGTGCCCGCGGTGGTGCCCAGCGCGGTGCCGTTGCGATAGACGGTGTAGCCCGTGACACCCACGTTGTCGGTCGATGCCGACCAGGCCAGGCTGACGCTGCTCGACGCGACGCTGGTGGTGTGCAGCGAGGGCGGCGTCGACGGCACCTGGGTGTCGCCGGTCGAGGCTGGCCGGAACGTCGCGGCAACCGCGTACCAGTCGGTCGTGGCGCCCAGGGTTGCCGTCCCGTTCTGGGGACCCGCAGCACCCGGGGTGATGTCCTGCTCGTAGGCCGACCCCGAGGCCGTGTGTGCCCGAGGCGTGTAGGTCAGGCCGTCACTGGCACCGGGGGTCACCGACGAGGGGTTGCCGCCGGTGACCAGCGCCGAGAAGACCAGCTCGCCGGCAGGAACCGTCGCCGTGGCCCCGGTGTCGACAGCCGTGCCGACGCCGCGTCCGGACACGACCTGGTCGAGCGGGCCCGCGATGGCGACACCCGAGTACTCCGCCACGGATCCCTGGAAGTACGCCGGCCCGCCGGCCGTGACCGTGACGGTCAGGCCGGCAGGCGCTGCCTTGGCGTTCGCCAGGTAGTACAGGGCGATGTCCCCCGTGTCGTTCTGGAACGCCGTCGAGGCAGGGGCACGGGTCCACGCGCCGTTGACGTTGTCGGAGACCTGGACCTGACCGCCCACGTTGTACTGCGCGAACCACCCCACGAGCAGGTCGCCGGCGCCCACCGGGCCGGTCAACGCGGTGGTGGTCGAGGCCACCCTGGTGCCCGTGACGAAGGCACTGCCCTGGACGTAGCCGGGCGAGGCCAGGGCGAGCGCCGGGGGCGCGAACGGAAGCCAGGTCAGGACCAGTGCGGCGGCTGCCAATGCTGACACAGCGCGCGTCCTCCATCGAGCCAGACCGAACTGCATCTGCCCACCCCCCTGACCTGACTCCCCACTGGACCAGTCAGTGATAGCCGGGGCTGGCACGCGGGGAACACCTGCAATCAGCGAGGGTGTCCCGACCATTTGCGGTAGCACACCGCAGCACCTGCGGGCGCGTTCGAAGTCACCGCTTACGTCGCCTTCCCGCCCCGCGAGTCGGTTGGCGCCGCCGCGAGGGTCAGTGTTCCGTGACCTCCGCGCTTGCGTGTCCTGGTGCCCCTGCGTTGCGCGTCACGACACAGGGTCACCGCTGCCGATGACCAGGTCGGCGTACCGCGCGGTCTCGCGTACCGCACGCGCGTTGACCTCGTCGGGGCCGTCCGCCCAGGCGACCGCCGCGTCCGGCTCCTTGCCGAAGGCCACGTGCCGGGCGACCAGCCGTTGCCGCCGCGTCGTGTCGGGCATGTCGACGAACCAGACCTCCCCGAGCAGCGCCCGGATCTGCGGCCAGTGACCCCACTGGAGCAACAGGTAGTTGCCCTCGGTCACGACGAGCCGGGCCTCCGGAGGGACTGCGATCGCCGCGGCGATGGGCTGTTCCAGCGTGCGCTCGAAGCCCGGGACGTAGACCGTGTCACCGCCGTTGTCGGCGATGCGCCGCAGCGCAGCGAGGTAGCCGGCTGAGTCGAAGGTGTCCGGAGCCCCCTTGCGCTGGCGGTTGCCCAGCCGGTCGAGCTGGACGTCAGCGAGGTGGAAGCCGTCCATCGGGACGTGCGCCAGCCAGTCCCCGCCCACCCCGGGCGGCGGCTGCCGGCGCAGGGCGGCGAGCAGCTGCTCGACCAGCGTGGACTTCCCCGCGCCGGGAGCGCCGGTGATCCCCAGGATGACGCGGCCGTGCTCCTGCACCAGGCCGCAGGCACGCTGCGCGAGCGCGTCGACGTCAGTCATCGCAGGCGGCTCGCGTGCAGCAGCGACTCGATGTGGGCGCGCGCGTGACGGGCCAGGTCCTCCCCGTCGGCGCAGAGGTTGCGCCAGACCGCAGGGTCGCAGGGCAGAGCGGCGACGTTCCCCTTCACAGGTGCCAATGTTGTCGGGGGGCGTAGCCCTCGCGGCGCAGCCAGTGCTCGGTGTAGACGATCCTGGTCGGCGTGACGACGGTGAGCGGATCCTGCGGCGGATCGGTGAGGTCACGGGAGCGCTCGACGTGGTCGGACTGCCAGCGGAACGCCTCCCAGTAGCCGTCCACCTCGGCGTGGTCGCGCTCCAGCGTGCGCGCTGTGCCAAAGATCTGCGCTCCACGGCTGCTCGCCTGGCCGACCAGCGGGGCGAAGATGCCGACCGAGATCCGGTTGTCGGCGCGCAGGTTCCGCATCTTCGGTGAGCGCGGCGCGGCAGTGAACATGACCTCCAGACCCAGGTGGTAGTAGCGCACGGGCGTGGCCGCGGGGCCGTCGTCGCTCGTCGTGGCGAGGACGCACATGTTCTGGCTGCTGAGCAGGTTGAGGATGCGTTCCTCGAGCTGCTCTCGCGGTAACCGCGCCGTCGGCGTGGGTCCAGCAAGCCAGGGATTCGAGACGGGCAACGCGACCTCCGGGTTTCTGGTCGTCGGCGGTGGCTTCACGCGAGCCTGGGAAGTGTCTCCCATCAACCCGAACCTCGACAGCGGGGAAGCCTCAGCGGTCAGTCGCCGGGCCGATGGTCAGGGGAGGGTAAAGCGGAGGTAAGAACTCCTGCCTGAACCTGTGAACCGGCGTGGAAGTCTTCACCTGCCGCCCAAGACGGTGCAGGCTCCGCGACGTGCCACCACGCACTAGTGGTGGCGCTCACGTGCCACCGGGACCTGCGGTGGCCCAGGGGAGGAACTTCATGAACAGACTCGCAAGGCTGTCCGCCTTCACCGCGGCGGTGGCGACCTCCGTCGCCCTGGTCGGCGCGGCCCCGGCCGCGTTCGCCTCCGGCTCGGCGACCCTGCCCGTGATGGACCCGGCCGGCGCCGAGTTCACCGAGGCCGCCGGCGCGACGCCGTTGGCCACCGACAAGACGATCCCGCACTGGAACGGGTCGTTCACGGACCCGACCAACGGAACCACCTACGGCTACAACATGGTCGGCACGGACCCGAGCACCAACAGCGCCTCGACCGTGCCCACCGACATCATCCCGGTCAACATCGTCTTCTCGGCCAACGACGGCTACGCGCTCAACGGCACCGACGTCGTCAACCGGACCGTGGCGTCCCCGATCTTCCAGGCGTCGGACTACACGAGCACGACGAAGTCGACCGGCGGCGCCGGCGAGCTCTCGCCCGGCAACGTCGGCGTGCAGTACGAGGACGCGATCATGCGGTCGCAGTTCAACAAGACCGGCACCGGTTACCACGTGAACCTGGGTCAGCCGGCCGTTCAGGCGCCGGTGACGATGACGATCCCGAGCGGCAAGGGGTCGGCGTACCAGAACACCCGCGGAGTCACCTATGGCCTGGTCGACTACGCGTGGTTCTCCAGCCGGATCCAGCAGCTCATGGGTCAGCAGCACACCGACGCCACCCACCTGCCGATCTTCCTGACCAACAACGTCATGCTCTACGAGGGCAGCGTCAACAACTGCTGCGTCATCGGCTACCACGGCGCGTCGAAGGCGACCGGCAACGGCGGCGGCAGCACCAACGGCAACGGCAACCAGGGCGTGCAGACGTTTGCCTTCTCGGCATACAGCACGCCCGGCACGTTTCGTGGCGACTACATCAAGGACATCCACGCACTCAGCCACGAGATCGCCGAGTGGGGCGATGACCCGTTCGTCAACAACACGGTCAACCCGTGGGTGACCCCGACCGCGCCGCAGTACGGCTGCACGTCCGTCATGGAGACCGGTGACCCGGTCGTCGGCATCGGCTTCACGCTCCCGGGCAACACCTACGACACCAACGCCTCCGCCGACGGGTCCTGGCACCCCGAGGATGAGGTGCTCCTGCCGTGGTTTGCCCGGCAGAGCCCGAACACCACCGCGCAGCCGAGCCAGAGCGGCACCGGCGGCCGATACACCTTCATGGGCGACCTCAACCCGTACCCGGGCTTCCAGAAGCCGGCCACTGGCTGCTGAGACGCCTCACCTGCACACGGACCCCGGCCTCCCGCAACGAAGGAGGCCGGGGTTCGGCGTGTGCGCAGACCTGGACACCGATTCGTCCATCCGCGATTGCCCCGGAGAGCTTTGCCGCACCGATAGCGTGACCGCGTGGACCAGGATGACCGGCTACGTCATGCCTCCTCGTTCGGCTCCGCGGCGGTCGCTTACGCCGAGCACCGTCCGGACTACGCGCAGGCCGCGGTGCGCTGGGCCCTCGAGCCGGCACCCGGCCCGCGCGTGCTCGACCTGGGCGCCGGCACCGGCAAGCTCACAGCCACGCTGATCGCGCTGGGAAT
Source organism: Oryzihumus leptocrescens (assembly GCF_006716205.1). GTDB lineage: Bacteria > Actinomycetota > Actinomycetes > Actinomycetales > Dermatophilaceae > Oryzihumus > Oryzihumus leptocrescens. The sequence continues at coordinate 236,366 of NZ_VFOQ01000002.1, read as the reverse complement.
CGACGTCATTGCAGTTGAACCCGACCCGGCGATGCTGGCCGAGCTGCGGCGTGCACTGGTTCGACATGGCCGTCGCGGGCCCGGAGATCGCCAGGGTGCTCGCACCCAAAGGCTCCTGGCCGGCCTGTGGAACCTCATGGACGACCGGGTCCCATGGGTTGCCGAGCTTGCGCGAGTCAGCGGCAGCGCGGCCATCGGCCCGCGTGACACGCCCGAGAGCTGGCGGGCCGAGACGGCCCAGCTGCATCTTCCGGTGACGGGTGTGGTCGCTCGGTTCGGTTCGCCGGAACAGGAGGTGTTTCCACACGGGCAGCGCCGCACGGCCGATTCTCTGGCCGCGACCATCGCGACGCGCGCGGGGCTACTGGTCATGCCAGAACAGGAACAAGAGGCCACGCTGGGTCGTATCCGCGCCTTCCTCGGGAGCAGACCCGAGACGACCTGCGGCGAGTTCACCCTCCCGACGTTGACCGGGGTGCTGCGCGTCCGGAGCCTCTGAGTCCTCACGTCGGGACAATCGACGACCCGCGGCGGCCTGTCGTGCACTCGGTGGCGTCCGCTTCACCGCCGGCACCAGCGGGCTGTCCTTCCTCGGAACGACGGGCAGGTGCTGACCGCGGACCCCAGCGAGGACAAGGCCGCCCCGCTGCGGGCAACCGTGTGGAAGCGGTCGGGGCTCCTTCTTCTGACTCCGCTCCGATGCAGGGACGGCCGCTGTGCCTTGGGCCAGGGATGTGCGACAAAAGGTGGCCGCGTCGGCGACGAGCCGGCGGACTGCCTACGTGAACGGGACGGTGACCGGACCGGGCGATCGTTGGTAGACCGCGAAGAAGTCACGGTCGTCGGGGACGAGGTAGCGGTGGTCCGACTGCATCGGGTTGGGTCCGACCTCGGTCGGGTCGAGGCCGTGGAGGTGGCTGTAGGTGATGAATGTGTGCCATTCAGGGTTGATGTCGAACTCCATCGCCCGCACCGCACCGACGTGCTGGAGGATCCTGGCGAGGGTGATCACCGTCTGGCCGGGGGCGGCGACGTAGATGAGGTTGCCGCGTGCGTCGATGCCGACGCCGGTGCGCCAGACGCGGGTGACCCCGCCGAGCGTGTACCCCCACTGCGGGCTGTTCGGGTCCGCGTTCAACGCAGGGTTGACGCGGCCGTTCTCGACGATCGGCGCCAGGCTCTGGCGGGCCCACGCCACGTCCGGCCCCGTGGTCCGGCCGCCGGTCCAGTTCACGATGTCGAGCCGACCGTCGCGATAGCCCACGAGCGTCGCGTTACCGCGCTTCAGCGGCTCGTTCACAAGGCCGTTGTCGGTCGAGCCGTTGTGGCCGTCCACGTAGGTGAAGCCGCCGTTGAAGGTGGCGAGCAACCGCGAACGCTGGGAGCTCGGGACCATCATCGGCCCGCGCACGGCTGCGTGCGGCGGCTCGTAGCGGCCGGGGTAGTAGCCGATCGCGGTGCGCGTGTGGTCGAACCAGCCGACGTACGCGACGATGCCCGGATAGTCGACCTCAGGGCGGTAGGTCGACACCAGCACCGGTTGCCCCTTGTCGATCGGCGGGCCGGCGGGCGCCCAGATGCCCTCACCGTCCAGCGGGTGTGGGAAGACCGGCGTGATGGGCCTCGGCCAGGCGATGGCCTGAGCAGGGGACGTCGGAGCCCCCGGGCGGCTTGGCGGCCGGCTCACCCCGACTGCCGGCAGCCTCTTCAGCGACGGCCCGCCCTTCTTCGGCGCGGTCGCGCTGTAGTAGAGGTGCTCGACCTCGTCGATCAGCGGGTTGCCGAAAGGCACCTCGGATCTCACCCACTCGACGCTGCGCACGCCCGGAGACATGCTCGTCGGCTGCGTCATCCACGTGGCATACGACACCGTCGCCCACAACAGCAGCCCGACGAGGGGCGCTGCCCACAGCAGACGGTGGCGTCGTCGCCTCCTGACGACAGCAGGGTCGCGCAGCTGCCGTCGGTGCGCACTTCGCCTCGCGCGGTCCCCTGGGCCGGGCGTTGAGTCAGCCCCCTCGGGGGGCACGCCCGCACCGGCACCGAGGTCAGGTCGCTGCACATCACCCATCATGAGTGCCTGCCATGTGTCCATCCATCCCTTGACGGCCCGCCTGTGCAGCAAGCCCCCACGTCATTCACGACGGACATGTTGGCGCCGTCTAGACGGTGCGACCGAGGCTAATCGAGCCGACTCGGATTCGGGCGACATCGCGACGGGAAGTGGAGCCTCGTGGCTCGGCCAGGCGATGCCGGGTCCACGGTTCGGGAAGGGTGAAGGTCCGCGGCCGGAGGGGTGTGGCTTACTGGCGGCTCACTTCATCAGGCGCAGCTCGGCGAACTGAGAGATGGCCACGCTGAGCATGCCAGCGGCCATCAGCAGCGCGAACAGGTTGTGCGTGGTCAGGCCCAGGGCCACGCTCACCACGCAGGCAACGACGGCAGCGACGAACAGGACGAGCCGGGCGGATCTGCCCACGGCGACCAGCGTGGCACAGCGCACCACTTGGCGGGACCCCTGACCCCCGGAGACAGCAGAAGCCCCGACCGTGTGGAAGCGGTCGGGGCTCCTTCTTCTGTCTCAACACAGAGCGCGCCCGAAGGGATTCGAACCCCTAACCTTTTGATCCGTAGTCAAATGCTCTATCCGTTGAGCTACGGGCGCTTGCCGCTCTCCGGACTGGTCCGGCGCAACGGGAGATGAGAATACCCGAGCCCGACCGTGGCGCGAAATCGCGGTCCGCGGACCGCCCGAAGCACCCCAACGGACGGCCTGGAAGCACCCGGGCCGGCGAGGCCGACGACCGACCCGGCCACCCCCATCCCGGGCCCTCCTCCGGACCCCTGGCACCCGGCGTACGGGCAGGGCCGGCACAGGGCCGAAGGGCCCCTCTCCGCAACCGATCTTGCAGCGAATCGGTCGCTTTCTTGCAGGTCATTGCAAGAAACCGACAAACAACCGGACTTTGTGAGACGTTTCACGAGCGAGCGCCGAACACGACGGTTCCGCCCACCCTTGGACCGGGGCTACCTTGGCAACCACAAGCGCGTTCACCATGTGGACACCATGTCGCCAACTCCGTCGGGGGCTGTAGCAAGCGTCGCCCGACGAAGGGGCGGCGCGGGGCCCACATCGGACGCACCACCGCAACTGACGCAGGCGACCAGCACGCGGTCGCCGCGCGAAAGGGATGGCCCGATCTCATGACGACTGAGACGACCACAGCAACCCCCGCCACGGCCACGCCTGGCGCCGAGATCCCGAGTGACGGCAGCACCACCCACGCCCGGCTCGCGTCCTGGGTTGCTGAGGTTGCCGCCCTCACGACGCCGGACCGCATCCACTGGGTCACCGGGTCGGACGAGGAGTGGAAGGCGCTGACCGACGAGCTCGTCGAGGTCGGCACCTTCACCCGGCTCAACGAGGACCTCAAGCCCAACTCGTTCCACTGCGCCTCCGACCCCAGCGACGTCGCGCGGGTCGAGGACCGGACCTACATCTGCTCCGTCGAGGAGAAGGACGCCGGCCCCACCAACAACTGGATGGCGCCGGACGAGATGAAGGCGATCATGACCGACCTCTACCGGGGGTCGATGAAGGGCCGGACCCTCTATGTCATCCCCTTCGTCATGGGGCACCTCAACGCCGACAAGCCGATGTTCGGCGTGGAGATCACCGACTCCGCCTACGTCGTCGCCTCGATGCGCGTCATGGCTCGCATCGGCACCAAGGTCCTGAAGCGGATCGAGGAGCTCGACGCCGACTTCGTCCCCGCCCTGCACTCCGTGGGCGCCCCGCTCGAGCCCGGCCAGAAGGACGTCGCCTGGCCGTGCAGCGACACCAAGTACATCGTGCAGTTCCCCGAGGAGCGGATGATCTGGAGCTACGGCTCCGGCTACGGCGGCAACGCCCTGCTCGGCAAGAAGTGCTACTCCCTGCGGATCGCCAGCGTCATGGCCCGCGACGAGGGCTGGCTGGCCGAGCACATGCTCATCCTCAAGCTCACCTCCCCCGAGGGCACGGTCAAGTACATCGCCGCCGCGTTCCCGAGCGCCTGTGGCAAGACCAACCTGGCCATGCTCGAGCCGACCATCCCGGGCTGGAAGGTCGAGACCCTCGGCGACGACATCGCCTGGATGAAGTTCGGCAAGGACGGCCGCCTCTACGCCGTCAACCCCGAGTTCGGCCTGTTCGGCGTCGCGCCGGGCACCGGCTGGGACACCAACCCCAACGCGATGCGCACCATCGCCAAGGGCAACTCGGTGTTCACCAACGTCGCCCTGACCGACGACGGTGACATCTGGTGGGAGGGCATGACCGAGGAGAAGCCGGCCCACCTGATCGACTGGAAGGGCCGCGACTGGACGCCCGAGTCGACCGAGCCGAGCAGCCACCCCAACAGCCGCTTCTGCACCCCGATCGAGCAGTGCCCGATCCTGGCGCCGGAGTACGACGACCCGCAGGGCGTGCCGATCTCGGCGATCCTGTTCGGTGGCCGCCGCAAGACGACCATCCCGCTGGTCACCGAGGCCCGCGACTGGGTGCACGGCACCTTCATGGGCGCGACGCTCTCCTCCGAGACCACCGCTGCCGCCACCGGCGCCGTGGGCGTCGTGCGCCGCGACCCGATGGCGATGCTGCCGTTCATCGGCTACAACGCCGGCGACTACTTCAACCACTGGATCAAGGTCGGCAAGGACGCGGACGCGGCCAAGCTGCCCAAGATCTTCTACGTCAACTGGTTCCGTCGCGACGCCGACGGTGGCTTCGTGTGGCCCGGCTTCGGCGAGAACTCCCGCGTCCTCAAGTGGGTCGTGGAGCGCCTCGAGGGCACCGCGGCGGCGGTCGAGACCCCCATCGGCCACGTGCCGACGCCGGAGTCCCTCGACACCGACGGCCTCGACATGACCGAGGAGCAGCTGCGGATCGCGCTCAACGTCGACGCCGACGAGTGGGCCGCGGAGATCCCGCAGATCCAGGAGTGGTTCGACAAGTTCGGCCCGACGCTGCCGACGACGCTGTGGACCGAGCTGGACGGCCTCAAGGCCCGCCTCGGCGTGAAGTAGCCACCCGGCATACGCCTCAGGGGCCCGGCACGCAGCCTGCGTGCCGGGCCCCTGCGCATCCCCCTCCGGTATGCCGTGCCGGTCACCGCCCAGCATGATGGCCGGGTCACCCCCGGCACCCGAGGAGAGCCATGTCCGACAGCACCGGAGTCGTCTTCCCCGAGGTCGACGGGGCGCGCAGCACCTCCGCCCTCGGGCGGGCCGTCGTGGCCGACGCGCTGCGGGCGGTGGACCCGGTGGGGTCGCGGGCCGCGGAACAGGAGACGAGCTGGCGGCACGGCTACGTGACCCACTTCCGCCGGCTGCTGGAGGCCGGGCTGCTCTCCCCCGATGCCGCCCGCACCATCGCGGCCGACGGCCTGGCCTCGCTGCACGACCGGATGCGGGTGCGGCTGGAGTCCGGCGACGAGGTGGGCCTGGCCGAGTCGTTCGCCCTCCCCGGCGACGCCGACCCGCTCGGCACCGAGGTCATCGAGGGCCGCGGCGAGCCCGAGCGCGAGCTGTCCCTGCCATGGCACGGCGAGCGCCTGCGCGGTGACGCGCTGCGGCGCCGGCTCGACGCGTGGGAGGAGGACGGAGTCCTCGAGCCCAGCGCGGCCGAGGCGGTGCGCGAGGTGCAGGCCCACCCGGAGTGGCTGGACCTGTCCGACCAGCGGGTGGTCGTGCTGGGCGCCGGCTCGGAGATGGGCCCGCTGCGGGCGCTGCTCGGCTGGGGCGGGGACGTCGTCGGCGTCGATCTGCCCCGGCCGGAGGTGTGGTCGCGGCTGGCGGAGCTGACGTCGCGGTCGGCCGGCCGGCTGCAGCTGCCGGCCCCGGTGACCTCCGACCCGCGCCCCCTGGAGCAGCGGGCCGGCGCCGACCTGGTCCACCGCCTGCCACAGGTGGCCGACTGGCTGACCGGCATCGAGGGCCCGCTGGTGCTGGGCAACTACGTCTACGCCGACGGCGCGACCAACGTCCGCGTGGCGATGGCGGTCGACGCGCTGACCGTCGAGCTCCAGCGCCGCCGGGACGACGTGGCGCTGGCCTTCCTGGCCACGCCCACCGACGTGTTCGCCGTACCCGCCGACGCGGTGGCCCGGTCCGGCTACGCCTACGACCACGCCGGGGCGCGCACCCTGCTGCGCCAGCCGCTGCGGGTGCTCAGCGGCGGCCGGCTGCTGCGCCGCAACTACGCCCCCGGCGCCGACCCCGGCGTCAACGACAGCCTGGTCCCCCAGCAGGGACCCAACTACGCCCTGGCCAAGCGGCTGCAGCGCTGGCGAGCCACGACGGCCCGGGCGGCGGGCAGCGTGGTGTCCCTCAAGGTCGCCCCGCCGACCCGGACCCGCTCGGTGGTGAAGAACCGGGCCCTGGCTGCGGCCTATGCCGGGGCGCACCGCTTCGGGATCGAGGTGTTCGAGCCCGCCACCAGCAATGTGCTCATGGCCGCGCTGCTCGTGCACGACCTGCGCGCCGGAACCCCGGCGCACGAGCACCCGTGGCAGGACGAGGCGTTCGGCGCGGTCCACGGCGGCCTGTGGCGCGGACCGTATGAGCCGCGCAGCGCCCTCGGTCTGGCTGTTGTCCTCGGCCTGGGGTCGGCCCGCGGCTGACCCGCTACCCGCGCGCGGCCCGCTCCCGCTGCGAGGCCAGCGGCCGCACGCTGCCGCCACAGACCGGCAGCACCCCGAGGTCCTTGTATGCCGTGGGCTGCGTCAGCGTGGACCGCCCGGCCCGCCGGGGCTGGTGGGCGCGCAGCCACTCCCGCGGGGTCATGTCGTCCGCCCCGTGGTCGAGCCGGTCTGGCCCTGGGGGTCCTGACCCGGGACGCCCGGCTGCTGGCCGGTCTGGCCCTGCTGCCCGCCGGGCAGCCGGCCACCCGGCTGCCCGAACTGCCCGCCCTGCCCTTGCTGGGCGCCGGGCAGCTGACCGAGCTGGCCACCCTGCCCCGGGCCGAGATGCCCTTGACCGAACTGGCCCTGCCCGCCCGGACCGAGCTGCCCGCCCCGGCCGAACTGGCCCTGCCCGCCCGGACCGAGCTGCCCGCCCCGGCCCGGGCCGAACTGGCCGCCGAGCCCGGACTGGGTCTGGCTCTGGTCCCCGATCACCGCGGCGGCGCCCACCGCGCCGACCGCGGCAAAGCCGATCGCCAGGGCCGCGGCGATGGCGGTCTTGCGGCCTGACCACACCGGGGGCTGGACGGCAGGCGGCGCCGGGGCGGCCGGGTTCGCCCCCTGGGCCGATCCCGCGCCCGCGACCGGTCCTGCCTGCTCCGGGGCCGCCACCTGCACGGTCCCGGCGGCGGCAGCACCGGACGGTGCGAGGGCCGCGGCGGCCGGCGACGCGGCATACGAGATGGTGTCGACCTGGACCGGCCCGACGACGTCCGGGCGGGTTGGGGTCGTGGGCAGCTCCGCGGTGGGGCTGTGGGCCCAGGGGGTCTGCGGCGACGAAGCAGTCATGTGGGGCTCCTCGGTGGCGGGGTCGTCGCCGTCGAGACTGGGCCGCGGGCCTGTGACGGGGCTGTGACGGTCGTGTCGGGTCGCTGAGACCCCACCACAGAGCGTTCACAGGGTATGTACAGGAACTCGCGATGGTCTCTTCAGGTAACGACGCTTCACTGGGTGTCATGAGCCAGTCGACCGCCCGCCCCGCGTCCGCCCCGCTGCGCCGATTCGACGGCGCCCCGGTGCGCGTCCTCGTCGTCGACGACGAGAACAACCTCACCGAGCTGCTCAGCATGGCCCTGCGCTACGAGGGCTGGGAGGTCCGCTCGGCCGGCACCGGCATGGCGGCCGTGCGCGCCGCCCGCGAGTTCCAGCCCGACGCCGTCGCGCTGGACATGATGCTGCCGGATTTCGACGGCATGGAGGTGCTGCGCCGGATGCGCGCAGACAACCCCAACGTCCCGGTCCTCTTCCTCACCGCGCGTGACGCGGTCGAGGACCGCGTGGCGGGGCTGACCGCCGGCGGCGACGACTACGTCACCAAGCCGTTCAGCCTCGAGGAGGTCGTGGCCCGGCTGCGCGCGCTCATGCGCCGCACCGCCGTCATGGCCGAGGACGCCGGGTCCCAGCTGGTCGTCGGCGACCTGGTCATGGACGAGGACAGCCACGAGGTCACCCGCGGCGGCGACACGGTCAACCTGACCGCGACCGAGTTCGAGCTGCTGCGCTACCTCATGCGCAACCCCAAGCGGGTGCTGTCCAAGGCGCAGATCCTCGACCGTGTCTGGAACTACGACTTCGGCGGCCAGGCCAACGTCGTCGAGCTCTACATCTCCTACCTGCGCAAGAAGATCGACGTGGGCCGGGAGCCGATGATCCACACCATGCGCGGTGTGGGCTACGTGCTCAAGCCCGCGACCTGAGCCACAGTCGTCCCATGAGCCGCCCCACGTGGATGCGTCCGGCGACCTGGACACTGCGCTCCAAGCTGGTCGCCTCGACCGTCGCCCTGTTCCTCACCATGACGGTGGCCACGGGCGTGGTCACCGTGCTGGCGCTCAACGGCTTCCTCATGGGGCAGCTGGACAACCAGCTCATGTCCCAGGCCCACCGGGTCACCGACGGGGGCGGACGCCCGGGTGGGGGCGGTGGCCCCGGACCGGGCAGCGGCGACCTGGGGACCGAGCACGGCGCTCTCCCGCCCGGGTTGGGTGGCGGCTTCCTGCACGTCGAGCTCACCGGGTCCTCGGCCGACGAGGGCTTCGTGGTCACGCCCTCGCAAGGTCCGGTCAAGCTCACCGAGAGCCAGCTGTCGCGTCTGGAGGACGCCGGCATCGGCAGCCGTCCCGCCACCGTCGACCTCGGTGGCTCCACCGGCGCCTACCGACTCGTCGCCACGCAACGGCCCAGCGCCGACGGCGCCAGCTCCACGACCCTGCTGACCGGCCTGCCCGTCGGCCCGCAGCGCGAGACCGTGGCACGGCTCTCATTCATCGTCGTCATCGCCACCGCCTTCGGCCTCATCGCCGTGGCAGCGGCCGGGAGCTGGCTGGTGCGCCGCAACCTGCTCCCGCTCGAACGCGTCGCCGCCACCGCCACCAAGGTCTCGCACCTGCCGCTGGACTCCGGAGCGGTCGCCCTCGCCGAGCGCGTGCCGGCCGAGTTCACGGACGAACGCACCGAGGTCGGCCAGGTCGGCTCGGCGCTCAACGGCCTGCTCGACCACGTCGGCGAGGCCCTCAACGCCCGCCACGACAGCGAGATGCGCGTGCGCCAGTTCGTCGCCGACGCCAGCCACGAGCTGCGGACGCCCTTGGCGTCCATCCGCGGGTATGCCGAGCTGTCCCGTCGCGCGCCGGAGCCCGTGCCGCCGTCGGTCGCCCATGCGCTCGGACGCGTGGAGTCCGAGGCGCAGCGGATGACCGAGCTCGTCGAGGACCTGCTGCTGCTGGCCCGCCTGGACGCCGGCCGCCCGCTGGAGCGCGAGCCGGTCGACCTGACCCGGCTGGTCGTCGACGCCGTCAGCGACGCGCATGCGGCCGGCCCGGACCACGTCTGGCAGCTTGACGTGCCGGAGGACGCCGTCAACGTCTCCGGCGACTCGGCACGCCTGCACCAGATCGTCGCCAACCTGCTGGCCAACGCCCGCACGCACACCCCTCCCGGCACCACCGTGCGCACCAGCGTCGCCGAGACCGACGGCGAGGTCAGCGTCACCGTGGAGGACAATGGGCCCGGCATCCCGGACGCCTTGCAGCCCAACGTGTTCCAGCGGTTCGCGCGCGGCGAGGCGTCCCGGTCCCGCGCAGCCGGCAGCACCGGCCTCGGGCTGAGCATCGTGCACGCGGTGACGCTGGCCCACGGCGGACGCGTCGACCTGTCGAGCAAGCCCGGCCAGACGGTCTTCCGGGTCGCGCTCCCGGCTCACTAGCCCACCTCAGCCACCTCACAGGGACGGCACAGGCCCGGCTCCCAGAGTCGACGTCATGGACACCATGACGCTTCCCAGGCACGCGGCGCAGCCCGTGGCCGGACCCGCCGAAACCACTGCGCCGCAACGCTCCTGGGAGCGTCCCGCACTGGTCGGCCTGCTGGTCGCGACCGCGGCGCTCTACTTCTACGGGCTCACCGCCAGCGGCTGGGCCAACTCCTTCTACTCCGCCGCCGTCCAAGCCGGAAGCGAGAGCTGGAAGGCCTTCTTCTTCGGCAGCTCCGACACCGGCAACTCGATCACCGTCGACAAGACGCCCGCCTCGCTGTGGGTGATGGCGCTGTCGGTGCGGGCATTCGGGCTCAGCTCGTTCAGCATCCTCATGCCCGAGGTGCTCATGGGCGTCGCCTCGGTCGGCGTGCTGTATGCGACGGTCAGGCACCAGTTCGGTGCCGCCGCAGGCCTGCTCGCCGGCGCGGTCCTCGCGCTGACCCCGGTCGCGGTGATGATGTTCCGCTTCAACAACCCCGATGCGCTGCTGGTGCTGCTCATGACCCTCGGGGCGTGGGCGACGATGAAGGCGATCGAGAAGGCCAGCCCCCGCTGGCTCATCTGGGTCGGCGTCTTCGTCGGCTTCGGCTTCCTCACCAAGATGCTGCAGGCCCTGCTGGTCGTGCCGGCCTTCGCCCTGGCCTACCTCGTGGCCGCGGACACCCCGCTGCGCAAGCGCCTCCTGCACCTGCTCGCCGCCGGCGCCGCCATGGTCGTCTCGGCCGGCTGGTGGTTGGCCATCGTCGAGCTCATCCCCGCCGCCGACCGTCCCTACATCGGTGGCTCGCAGACCAACTCGATCCTCGAGCTCGCCCTCGGCTACAACGGCCTGGGCCGGATCACCGGCAACGAGACCGGTTCGGTCGGCGGCGGTGCCGGCCCGAACGGGACCGGCATGTGGGGCGCCACCGGCCTGACCCGCATGTTCAACGGCGACATCGGCGGCCAGGTGTCCTGGCTCATCCCGAGCGCGCTCATCCTGCTCGCCGTCGGCCTGTGGCTGCGCGGCCGGGCCCCGCGCACGGACGCCCGCCGCGCGGCATACATCGTCTGGGGCGGCTGGCTGCTCGTCACGCTGCTCACGTTCAGCCTGATGGCCGGCATCTTCCACGCCTACTACACGATCGCGCTGGCTCCGGCCATCGGCGCCCTGGTCGGCATGGGGGCCAGGGAGGCGTGGGAGCACCGGCACGGGCTGGTCGGCTCGCTCACCCTCGCGATCGCCACCGCGGTGGCCGCGATCTGGTCCTACACGCTGCTGGCCCGCACCCCTGACTGGTTCCCGTGGCTGCGCGTCGCGGTCGTCGTCGCGGGCCTGTTCGCCGCCGCGATGTTCCTGGTCATCGGCCGGGTCCACCGCCACGCGGTCCCGGTGGTCGCCACCGCGGCGCTCGTGGCTGCGCTGGCCGGCCCAGCGGCATACAGCCTGTCCACCGTCACGACCCCGCACACCGGCTCCATCCCGAGCGCGGGGCCGTCCGGCCAGGGCGGCATGGGTGGCCCGGGCCGCGGCCTGGCCGGCGGCCCTCCCGGCGGCTTCGGTGGCTTCGGTGGCTTCGGTGGCTTCGGTGGCTTCGGTGGGCAGACCGGCACCGCCCAGGGCGGCACCGGCACGGCGCAGGGCGGGACCGGCACGGCGCAGGGCGGCACCCGGCAGGGTCCCGGTGGCGGCATGGGCGGCCTGCTCGACGCCAGCACCCCGAGCACCGCGGTCGTCTCGGCCCTGTCGGCGAACGCCTCGAAGTACACCTGGGTCGCCGCGGCGATCGGCTCGCAGAACGCCGCCGGCCTGCAGCTGGGCACCCGGCTGCCGCTCATGGCGATCGGCGGGTTCAACGGCAGCGACCCCTCACCGACCCTGGCCCAGTTCCAGGCGTGGGTCAGCCAGGGCAAGGTGCACTACTTCCTCGCCGGGGGCCAGGGCGGACCCGGCGGCGGCATGGGCGGGTCGGGCACGGCCAGCCAGATCAGCAGCTGGGTGGAGCAGAACTACACCGCGGTCACCATCGGCGGCTCGACCTTCTACGACCTGACCCAGCCGACCAGCGGTGCCACCTCGTCCACCACGACGAGCGTGAACTGAGGTGAACCCGATGAGCGCCCGCCCCGTCCTCGACGTCGTCATCCCGGTCCACAACGAGGAGCACACCCTGCCGGCGTGCGTCCGCCGGCTCGCCGGGCACCTGCACGCGACGTTTCCCTACCCGTTCCGGATCACCGTGGCCGACAACGCCAGCACCGACCGGACGTGGGACGTGGCCCTGGGCCTGGCCGCGGCGATGCCCGAGGTGTCCGCCGTGCACCTGGACCGGAAGGGACGGGGCCGGGCGCTCAAGGCGGTCTGGTCGGCCTCCGACGCGCCGATCCTGGCGTACATGGACGTCGACCTGTCCACCGACCTCGACGCGCTGTGGCCGCTGGTCGCCCCGCTGATGTCGGGACACTCCGACGTGGCGATCGGCAGCCGGCTCGCCCGCGGCGCCCGGGTGGTGAGGGGCGCGAAACGGGAGGTGGTCTCCCGCGCATACAACCTCATCCTCCGCGCGGCGCTGGGCTCGCGGTTCAGCGACGCGCAGTGCGGGTTCAAGGCGATCCGCGCCGACGTGGCCGCCGAGCTGCTGCCGTTGGTGGAGGACCCGACGTGGTTCTTCGACACCGAGCTGCTCGTCCTGGCCGAGCGCAGCGGGCTGCGCATCCACGAGGTGCCGGTCGACTGGTTCGACGACCCGGACAGCCGCGTGGCGATCGTGCAGACCGCCCTCGACGACCTGCGCGGCGTGCGCCGGGTGCGCCGCGGGCTGCGCTCCGGCCGCCTGCCGGTGGAGGACATCCGCGCCCGGATCGGGCGGCGCCCGCACGAGCAGCAGCTCGCCGGCCGGCTGGTCGGGCAGCTGTGGCGGTTCGGCGGCATCGGCCTCGCGAGCACGGTCCTGCACCTGGGCCTGTTCGCGTTGCTGCGCCCGGGGCTGCCCTCGGCGCAGGTGGCCAACGTGCTCGCGCTGTTCGTCGCGACGGTCTTCAACACCGCGGCCAACCGGCGGTGGACCTTCGGGCTGCGCGACCGACGCAGGGCCGGGTTGCAGCAGGCTCAGGGGCTGCTGGTGTTCGGCATCACGCTGGTGATGACCAGCGCGGCGCTGGGGCTGCTGCACGTGCTGGCGCCCGGCGCAGGGACCGGCGTGCAGACCCTGACCATCGCTGTGGCCAACATGCTCTCGACGGCGGTCCGGTTCGCGGCGATGCGCTGGTGGATCTTCCGCACCCCAGCGCGCCCTGCCACCGCTCCCGCCACCCCTGCATCTCCCCCACCGAGCGCACCAGATCCGTCGAATCCTGCGGTTCCGGAGCCCGAGACGACGGAAATGGTGCGTTCGGTCGGGCAGGGGGGCGCCGCGGTCGGCGAGACGCTGGCCCGTCAGGCGTAGCGCTTGAGCTCGCGCCGGGCGAGGGCCATGCGGTGGACCTCGTCCGGCCCGTCGGCCAGGTGCAGCATCCGGGCCTGGGCGTAGAGCTCGGGCAGGACCGTGTCCTGGCAGACGCCCATCCCGCCGTGGGCCTGCATCGCCCGGTCGATCACCCACGTGGCCATCTCCGGCACCGCGACCTTGATCGCCGAGATCTCCACGGCGGCGCCGCGGTTGCCGACGGTATCCATCAGCCACGCGGTCTTGAGCACCAGCAGCCGGGCCTGCTCGATGCGGATCCGCGCCTCGGCCACCCACTCCTGCACGACGCCCTGCGCGGCCAGCGGCTTGCCGAACGCCACGCGCTGCTGCACCCGCTCGCACATGAGGTCGTACGCCCGCTCGGCCATGCCGATCAACCGCATGCAGTGGTGGATCCGTCCCGGCCCGAGCCGGGCCTGGCCGATGGCGAACCCGCGGTGGAGCTCCCCGAGGAGGTTCTCCCGCGGGACCCGCACGGCGTCATACACGATCTCGGCGTGCCCGCCGTGCGGGCCGTCGGTGTAGCCGAGCACGTGCGTGGACCGGCGCACGTCGACGCCCGGGGTGTCCAGCGGGACGACGACCATGCTGTGCCGCTGGTGCCGCTCGCCGTCGGGGTCGGACAGGCCCATGACGATGGCGACCTTGCACTCCGGGGCCATCGCGCCGCTGGACCACCACTTGCGGCCGGTGACGACGAGCTCGTCGTCGTCGACCTCGATGCGCGTGGCGATGTTGTTGGCGTCGGAGCTGGCGACCTCGGGCTCGGTCATCGAGTACGCCGAGCGGATCTCCCCGCGCAGCAACGGTTCCAGCCACTGCCGTTGCACCGCCGGCGTGGCGAAGTGCGCCAGCACCTCCATGTTGCCGGTGTCCGGCGCGGCGCAGTTCATCGCCTCGGGGGCCAGCATCGGGGAGCGGCCGGACAGCTCGGCCAGCGGGGCATACTCCAGGTTGCTCAGCCCCGCGCCCCGCTCACCGGGCAGGAACAGGTTCCACAGCCCGCGCCGCTGCGCCTCGGCCTTGAGCTCGGCCATGACCGGCGGACGCCCCCACGGGTTGCTCTGTGCCTGCGCGGCCACCTGCTCGTAGAACGTCGCCTCGGCCGGGTAGACCACCTCGTCGAGGAAGGCCTGCACGCGTTGCTGCCACTGCTCCATGACCGGGGTGAAGCCGAAGTCCATGGCCCGACCCTAGGACACCCCGGTATGCCGTGCCCCTCGCCTCCGCGACCGGGTCACGCCGGCGCCGGGTCGAGCCGGCCGTCGCGGATCGCGACCACCCGGTCGGCGCGGTCCGCGACCGAAGGGTCGTGCGTAGCCATGACGACGGTCGTGCCGTGGGTGCGCTGCAGGTTCGCGAGCAGCGCGAGGATCTCGCCGGCGGTGTGACTGTCGAGGTTGCCCGTGGGCTCGTCGGCCAGGAGCAGCCCCGGGCCGGCGACAAGCGCGCGGGCGATGGCGACGCGCTGCTGCTGTCCACCAGACAGCTGGGAGGGCAGCGAGGCGTGACGGTCGCCGAGGCCGACCGCCTCGAGCAGCTCACGGGCGCGCTCGTGCCGGTCGAAGGCCACTCGACGGCCGACGAGAGGAGCGATCACGTTGTCCAGCAACGTCAGCGCCGGGATGAGGTGGAACTGCTGGAAGACGAAGCCGATGGTGGAACGGTAGTCGGCGAGCGCCCGCCGGCCGAGGCTGGTGACCTCCTGCTCGCCGACGGTGATCGTCCCCGAGTCGGGCTCGTCGATCGCGCCGATCAGGTGGAGCAGGGTCGACTTGCCTGAGCCCGACGGGCCGACGACGGCGGTGAACCGGCCGGCGCCGAGGTCCAGGTCGATCCCGTCGGCGGCGGTGAGTGTGGACCCGTCGCCGAGCCGGTAGGTCTTGGACACCGAGCGCAGGCTGACGGCGACACCGTCGCGGACGGGGGTGGGGGCCGAGGGGGTCATGTCACTCCTGGGCAAGCAGGCGGGCGGTGGGCAGACGGCGCAGGCTCCTCGCGGGGACCAGCGCAACGAGGCAGGTGAGGCCGACGGCGACGACGACCACGAGGGCCGTGCTGGCGAGCACCGCGGCGGTCGGCCGGGCGAACAGGGCCAGGGCGCCGACACCGAGCGCGGCTCCGGCGAGCGCGCCGATCACCGCGATGACCGCGGCCTGGCCGACGACGAGCCCGGCAAGGGTGCGGTCGCGCCAGCCGGCGGCCAGCAGCGAGGCGTAGCGGGGAGCCTGTTCGCGGATGTCCAGGTAGAGGATGTCGACGAGGCAGCCGAGGCCGATCACGGCCAGGAGCACGCCGGCGACGATGTCGGGGGTGCGCACCTGCAACGACACTGCGTCACCGAGCAGTGAGCCGACGACCGCGCCGCGAAAGGCGCTGGTGACGCCGAGCATGAGCGTCAACGCCGCGACACCCATGGCCAGGGCGACCGCGCCGGCGAGGACCCGCCCCGGGGTGCGCCGGCTGTAGACCAGCGCCATGCTCGCGACGCCACGCAACCGCATCGGCCGCGCGGTGATGCTCCCGGCCGGGCGCACCGCCTCGGCGGGCACGGCGCGGGCCGCCTGCCGGGCGGGCAGGAGGCCGGCCACCTGCACGAGCAGCAGCGCCGCGGGGACCGCCAGGGCCGACCGCCACCAGGGCACGGGCACACCCAGCGCTGCGCCCAGCGGGAGGGACAGGATCGCCCCGACGACCCCGGCCACCACGCCGACCGCGAGCAGCTCGGCGAGCACGTGCTGCAG
Source organism: Oryzihumus leptocrescens (assembly GCF_006716205.1). Lineage (GTDB taxonomy): Bacteria > Actinomycetota > Actinomycetes > Actinomycetales > Dermatophilaceae > Oryzihumus > Oryzihumus leptocrescens. The sequence continues at coordinate 220,198 of NZ_VFOQ01000002.1, read as the reverse complement.
CAGCATCGCCGGCCGCCACCCGAGGCAGGCCAGCACGCCGAGCTCGACCCGGCGGGCCCGCACCGCGGCGGTGGCCGAGATCGCCACGGACAGTGCGGTCGTCACGAGGATGAGCAGGAAGAGCACGAGGCTCTTGTGGTCGATCGCGGTGAGGATCGCCGTCGCGACGCCCTTCTTGACCCAGTTCTCCTGGACCCGCAGGGTCGGTGCTCCATGGGCGGTGGCAGGGAGCTGCACTACTTCGGGCGACGGCGAGGAGCCCACGGTGATGTCGACGTCGAGCCCGGTGGCCGCGCGGATCCGCTCGGCGACGAGGCGCACCCGCTCCCGGCTGACCGGGTCCGCCCCCTTCACCCCGGCGACGCGCACCCGGACGACGCTGATCGGCGCCGTCCGCAGCAGTGACCCGGCGGGGAGGTCGAAGGTCCGAGGGTTGGCGAATGCCGGCAACGCAGACAGGTTCGTCAGCATCAGCGGCGGGGCCTGCAGGTAGCCGGCCGGGTTGGTGTCCGGCCGCAGCGGCTGCCCGCCGAGCAACCGGCGCGTGGCCGTGTCGGCACCCACCGCTGCCGGCGGGCGGTACGTCTCCAGCGGCACCTCGGACAGCACCGACCCGGAGGTGAGCTTGCGCGGGTCGAAGGTCCCCACGGTGTTCAGGTTGAGCGTCAGCGGCAGCCTGGTCCCATCCGGCCCGCTCGCCGGCACAGCGGTGACCGTGCGGTAGGCGGTGTCGGCGGCTGCGGCGGGCACCTGGGCGAACTTCATGTTGACGTAGACGCTCGTCGACCACACCCCCGGGTCGTTCGTGACCACCTTCGGCACGAGCACCCCGTCCGGGCGCCGCGTGTAGCTCACCGCCGACGTGGTGAACAACGTCTGCGGGGACACCACGCCAGCGGCGCGGTGTGCCCCGCTGCCGTTCAGCCAGGCATCCAGGGCCTGCTGGGCAGTCACGGTGGTCGACGTCCCACCCAGGCCGGGCTGGCGCAGCAGCAGCTCCCGCGTGCGTTCTGCTCCGCGACCGGAACGGACGATCCCCACGCCCGCGGGCCCGAGCCGGTCCACCCGCACCGTGGCCGTGTCGTCGACCATCGAGGTGGCCGAGGCCAGGACGGGCACGTCGACGGCATCCGTGCCCGGAACCGGTGCGTCCCGTGCCGTCAGGTAGCGACCGCCGACGACGGCCTTGTCCACCCCCGCCAGTGCCGCCTCCGCGGCAGGGTCGATCGCCGCCACCATCACCGGGAAGGACCGCTGGGCCAGCACGCTGAACTGCCCGGGCTTGCCGACCCAGTGGTCACCGCCGATGCCGGCGTTGCGGTCCCAGCACTGCGCCGACCAGGTGTTTCGCGGGTCGAAAGGCGAGTGGATCTGGGCGCTCGTCGGCATGTCCGAGCAGACGGTCACGTCCCGCCCGCCAGGCAGGCTGTCCTTGACCGGGAGGTCGTCGGCGCCCATGTCGAGTGACAGCTGGTTGCCGACGTACACGTAGCCGGCCGACGCCGGAGCCGTCGCGAGACCGTGCAGGTCGTGGTCGGTCACCGTGAACCGCAGCACCGCGGGACCGCTCGTCCCGACCAGCGAGGTCACGTCGACCGGGTAGTCCACGGTCTGCAGCACCTCGCCGATCATCGCGATGGGCGCGGCGACCTCCACGCCCGGGACCTGCCTGACCGCGTCGACCTGGGCCGTCGTGATGCCGCCGAAGATCCCCGACAGGTAGTTGGGCCGCACCTTGCCCGAGGCCTTCTCGATCGCAGTCTGCGACCCTCGTGGCCGGACCAGCACGTCATACGAGCTGCGGAAGCTGGCGTTCACCGTCGCCGTCGTCTGCAGCCGAGCCGTCTCGGCGGACCCGGTGAGGACGACGAACGCCGTGACGGCCACCAGCACCGACAGCCCCGTCGCCAGCGCACGCCGCCACTCGTGTCGCAGTCGCCTCAGCGCGAGCCCCATCCCACCCCCCGGTGTCCGTGGGCCTGCTGCCCCCGCAGTGCCGGCCCAGGCCAGTCCTACCAGCCTCCGGCATGGCGGCACCCGCAAAATGCCGGAAGTCAGGCCCGGTATGCCGTGCCCCTCGCCTCCGGGTCACCCCGGGGCGTCGTCCTCGCGCGGGGCCTCGGGCATCTGCTGGGCGATGAGGCGCATGAACAGCCAGATGAGCGCGGTCTGCCAGGCCAGGATGACCAGGATCAGCAGCGGCCACCACTGGGTGAGCGCCTCGACCCGGGCCGCGTGGGGCACGGCGCCGAGACTGAACACGGCCAGCAGGAACGCGGCCCACAGCGCCACCGCCGCAGCCCGGTAACCCCGGCTGGGGTCGCGCGGCGGGTCGATGCCCAGGCCCCGGACGTCGTGCGGCGGGTGGTCGCGCAGCATCCGCCGCGTCAGGCGGTAGACCCGCGTGCGGGGGTAATCCCGCGCCAGCATCGCGCGCACGCTCGCCGCATGCCGTGGCCGCCACAGCAGCGAGGCGGGTAGCGTGACCGCCTCGATGCGCGCGCTCTCGGCGCGGAAGCCGCGGTCGCCCAGCACGCACCGGCCGCGCGCCGCGACGACGGCCGCGACCGGCCCGACCGAGACCGTGGCGCTGCCCGGCAGGTACCACGCGTAGAGCCCACACCGGCACCGCGCCGCGGGCGGGTGATGGCCGTGCTCGGCGCAGCGCGCGTGCTGCAGCGCGCCGTCCCACGGCCCTTCCGAGACGTGGACCAGGGGGTAGAGCCCGTCCCGGCGGAGGGTGAACTGCCGGTAGCCGCGCAGCTCCCCGGGGACCAGCGCGGGCCCCTCGCTCACGAGGGTGTCGGCTCGGGCTGCCGCACCGGCGGCGGCGGGGCGGTGAGCGGTTCCTCCGTCAGCGGCTCGAACTCGACCTCGCGCCGCTCGGTCCCGATGTCTCCCATGGCGCACCTCCCACGTCCTCACGGGCACCCGGCCCGTCCCTCCCATCGTCGGCTCGCCCGGCCCCGCCTGTCGAGGTCCACAGGGGTGGTATGCCGTGTCGGCCGGCTCCCGCCGGGGGCCGGGAGCCGGAGAGGCGGGTCAGTGCTGGAGGACCACGCCGTCGACATAGACAGGCGCGCTGGTCACCGTCCGCACCACCACGGTGCCATAGCGGACGTTCGTCCCGGCCGGTAGCCAGCGGACCTGGCGGTAGGCGGCGTGAGCCGAGTAGAGGTTGACCCGTCCCAGCCGGGCACCGGCCTGGAAGACGTCGACGGCGCCGCAGGTCGGGCACGTGGCCACCACGACGGCGATGCGCCGGGCCACCACCTGCCCGCGGCTGAGGGACGAACCGGTCGTCCGTGCACCGCTCCAGGTGCCGTACGCGTACGCCGTGGAGGAGCCTCGGACCCAGCCCCGCGATGCGGACAGGGACCGGTCGTCCATCGTCACGGACGCGCACCGCTCACCGCTCCACGGCCCGGCGTTGCCCGCCGCGTCGTGCGCCCGGACCGAGAAGCAGTACTCGTAGCCCGGCGCCAGGCGGAGCGGCAGGCTACGCGTCGTCCTGCCCTGCCACGCGGCGGGATAGGTGAGGCCGGACCAGCCACTGCCCGGGCCTGCGACCCGCTCCCTGAGGTCGTACCTCGCCACCCCCGACCCGCCGGCGTCAGTGCCGGCCCAGGACACGGTGGCGGACGCGGACGTCAGCGCAGAGGGCAGGGCGGCGAGCGACGCGACCGGGGCGGTCGTGTCGACACTCCACTGGCGGGCCACCTCGGCACTGGTCGCCCCGCTCGGGTCGACCACCCGGGCGTGAGCTGTGTGCGGACCTGCGCTCAGGCCGGTCACGGTCCAGCTGCTCCCGCACGGCGCCCACGCACCGCTGTCGAGGCTGCACTCACGGCGCAGGCTGCCCACCGGGTCGTCGCCGTCCGTGGCGCCAACCTGGAACGCGGCGGAGGCAGTCGACCACGCAGGCGTGGTGAGGCTCGCGGTGGGAGAGGCAGAGTCATCGGTGGACCACTGCAGGTCGCTCCAGTTCCCGACCCGGTCGGACAAGGGCCTGGCGTTGGTGCCATCGGCGGAGGCGATCCAGACGGTCCCCTGGTACGGAGCCGTAAACCGCACGAACGCCAGCTGGGCCCCGCCCGGGTCGAGCGTCGCAGACCGGTTCTCTCCCGCCGGGAGCGCCAGGTCGTGGGCGTTGCTGCCATCCATGTCCTGCACGGTGATGCGGGTCGGCCCCTCGCTCTGGCTGTCGTCCAGCCGCCGCCCCAGCACGAGGCGCCCGTCGGTGGTGACGGTGAAGTCGTCCACCCACGAGGTGCCGGGCACCGGCGTGACCACGCCGTCGGCGAGCCGGACGCTCACCATCGACGCGGCCTCGCTGCGCAGGAGCACGTGCTCGCCGTCCGGGGCCGCGGCCAGCTCGTCGGCGCGGTCGATCCGCGCGACCTGGCGCAGGCCGCTCCCGTCCCGGGCGACGACCCAGAGGGTGTTCCCGGCCTCGCCGGAGTCCCCGCGGAGGAAGGCAAGGCGGCCGTCGGGCAGCCACACCGGTCCGCGGGCCGCGTCGCTGAGGGTGTCCGCAGCAGTCCCGGGAACCGGGGTGCAGGCCTCGGTGCTGACGGCGCACACCGTGAGCCCCGTCTCGCCGGTGGCGGCCACCCACGACGTGCGTGCCGGGTCGAGCCTCACCACCCGGTTGAACGTGGTCGGCGAGCCCGGGACCGGGCTGCCCGTGACGCCGAAGCCCACCGGCGTGCCGTACACGTCGTTGGCCACCAGCTCTGATCGCACCTCCGGGAGGGTGAGGGTGACGTCGGTGGACTCGGCGAACGGCCCGTTGGCGGCCACGAGCGCCAGGGTGCGGGGGCCGTGGACCTCCGCCCTCATCGACACCGCCGCCGGCGGGGCCGTCGCCAGCAGCGTGCGGGCGCCGCCGGTGACGTCGTACAGGCGGTAACCGTCCCAGGTCCGAGTGGTCGGCGCGTCCCAGGTGATGGTGGTGCCCAGTCGTCCCGGGCTCATCTGCACCCCGGTCGGCGGAGGCACCGGTGCGTAGCCCTCGAACTTCACGGGGACCACCAGGTCGGCGGCTCCGTTGCCGTGGACCACCAGCTGTTCGACGACGGTGTAGCTGGTCGCGGTGGTCTCGACGGTGACGGCGCACTGGTCGCCCGGCTGAAGGGTCTTCCCCGTGCACGAGTCGGAGTCGGGGTCGACGGACAGCTGAGGGTACGAGCTGTTGGTCGAGCTGACCGCCGCCGCGCTGACCGTCCACGGCGCGTCACCGTCGTTGGTGACCGTGACCTGCTGCTGGTAGTCCGAACCACTCAGGCCACCGGCACTGATCGTGGCCGGCTGTGCGCTGGGGACCGGCCCCAGCGGCGTCTGGCTCCCGAGCCGGATCGCCGCGCCCACCTGTCCCGGGGTCGCCCCGCCGCAGGAGCCGCCGAGGAGGTCCGCGGTCAGCTGGCCCACGTCGCCGGTCCCGGTCGCCGCTACCTCGTGGACCACCAGTGTCCCCGCCGTGAACTGGCAGGTGCTCCCGGACCGGGTGAGCTGCATGTGCTGCTCGGGCTCGGCGCCGTCGAGCCCGAGGAAGTACGTCCCGACACGAGCCGGCCAGGCCATGGTCAGGACCGCCTGCTGCCCCGCGTCGCCGATGGTCAGGGCAACGGTGTGGTTGACCGGGTCGACCACGCTGGAGGGCACCCCGTGGACCGGACCGGCCGGCAGGGTCTTGTCGTCGGTGGCACTGGCGAGGGAGCCACCCGCCAGGCTGACGCTGGTCCCCACGACGGCGTCGTCGACGACGGCCGCGGGGGCGGCCTGCGCACCGGGGCCGCAGAGGCCCCCGACGACGGCAAAGGAAACAGCTGCGGCAACACGGCCGAGCAGGGGCAGGCTCATGCGTTCTCCGGGGTCTCGCGCCCGCCTCCCTGCGATCGCGTGGGGCTCGGCGCCCAGATGCTATCGGCGCCAGCAGGCCTGACATGCCCCGATTCGCCCTGATTCAGAGGATTCACAGACTCGGCGGCTCCGGGGCCCTTGGGCGGCGCCCGGTAGGCCGTGTGCCCGGATGACAGAAGGCCCCGAGGACGTCGTCCTCGAGGCCTTCTGTCATCTGCGGAGGCGGCGGGATTTGAACCCGCGAGAGGTGATTAACCTCAACCCGCTTAGCAGGCGGGCGCCATAAACCGGGCTAGGCGACGCCTCCGTGCGCACGCCGACGGCTGTGCCGAAGCACCTCCACGGACCGTGAGCCTGCACAGGCTATCCGCCCGCGCACCGCCGGGGCAAAACGGGTCCCCGGCGGTGCGAGAGGGGCTCAGTGCAGCGAGCAGATGTCGGCGTCGGCCGCGCGCGCCTTGAACGTCGGCGTCGCGGACGGCGCGGTGGCGGCGGCCGACCGGGACGGCAGGGGCGTGGTGCCGATGCGGTTGGGCACCGCCACGACCTGGGGGCTGCCTGTCCCCACGCTGACCTCGATCGTCTCGCCGAGCAGGTCGTCCTGCCTGAGCTCGGCTCCCGGGAACGCGGCCGCGACGGTGCGGGCAGAGTCGGCCTTGCTGGGGCTGTAGCTGACGATGACGCCGCTGTGCCGGTTGCTGCCGGTCTTGAACCCCTCGATCTGGAAGCCCTGCAGCTGCAGGTCACCCGCATCCTGACGCGCGATGCCCGGCACTCCCGAGTCGTTGATGACCGAGACGTGGATCTTGTCCGGCGTGACGATCAGCGGCTCGGACGTCGGCGCCGGCGTCGGCGAGGTGGCCGGCGCGGGGGTGCCTGCAGGCGGCTTGCCCGTGCCAGGGAGGGGCTCGTCCTTGGCGATGGCGTCCCACAGGGCCGACGCCTTGTCGGTCCACTGCACCCGCGCCTGGTTCGCGGTGTACGGCTCGACCGGGACGGTGAGGAAGCGGATCTGCGAGGAGGGCAGACCCTGGACGCTCATCGCCACCTCACGCAGCGAGTTGAGGTTACCGAGACCGGGGTCGGTGGTGAGCGACTTGGTCGCCGCGTCGAGGAAGCGGAAGAGCTTGTCCGGGCGCAGCAGCGTCCCGCTGCTCGTGGCCGTCTGGACCATCGAGGAGAGGAACGCCTGCTGACGGTCGATCCGGCTCAGGTCGGACCCGTCGCCCAGCGTGTAGCGCGCCCGCACGAAGGCGAGCGCCTGCCTGCCGCTCACTTCGCTGCGCCCCTTGGGGAGCTTCAGCCCGCTCAGGGGGTCGTTCACCGCCTGGGGCACGCACACGGGGACCGCGCCCAGGGCATCGACCATCGACTCGAAGCCGAGGAAGTTGATCACCATGAAGTGGTCGATCCGGATGCCGGTGTTCTGCTCGACCGTCCGCAACGTGCAGGCGGGGCCCCCGGCCGAGAAGAAGGAGTTGAACTGCTGCACCTCCCAGGTCGCCATGTCGTTGCTCTTGTTCTTGCAGCTGACCGGTCCCTTGACCATGGAGTCACGCGGGATGCTGACGACGATGGCCGACTTGCGGTCCGCCGCCAGGTGCACGAGCAAGGTGGTGTCCGAGCGCGCCCCGCCCACCTCAGCGGAGGTGCCGAAGGCGTTCGTGCCGAGGTTCCGGGTGTCGGACCCCATCACGAGGATGTTCATGGGCGGCAGGTCGGTCTGCTTGTCCCTGGTGGCCTGGGCCTTCGGCCGGCTCCCGAGCTGACCCGCGAGGTCGAGGTGGTGGATGTTGCCGTTGAGCTTGATGTAGGCCAGCAGCCCCAGCACGAGGACCACCGCCATCAGGGCCGCGCCGATGATCGCGCCCCGCCGCAGCAACGGGTGCCGGTGGGCGCGGCGGCCCTCTGCCCTCATGGCCCGGCGAGTGGTGAGATCGCCCGCGGTCGCGTCGAGGTCCTCGCGCCCGGAGCGGGTGCTGTGGGCCTCCCGACGCGATCGGCCTCGGTCGCGGTCCGCGCGCAAGCGGGTCACTCAGGAGCCTTTCTGTGGTGGCCCGGGCAGCGCGCATCGCGCGCACACCCGGCTGTAACCGAGGGAGTGTAGACGGACGACATGTGTGTTCCCCAAAACGGTCCAAGACGTCAAGAAAGCGTCTCGACGCTGAGCTGCCCCTCGGCATACCGCCGGCGCAGGACCTTCTTGTCGAACTTCCCGACGCTGGTCTTGGGCACCTCGTCGATGAACGCCCAGCGCTCCGGCACCTGCCAGTGGGCCAGCCTGGCGGCCAGGAACTCCTGCAGCGCCGCCGCGTCGACGGTCGCCCCGGGGGCGCGCACCACGGTGGCCAGCGGCCGCTCCCCCCACTTCTCGTCTGGCACCCCGACCACGGAGGCCTCGACCACCTCGGGGTGGGCCATCAGGGCGTTCTCGAGGTCCACCGAGGAGATCCACTCGCCGCCGGACTTGATGACGTCCTTGGCGCGGTCGGTCAGGACCAGGAACCCGTCGGGGGTCAGCGAGCCGACGTCGCCGGTGCGCAGCCAGCCATCGTCGAACTTGCTCTCGGCGTCGGCACGCTCGGCCTCGCTGTTCTGGCCGTTGTCGTAGTAGGAGCCGGTGATCCACGGTCCGCGCACCTCGACCTCGCCGACGCTGGTGCCGTCCCACGGCTGCTCGGCGCCGTCCGGCCCGACGAGGCGGTAGTCCAGCGACAGGGCGACCCGCCCCTGGGTCTCCCGGTAGTGCCAGTGCTCCTCTCCCGTCGTGCCCACCGGGGCGACCGCCGTCGAGCCCAGCGGAGACATCTCGGTCATCCCCCAGGCGTGGACCACCGTGACGCCGTGCCGCTCCTGCATCGCCCGCATCAGCGCCGGCGGGCACGCCGAGCCGCCGACGACGACCGAGCGCACCGACGAGCAGTCCGTGGGGTGCTGGTCCAGGTAGCGCAGCAGGTCGTTCCAGATGGTCGGCACCGCGCCACCACCGGTGACCTTCTCCGTCTCGATCATCCGCGCCAGCGGCTCGGCCTGGAGGAACCGGTCCGGCAGGATCAGCGAGGCGCCGGCCATGAGCGCGGCGTAGGGCAGGCCCCAGGCGTTGGCGTGGAACATCGGGACCACGGCGAGCAGCCGGTCGCCCTGGCGGATGTCGAGGCTGGTCGGCATGCAGACCTGCATCGTGTGCAGGTAGTTGGAGCGGTGGGAGTAGACGACGCCCTTGGGGTTGCCCGTGGTGCCGGAGGTGTAGCACATCGACGACGCCGTGGTCTCGTCCAGCTCGGGCCAGTCGAAGCTGTCCGGCTGGCCGGAGAGCAGCTCGTCCCAGTCGTGCACGCCCTCGATCCGGTCGCTCGCCCCCGCCAGGGCGTCGCGGACCTCGTCCGGGACCGGCCCGTTGACGATGACGTGGCGGACCGTGGCCAGGTGCGGCAGCAGCTTGCTGAACGGCGCGGCGAGGGAGTTGTCGACGATGACGACCTGGTTCTCCGCGTGGTTGGTCACGTAGATGACCTGCTCGGGGAAGAGCCGGATGTTGAGCGCGTGCAGGACGGCACCCATCGAGGGCACGGCCAGGTAGCTGATCAGGTGCTCCGCGTTGTTCCACATGAACGTCGCGACGCGCTGGTCGCCGTCGATCCCGAGACCGCGCAACGCGTGGGCCAGCTGGGCTGCCTTGCGGCCCACCTCGGCGTAGGAGGTGCGCCTGGGGCCCTCGGCGGTCCAGGTGACAGCCTCCTGCTCGGCATGCATGCGCGTGCCGTTGAGGAGGATGCGGGAGATGAGCAGCGGGGTGTCCTGCATGGTGCTCTTCATGGCTGGAGCCTGCCATGCGCGACGCCCTCACGGGAGTGTCCGAGGTCACGGCGTTTCGGGACAACCCAGTCAGATGAGGTTTGATGGCCCTCATGAATCGACGCATCCTCCTCCCCTCGATCGTGGGCGGGGTCCTCGTGGTGGGCGCGGCGGCCGGGGGGTTCGTCCTGCTCCACCAGCGCGAGGCGGCGCGCGACGACCGCGCGGCCAACACCGCCGCGACGTCCTTCGCCCGGGCCTGGACCGCACGCAAGCTCGATGACCCGATCGCGACGTATGCCGGGTCCTCGCCGAAGCAGGTCGCGGCCAGCTTCCGCACGACAACCGGACCCCTGGGCGCCGTGCCGGTCAAGGTCACCGTGGCCGACGTCCACCGCACCGGCGAGACCGGCAACGCCCGGCTGCACGTGTCGTGGCAGGTCGGCAAGGGCCGGACGTGGGCCTATGACGAGACGGTCGGCCTGAAGAAGACCGGCCAGACGTGGGGGGTCGTCGCCGACGGCAAGACGTCGCTGTGGCACCCCAAGCTGCCGGCGGGCACCGCCCTGTCCTTCGAGCACACGTGGGGCAAGCGCGGCGACATCCTGGACCGCAACGGCCAGCCGCTGCTGACCACCGGCACGGTCTACGACATCGGGCTCGACCCCTCCCGGGCGACGGCGCAGGCCGCGACCGAGGTGGAGAAGCTGACCCACGAGGCTCCCGGCTCCCTGGTCACCGCGCTGGCCAAGGCCAAGGCGGCGAAGTCCTCGCAGGTCATCGACGTCATCACCTACCGCGAGAGCGACTTCGCGCCGATCAAGGCGCGACTCGATGCGCTTCCGGGGGTCGTCCACCCGACCCGGGACCAGCCCCTGGCCGAGAGCCGCACGTTCGCCCAACCGCTGCTCGGCTCCTACGGCATGGTCGGCGCCGAACGGATCCAGGCCAGCAACGGCCGGTTCGCCGTCGGCGACCGTGCCGGCCTGACCGGTATCCAGGGGGCGTACGACTCGGTTCTCGGCGGGACGCCGGGCATCTCCATCCGGGTCGGCGGCGCGACCGGCGAGGAGCTCTACGACGTGCCGGCCAAGGACGGCACCTCGGTCACGATGACGCTCGACCCGAAGGTCCAGCGGGCCGCGGAAGCTGCCCTGACCGGCAGCAAGGCCGTCCCCTCGGCGCTGGTCGCGGTCAATGTCAGGACCGGTGAGCTGGTCGCCGTGGCCAACAGCGCCGGCCAGAGCATCGACAGCGCCCTGCGCGGCCAGTACGCGCCCGGCTCGACGCTCAAGGTGGCCACCACCTACGCCCTGCTCAAGGGCGGCCTGACCCCGACGACGCCGGTGAACTGCCCGCCCAAGGTCACGGTCGAGGGCACGACGATGCAGAACTACGAGGGTGAGAAGTTCGGCACCGTTCCGTTCGCGACCGACTTCGCCAAGTCCTGCAACACCGCGTTCATCGGCCTGGGTGTGAGCCGCCTGGGCAACGACGACCTGCACCGGGCTGCCACCGAGCTCGGCATCGGCGCCGGGTGGGCCAAGAACCTCGGCGTCCCGGCGTTCGACGGCGACATCCCGCCGGCGAGCGGGGCCACGGAGCGAGCGACGACCGCCTTCGGGCAGGGCAAGACGCTGGTCTCTCCCGCGGCCCTCGCCGTCATGTCCGGATCCGTCGCCCGCGGGAGCTACATCCCGCCGACCCTGGTGAAGTCCCCCGCGCCCGAGGGCGCTGACCACACCCCCAAGCCGCTCGACGCCAAGGCGACGGCCCAGCTGCAGCAGCTGATGCGTCTGGTGGTGACCTCCGGCACCGGGACCAAGGTCAAGGACGCCCCCGGCGGCCCGGTCTACGGCAAGACGGGCACCGCCGAGTTCGGCACGAAGAAGCCCTTCAAGACCCGCGCCTGGTTCACCGGCTGGCAGGGCGACATCGCCTTCGCGGTGCTCGTCGAGGAGGGCAAGAGCGGCGGCGACGTCGCCGCGCCGCTCGCGAGGACGTTCCTCGCCGGTCTGCGCTGAGCCGGGCCACACGGCATACCGGAGCCGGGCCGACCACGGCCCGGACACGACGAAGCCCCCGGGAGGAGTCCCGGGGGCTTCGTGCTGTGTGACGTCAGTGCGTCAGCTGCAGCTCGACTCTCAGAGAGGGCGAACGGCGTCGGCCTGCGGGCCCTTCGGGCCCTGGGTGACCTCGAACTCGACGCGCTGCGCCTCGTCGAGGGAGCGGTAGCCGTTGGTCTGGATGGCGGAGTAGTGGACGAAGACGTCCGGGCCGCCACCATCCTGGGCGATGAAGCCGAAGCCCTTCTCAGCGTTGAACCACTTGACGGTGCCCTGTGCCATGGGGATAACTCATTTCCTTGTGTGGCCAATGGAGCCCACACCTCGCGGGCTCCAGGCTGCCGCACTACCCCCACACCTGCGGGACATGCCCGTTCTGATGAAAAAAGCCCGCTGATGGGCGGGCATTTCTTCGACCTGCGAGGAACTGCAACTGCAACCGGTCGTCACGTTAGCACGATGACTCGCCTCCGCCAGGGTTCTATCCAGCACAAGGACGGCCTGAATTTCGCCAGCTCGAGGACCCTGTGGTACGCGCCGCGCCGGCCACGCGTCCGGGACCGTCGTCGCAGGTCAGGGCCGAGGTCAGAGCCAGCAGGAGACGCGCACGGCGGTGCCGTCGGCGAGTGAGCGGATCTGGACCAGGTCGCACAGCTGGTTGGCCAGCCACAGGCCGCGGCCGCGGCCCTGCTCACCGGTCGGGGTGCGCCGCCCGACCAGGGCGTCCTCGATGCGCCCGTGGTCGCGCACCTCGCACACGATGCGGTCGGGCTCGCGCCACACGCGCAGCACCCCGCCCCCGCCGCCGTGGTCGATGCTGTTGGCGCTCACCTCGTGGACCGCGAGGACGAGGTCCTCGACCCGGTCCGGGTCCAGGCGGACGTCGCGGGCCCGTTGCCGGACCAGTGCACGCAGCCGGCCGAGGTCCGCGACGCCGAACGCCTCGAGGTCGACGTGCCCGGCGGCCGGCTCGGGCAGGGGCAGCTCGAACGCCGCCCGGATGTGGGCCATTCCGCCGTAGCGCCTGCTGCCCTGCTCCGCACCGCGCTCCACGAGCTGCGGGTGGCTGCGGTGCGCCTCCTCGATGACCGCCCCGTCGAGCGCGTCGGCCTCGTAGGGGCAGCGCAGCCACAGCGGCACGGTCGGCCCGATGGCGAGGTTGAGCAGCGACTCGTGCACCTGGCACTCGGTGACCTCGGGGGAACGCCGCCCGGCCCAGACCGGCTCGCCGATGCCCCGGAGCGCTCGGGAGCCGCCGCCGTTGTCGTCGATGAACGCCCGCCAGGCGGGGATGATGCGGGCCGGGTTGCGCCCGAGCTCGGCCATGTCGACGAAGGCGACCCCCTCGGGGCTGCCGCCGAGCTCGCGCCGGACCCACTCGATGCGGGGGCGGATGAGCGCCACGAGGACGGGCTGGCCCTGGGCGACGGCCTCCTGGACGAAGGGCACGGTGCCGGCCAGGAACTCGTCCTTGCCGGACCACAGGAACGCCTCGTGCCGGTAGCCCTCACTGGGCTGTGCACCCGCGGCGGTCAATGGCATCCGTACGCCTCGCTCCACTGGCGGCGCGGACAGGCTTGACGGGACGGGGCTCCCCTCGGGCCTGCGCACGCCGACATCGTTGTTCGACCCGATCACGGTACCCACGGGAAACCTCGCGGAACAGACCTTTGGCACAAGTGGCGACAACACGCCACCCGCCCGCGGTGCGAGCGTCCTCGCAGGTCAGCCCGCCGGATACAGGCAGCCGGCGCTCCCCCGACCCGGCGCAGGGTGACCAGCCCTCCGCGGGGCGGTCCAGGGCGAAGACTTGACCACACCCGGGCGGGGTCAACCCTTCACCCGAACCCGTCAGACCGGTGAACGGACGCGACAACAGAAAGACCCCCGGTCGCAGCACCTCCGGGGGCATCCTGGTGGGCGGAGGGCGTGGGATTCGAACCCACGATGCCGTTGCCGACATAGCGGTTTTCAAGACCGCCGCACTAGGCCACTATGCGAGCCCTCCAGACCTGCGGTTTCGCCGGGAAGAACGAGCCCATCGGGCTGGCCGTCCCGCGAACGTCCCGCAGGCTTGGCGCCAGCCTCCCCCGCAGGGGCGAAGGCGCTGACGCCGGGGAGAAGTGTTGCACGGTCCTCGACCAACGCGGCATCGATGCGGGCGTTGGCGACTTCCTCCTGCCCGTGATGGCCGGCCAGGCGAACATCGTCGTCTCGCACGGGCACCGACCGGCCCCGCAATGCGGGGGACGGGCCGGTCGGTGCCCTTACCGTGCGTCCACCGGCTCCGCAGGGGGGAGGATGGGCCGGTCGGCGCACCACCACTGTGTGCCCGGCACCGGGGGCCGCACCCGTTACGGCGGCAGCAGGCCCGCTAGTGCATCGGGATCAGGAGACCTGGCTGGTCACGCCATCGGCCGCCTCGCACGCCGCGCCGACGGAGGGGAAGATCTCGAAGACGTCGGTCAGGCCGGTGATGGTCAAGACCCTCAGGATGCGCTCGTCGGGGCCGGCCAGGGACAGCGAGCCGTTCCGGGACCGCGCCGCGGCCAACCCCCCGACCAGCACGCTCAGGCCACTGGAGTCCATGAAGCTCACCTCCTCCAGGCCCACCACGAGGTGCGTGTGCCCGGCGCTGATCTCCGCGTCCAGCCGCTCGCGAAGCATCGGGGCGGTGTAGGCGTCGACCTCGCCGCCGACACGGACCAGGGTGCTGGCCCCTCGGGACTCGCTGGAGATCGTCAACCCGTCCACGTGCACTCCTCGTTCCGGTCCGCGGTGCCCACCACTCTTGCCCCGCCCCATGGCCGCGGCCTGTTGCAGGGGCGGCAGGTCTCCTAGTGCGAAGGGATCACTGCGAGCCTGGGCCGGCGGGGGTCACTGCCGGCCGGGGCCGGGAAGCCACAAGGTCACGCACGTGCCCCCCTGCGGGCTCTCGCCCACGTCGCACCGGCCGCCGGCCAGGGTGGCCCGGTCCTGCATGCCGGCGATCCCGCGGTGACCCGGCGTGGACCCGTTCACCGCGGCTCCGGGCCCGACGCCGTCGTCGTGCACGGTGACCTCGAGCCCCCCGTCGGCGCCGGTGACCCTCACCGCGACGGTCGCAGCCCGGGAGTGCTTGAGCACGTTGACCAAGGCTTCCTTGGCGATCCGGTAGGCCATGGCCCGCGTCGCCTCCGGCATGGCCGGCTCCCGGCTCCCCTCGACGGTGAAACGCACGGCAGCCCCCTCGAAGACCTCCTCGGCTGCCCGGGCCAGCGCCGGGGCCAGACCGCCGCTCAGGTCCGGGGGCTCCAGGTCGAACAGCAGGGCCCGCAGCCGCTCGGTGGCCCCGGTCACGCTGGCTTGCATGCCCTCCAGCTCCTCGAGGAGCTCCGGCGCCCGCTCCCGGATACCACGTCGGAGCAGCCCCAGGCGAAGGTCCACCGCCGCGCACGCCTGCACCGTGTCGTCGTGGACGTCTGCGGCGATGCGGACCCGCTCGGCATCCTGGGCATCGACCAGCCGGGTCAACAGCGCCTCGCGCTGCTCGGCCAGCTCATGCAGCGCCGCCTCGGCCGCCAGACGGTCAGTGATGTCCCGTTGCACGGTTGCCAGGGCAAACGGCTCCCCGGTGCGGGAGTCACGCATGAGGAAGCTGGCGATGGCCACGGGAATCGGGGGGCCACCGCTGTGGCTGCGCAGGGTGGACTCCCCCTCCCAGTGGCCCTCGCGGACGACGGCCGGCTGCTCCACCGCCAACGAGGCGACCAGGCCCTCGGGCGTGAGGTAGTCCGCGATCGTGGTCGTCGTGACATCGACGTCGACGCCCAACCCGATGAGGGCGCGTCCGCCCGGGTTCACGTACTGCACGGCACCGTCCAGGCCAGCGATGGCGATGAAGTCCGGCGAGGCCTCGACGAGCGCCTTGAACCGGCCGAGGTCGGCGTTGGCGAGCCGGAGCGCGGCCTCCGTGGCGCGCAGCTCGGTGATGTCCGAGGCGATCCAGGCCGTCCCCAGGTCCGCTGACGTGTCCGGGTGGTGCAGGCGGAACACCTCCAAGTCGACGATGCGCTCGGCAGCGCCGCCGTCCTGGTGAGCAACACTCAGGGGCAGCTGCCCCGACCAGCGGCCGGCCGTTTCCAGCTGAGCCCGGATCTCCTGCGCGTGCTCCTGCCCGATGTAGGTGGCCAACGCCGACCACGCCTCCTCGCCATCGGCGGCGAGCCCCATGTCGGCGACCCGCGGGTTGAGGTACCCGAGGCTGCCCGCGGTGTCGGAGATGCCGATGAGGTTGTCCGAGGCGTCCGCCAGGGCCTGGAACTTCACGAGCTCCTCGCGAGCCCGGCGGTGGGCCTGGAGCAGCAGGGCGTTGTCCACCGCCAGCGCGGCGCGCCCCGCGATGTCGGCCACCAGGTCGATGTCCTCGTCGCGGAAGGGGCCGGCAGCCTCGGTGCGGGCGACGTCGACCAGGCCGACGAGCTGACCCCGTGAGTGCAGCGGCACGCGCAACACGGCCCCTCCGGTCCTCGACGCCGCCAGCCGGCCGAGCGGACCTCCGGGCGCTGCGGCCTTCGCGCGGGCATCCGGGTCGAGCACGGTAGGGGCCGCCAGCGCCGCGGCAGCCGCGACCTCAGGGGTGTACGACGCCGCGTCATGCCCCTCGCTCGCCAGGATGGAGGCGATGTCGCGCTCGGCACGGCCGCCCTCCCACGCGGCCGCCGGCGTGAGCCGCTGACCGTCGGCGGACCGCAGCCAGAGCACCCCCGCCGGCCCGGCCACCTCGGTCACGGCACGGACCACCACCTTGAGCAAGGCCGGCAGGTCCAGGACCTCGCGGGTCAGGACGGTTGAGAGCTCGGCCAGGTGGTAGGCACGGCGCCGGGCGGCGAGGGCTTCACGTTCGAGCTGGCGTTGCTCGGTGACGTCGGTGGCGACCCCGAGCGCTCCGCTGAGCGTGCCGTCCTCGTCAAAGACCGGTTCGAAGTACAGCGAGAGGCGCCGGCCGATGTACTCCCTCTCCGCGTGGAAGGCTTCTCCGGCCAGTGCCCGGGTCAGGGCCTCGGTGCCCAGCGGGTCGTCGCGGTAGAACTCCAGCAGGTCCGTCCCGACCATCTCGCCGGGGCGGAACCCCAGCGCCGCCAGCCCCGAGCCGAGTGACAGGGTGCACCGGCCGGTGGGGTCCATCCCGAAGATGATCTGCGGGCCGACGTCCGGGCCTTCCTCGGCCGAGAGCCACGTGCGCTGTTCCATCCCGGTTCGCCCCCACAAGGTCGGGCCTCAGTGACGATGTGCCGCCATGGTAAGCACGCCCCGGCGTCCGCGGCCCGGTTCCGGCAGGCTCGCCAAGCCGCACCGCGGCAGCCCTCACACCGCCGCCCGGGTCACTGCGTCGACCGCCTCGGCGCGGCGGGCGCCCAGCACCGCGCGCAGGGCACCCGCTCCGGTCGGGGTGGCCAGCACCACCTCGCCGTGGACACAGCGCGCCAACAGCTCCGGCAGGGCCTCCCCGATGCGGCCCTTGGCCAGGTATCCGACTGCCCCGGCCTCCACCATGGCCGCCACTGTGCTCACGCCGGTCTCGGCCGAGATGGCCACGACCACCGGCGCCCCGGGCAGGCTGGCGATCGCGGTGGCCGCAGCCGGACCGCCGCCCGGCATCCGCACGTCGATCAGGGCCAGGTCCAGCGGCAGCTCGGCGGCGAGGCGGGCAGCCTGCTCCCCGCTGGTGGCGGTGGCCGCCACCACGAAGCGGGCATCGGCCTCCACCGCCGTGACCAGCGCGGAGAGCATCTCCGGGTGGTCGTCGGCGATGAGGACACGGATGGTGGTCATCGACCTGCCTGACCTCGTCGGCACCTCGGACACGGCCATGGTGCGGCCACCCGCCGACGGCTCGGCGATGCCGGCGCCCCACGAGGCCTAGTGCAGTGATACTAGGGAGGACGCGGGGAGGTGAGCGGCGTGGACGAAGCCCTCGACACCGGGCACCACGACCACCTCGACGGCGTGCGCCCGATTCGCGTGCTGATCGTCGATGACCATGAGGTCGTCGCTGCCAGCCTGGCGCGCGTCCTCGATGAGGAGCCGGATCTCAGCACGGTCGGCCTGGCACAGACGCTGGCCCAGGCACGGGCGCGGGTGCAGACGTCATCGCCCGACGTGCTGATCCTGGATCGCCGACTGCCCGACGGCG
The DNA here is from genome assembly GCF_006716205.1 of Oryzihumus leptocrescens. Lineage (GTDB taxonomy): Bacteria > Actinomycetota > Actinomycetes > Actinomycetales > Dermatophilaceae > Oryzihumus > Oryzihumus leptocrescens. The sequence continues at coordinate 202,300 of NZ_VFOQ01000002.1, read as the reverse complement.
ATGGCGTGGCGGCGATCCCGGAGCTTCGCGCCCTGCGCCCCAGCATGAACGTGGTGGTCCTGACCGGCGCGAGCTCCGATGACGTGCTCGTCAGGGCGATCGAGGCCGGCGCCGCGGGGTTCCTGTCCAAGACGCGGAGCCTGGCCGAGGTGACCACCGCCGTCCGGGCCGCCGCGCAGGGCGAGGCCAGCATCTCCCCGGAGCTGCTGGCCCGGCTGCTGCCCAGGCTCACCCGCACGGGCGGGGCACAGCCGGCCCTGACCAGGCGCGAGGAGGAGGTGCTGTCCATGCTCGCGCAGGGCCTGTCCAACGCCTCGATCGCCGCCGAGCTCGACGTGAGCGTGAACACCGTGCGCAACCACGTCGCGAACCTGTCGGCCAAGCTGGGCGCACACAGCAAGCTGGAGGCCATGTCCATCGCCATCCAGCGCGGCCTGCTCTCCGGCCCCTGAAGCCGGCGCCGCGCGATACCGACGTCTCGCCCTGTCCCTGCCTGCCCGGTGAAGCCCAGGCCGCGGGCCCGTGGGCGGGTCAGGGCGGGTCCCCACCGCCACGAAGCCGGTGGGGACCGGGGCGTCCGTGCTGGACGCGCCCCCCTGCGCCAGAGACCGGCTGCTTCGGATCCGGCAGTCCGGGCCTTCTCATTCCGAAGGTACGCCGGTACCCCACCCGCGAACCACTCCGTGGACCGCTGGATCAGGCAGGCACGCAGGCTGGTCAGTCGGGACGGTATGGCTCGGTGGCGTAGCGACTCATGAGGGCCAGGACCTCAGCCGGGTCGAGCTGACCGTCCGGACCCGGGAGCAGTGCGGCGACCTCCCGGAAGTACCCGAGGTAGCGCTCCGGCGTCACCGTGCACAGGAAGCTGGCCGGGGTCCGGCTGTCGGCGTTGGCGAACGAGTGCGGCACGCCGATCGGCGCGGTGACCAGGGACCCGGGCGGGGCCAGAAGCTCCTCGCGGCCGCTGGTGAACCGCACCGTGCCGGTCAGGATGAAGAAGCTCTCGTCATGCTGGCGGTGGATGTGCTGCGGCGGGCCGGTCCACCCCGCGGCGATGGAGCACTGCACCACGCCCCACCGTCCCTCGACTGCGCTGCCGTCCGCGAGAACCCGGAACTCGGCGCCGGCGACACTCCATCGTTCGCCCCCTGCGCGACAGACGCTGACCGACATGACCCCCTCCACTCCGCCCGGCCCGCGAGGCCAGGCACAGCCTGAGCCTCGTCCTCGCCGGTGTCCGCGGTCCTCACCCTCGCGGCATGAACGGCACGTCGCGTGCGTGTCCGACGGCGCGGAACCGCAGCCGCGCGCTTGCACGGTCCCGAGCGAGCCGGTTGCATGGCGACGTGCAGGCACAGGCCCGTGAGGGCTACCGCGGGACCGGACCCGGGGACATCACGCCGGACGGCTGCGCCGTCCAGCTGTACGCCAGGCTGCCTGTCGGGAACGAGCCGGACGTCATCGCCGCGGCAGTCCCTTCGCAGGCCCGGCTGCTGGAGCTGGGCTCGGGGGCAGGCCGGATGACCCACGCGCTGCTCGAGCGCGGCTTCGAGGTCACGGCGGTCGACGAGTCCCCCGCGATGCTGGAACGCATCCACGGTGCCCGCACCGTCGCCAGCTCCATCGAGACGCTCGACCTGGCCGATCGCTTCGACGTCGTGCTGCTCGCGTCGTTCCTGGTCCATGCCGGCGACCCGCGGGTCCGGCAGGGCCTGCTGGAGACCTGCCGGCGGCACGTCGTGGACGACGGCTGCGTGCTGGTGCAGCGCGAGGGCGCGGACTGGCACGACCAGGTCCCACGCGAGACGCGGCACGGCGACGGCGTGGTCCGGGTTCTGTCGTCCCACGACGTCGGCGACGGCGTGCGGTCGGTGGAGGTCGAGTACGTCTTCCCCGACGCCCGGTGGACCCACACCTTCCGGTCCCGGCCGCTGAGCACCGAGGCGTTCGAGCAGGCGCTGCAGGACGCGGGGCTCGTCGTCGACCGTTACCTCACCCCGGATCACACCTGGGTGCAGGCGCGACCGGCTGTCCCTGAGGAGGACACGTGAGCATCAGGGTCACCCGCGACGGTGCCGTGACCACGGTCGTCCTCGACCGGCCCGAGGTGCGCAACGCGGTCGACGCCGAGCACGCCGAGGAGCTGGCGGCCGTGTTCCAGGAGTTCGACGCCGACCCGGGTCAGTCGGTGGCCGTGCTCACCGGCGCAGGCGGCACGTTCTGCTCGGGGGCGGACCTCAAGGCCGTCGCCGGGGGCGCGCCGCTGCCCGCCGCGCCGGGGGACGGACCGGGCGGGATGGGGCCGACCCGGCTGACCCTGTCCAAGCCGGTGGTCGCGGCCGTCGAGGGGCACGCGGTGGCCGGAGGCCTCGAGCTCGCGCTGTGGTGCGACCTGCGCGTCGCCGACCCCGGTGCGGTGTTCGGCGTCTACTGCCGGCGCTGGGGCGTGCCCCTCATCGACGGCGGCACCGTCCGCCTCCCCCGGCTGGTCGGGCAGAGCCACGCGCTGGACCTGATCCTCACCGGCCGCAGCGTCGATGCCGCGGAGGCCCTGCGGATGGGGCTGGTCAACCGGGTGGCGCCGGCCGGTCAGGCGCTGGCCGCGGCACAGCAGTTGGCCCGTGAGCTGGCGGCGCTTCCGCAGACCTGCCTGCGGCACGACCGGCTCTCCACCCTGGAGCAGCACGGCATGGACCTGGAGGAGGCGATCGCCAACGAGTGGCGGCACGGCCAGTTCGCCCTCACCGAGGAGACCCTGGCGGGAGCCCGCCGGTTCGCCGGCGGCGCCGGGCGGCACGGCGCCCCCGCCGGCTGAGCCATTCCCGCCCCTGAGGTCGACGAAACCCACACCTCCCTGGCGGGAAGTTGGGTTTCGTGGAGTCAGAGGAGGTGTGTCACCGGTCCTCAGCGGCGGGTGGGGAGCACCAGCAGCGCGTCGCCCACCGGCCGCTCGCCCGTCGCATCCGAGGGGTGGTTGACCACCTGACCGCCCACCGCCATGGTCGTCGAGCCGCCACCGTCGAGGTTGATCGCATCAACCAGGCCCAGCGAGCGCGCCACGTCAGCCGCCTCCGGGATGCTCAGCCCCAGGTCGTCCGTGCTGCGCCCGTCGACCGTGACGATCACCGTGCGCCCGTGGGCATCCACGCCGGCGAAGGTGCGCGGGTTCCGCTTGACGACCCAGCCGTAGGCGAAGCTCGGGTCGCCCGGGTGCACCATCCCGTCGCGCTGCTGGGTGATGCGCTCCTGCCCACCCTGCATCAGCTGGGGGCCGCCGTTGACGATGGTGGTCCCCCGGTCGGTTGCCCGGACGTGCCCGTCACCACCGACGAGTCCGGCAGTGACGTCGAGACGGTCCCCGACGTGGACGCCCGCCAGCGCCTCCGCCGATGTGCCCGTGGCCTGCACCGTGGTGAGTCCCGGGGCGAGCGCGGTGCCCCGCTCCGCGGTCACGGACCGCACGACGTGGTGGGCGTCGACAACGGCCTCCCGCCCGGGCCCTGAGGGGGTCCGGGTCCCGAACTGCGAGGTGAAGGCGACGAGCTCGCTCTCGTCGGTGCACGTGACGTCATGCAGCGGCAGCGCGGTCGGGCTGTCGGTGGCGTCCCCACCACAGTTGCGGATGAGGCCGGGGACCCGGTTCACGCCGTCCAGGCGTCCCACGGCTCGCCCGTTGACCGAGACCTTGCCCTGCCAGGTCAGGCGCTCGACACCGGTACGGCTGCCGTCGTTGTGCAGGACCAGCGCAGGGCGCCCGTTCGTGGGCTCGGAGAGGAGCTGCCCGCGGTAGACGCCCACCCCGGCCGGGTCGCCAGGCGCGCCGGCCGTGGGGTCCAGCACGAAGAAGCCGGCGTTCACCCCGACCGTGGCCCCCGCGTCACGGCTGAGCTCCGAGGTGGTCTCCCGGTCATGCAGGTCCGGTCCGTATGACGCGCCCAGGGTGCCGTGGAAGGCCCTCGGATCGAGGGTGACGACCTTGAGATGCCAGGGCCCACGATCCGTGGGTTTGCCGTCCCACCCCGTGTAGACCGACGAGGCGTGCTCCCCCGCCGCCGCGAGCCGGGCGTTGGCAGCGTCAGCCTCGGCCTTGGTGGGATAGCTGCCGAGCCTGACCCGGTAGCCCAGCGTCCCGGCGGGCACGTCCGCCGCCTGCGGTTGGGCCACACGCTCGACCCGCGCGGGGAATCCCTTGGCCGCCAGTCGGTCGGCTTGCGCCCGGGCGCTGGCCTCGTCGGAGATCGACCGGGGTGGCGCGTCGGGGTCGGGCGAGCTCGAGGAGGCGGGGATGAGTGCCTCCAGGGTCCACACCAGGTGGGCGTCCGCGCCGCCTCTGCTGATCTCGGTCAGGGTCACCCCGGGCTGCAGGACCCGCGTGGACCGCGCTTCCGGCAGGTCGGGCGCTCCCAGGTCCAGCCGACCTGACCGCACGGGGTCGACGGACGAGCCGACCGCGGCCGGCCGGGGCTGCGCGGTCGCAGGCGCGAGCCGCCCCCCGAGGACGCCGCCACCGGCGAGGAGCGTGAGGGCGAGGGCACCGACCATGACGCGGCTGGGGGAAGTACTCATGGCGCGGACCGTAGGAGCGCCAGGCAGACGCACGGCAGTCCCCGGGTGACCGCGGGATGAACGCGAGTCCCGCACCTGCGCCGAGGTCGACGAAACCCACACCCCCCGGGTCGGGAGGTGTGGGTTTCGTCGACCTCGCGGAGAGCGCGAGGACAGGAGGGGTGGGGTGGGGTCGGCTCAGATCCAGAGTGCCGGGTCGGCGAAGAGCGCCTCACGCGGGTCCTGGCCCGGCTCGGGGAAGCGCACGGTCGCGGGCACCCCGGTGGCGACACCGCCCGTGGGCACGTCCTTGACCACGACCGAGTTGGCGCCGATCTGCACGTCGTCCCCGATCACGACCGGCCCGAGGACGCGGGCCCCGGCGCCGATGGTGACCCGGTCGCCCACGGTGGGGTGGCGCTTGACCTTCTGCAGGGAGCGGCCCCCGAGGGTGACCCCGTGGTAGAGCATCACGTCGTCGCCGACCTCGGCGGTCTCCCCGATGACCACGCCCATTCCGTGGTCGATGAAGAACCGGCGGCCGATGCGGGCCCCGGGGTGGATCTCCACACCCGTCACCGCGCGGCTGACCTGGGACAGCAGGCGGGCCGGCAGCCGCCAGCCGGGCCGCTGCCACAGGCGGTGCGAGACGCGGTGGACCCAGATGGCGTGCAGGCCCGGCGAGGCGAGGGCCATCTCCAGCCGGGTGTCGACCGCGGGGTCGCGTGCCACGGCGGTGTCGAGGTCCTCGCGCACGGAGCCCCACGCCGAGCGCAGCGTGGCGAGGGCCGACCGGCCGCGCGCGTTAGGGGGGATCGCTGCGCGGCCGGTCGGCGGAGCCTCAGTCAAGCGCAAGACAGCCATCTCGCTCAGGCTTTCGTGAAGATTTCAACGACCGTCAGTCCAGCAGGTCGGAGAAGAGGATGGTGGACAGGTAGCGCTCACCGAAGCTGGGGATGATCACGACGATCGTCTTGCCGTCGTTCTCCGGGCGGGCCGCCACCTTCGCGGCCGCGGCGAGGGCGGCACCGGAGGAGATGCCGACGAGCAGCCCCTCCTCCTTGGCGGCCCGGCGGGCCCACTCCACCGCGGTCTCGGCGTTGATGTCGATGACCTCGTCGTAGATCGAGGTGTCGAGGATCTCCGGCACGAAGTTGGCGCCGAGACCCTGGATCTTGTGCGGACCGGGCTGGCCGCCGTTGAGGATCGGCGACTCCTCCGGCTCGACCGCGATCATCTGCACCCCCGGCTTGCGGGACTTGAGCACCTGGCCGACGCCGGTGATGGTGCCGCCGGTGCCGATGCCGGAGACGACGATGTCGACCTGGCCGTCGGTGTCCTTCCAGATCTCCTCGGCCGTGGTGCGGCGGTGGATCTCGGGGTTGGCCTCGTTGGCGAACTGGCGGGCCAGGATGCCGCCGCGCTCCGCGGCGATCTGCTCGGCGCGGGTGACCGCCCCCTTCATGCCCTCCGAGCCCGGGGTGAGCACGAGCTCGGCGCCGTAGGCGCGCAGGAGCGCGCGGCGCTCCTTGGACATGGTCTCGGGCATGGTGAGCACGACGTTGTACCCGCGGGCGGCACCGACCATCGCGAGCGCGATACCGGTGTTGCCACTGGTGGCCTCGACGATTGTGCCTCCCGGCTTGAGCTCCCCGGAGCGCTCGGCGGCGTCGATGATCGAGACGCCGATGCGGTCCTTGACGCTGCTGGCGGGGTTGTAGAACTCGAGCTTGGCCGCGACCGTCGCCCCGGACTGGATCAGCCTGTTGATCCGGACCAGCGGGGTGTTGCCGATGAGGGACGTGACGTCGTCATGGATGGGCACGGGAGGACCGCCTTCAGGTCGAGGGTCAACAGTCTTCAGGTCTCACTCGGCGACAACAAACGGCGCCTTATGGATGTTCCAACGAATTGTTATGACGTTGCAAGTCCGGTGACCACCCCTCGGGCGACTCTGGTCACAACGGACCATCAGGTAGCGACGCCGGGGTTACTCGTCCGTAAACTCCGTCGCTATGTCAGCCCTGCAGATCGCCGCCCTCGTCATCTGCCTTGCGGTCACAGTCGTCGCGGTGGCGCTGTTCGCCAAGGCCATCGGCCGGTTCACCGCGGTGTTCCGGCTCGGCCAGCCCGACCCGACCCGCACCGACGACAAGGGCGCCCGCACGGCGACCCTGTTCCGGGAGTTCCTCGGCCACACCCGCATGTCGCGCCTGCCGGTCGTGGCCGCGGCGCACTGGTTCGTCATGGTCTCCTTCGGGCTGCTGTTCTTCACCCTGGTCACCGCCTACGGCCAGCTCTTCGACCAGACCTTCGCCCTGCCGCTGATCGGCCACCTCGCGCCGTTCGAGTGGCTCACCGAGGTCATCGGCTGGCTCTCCTTCGCCGGGATCCTGGCCCTCATCGCGATCCGGCAGAAGAACCACCCCCGCACCCAGGCCCGCAAGAGCCGCTTCTTCGGCTCCACCTTCTGGCAGGCCTACTTCGTCGAGCTGGTCATCCTCGGCGTCGTCATCTGCGTGCTGACCCTGCGCGGCCTGGAGTACGCCCTCGGCCAGGCCGACGGCGAGGCCACCGCGACCACGCTGCACTACCCGCTCACCTTCTTCATCGGCAACGCCTTCACCGGTATGACGGTCGGCGGGCTCGAGGCTGCGATCGTCACCGTCGCTGCGGTCAAGATCCTCATCTCGATGGTCTGGATGATCACCATCTCGCTGCAGCCGACCATGGGTGTGGCGTGGCACCGGTTCCTGGCCTTCTTCAACATCTGGTTCAAGCGCCACGCCGACGGGCGCACGTCCCTCGGTGCGCTGCAGCCGCTGAAGGTCAAGGGCGAGACGGTCGACTTCGAGAACATCGAGGAGCTCGACGAGGACGCGGCGCTCGGCGTCGGCAAGGTCGAGGACTTCACCTGGAAGGGCCTGCTGGACTTCACCACCTGCACCGAGTGCGGCCGCTGCCAGAGCCAGTGCCCGGCGTGGAACACCGAGAAGCCGCTCTCGCCCAAGATGCTGGTCATGACGATGCGCGAGCACGCCTACGCCAAGGCGCCGTGGCTGCAGGCCGCCGAGGGGGACCGTGAGGGCCTGGCCGAGGAGACCAAGGCGGCCGCCGAGGTCGCGCTGGTCGGCGACACCGGCTACGACATCACCAGCCCGCTGACCGCCTACAACCCGCACGGCCCCGACGCCGTGATCGACCAGGACGTGCTGTGGTCCTGCACCACCTGCGGCGCCTGCGTCGAGCAGTGCCCGGTCGACATCGAGCACGTCGACTCCATCGTCGACATGCGCCGCTACCAGGTGCTCATCGAGTCGGCCTTCCCCTCCGAGCTCGGCGGCCTGTTCAAGAACCTCGAGAACAAGCAGAACCCGTGGGGCATGAGCGCCCGCGCCCGCCTCGACTGGGCCAAGGACCTCCCCTTCGAGGTCAAGATCGCCGGGCAGGACGTCGAGGACCTGGCCGAGGTCGACTACCTGTTCTGGGTCGGCTGCGCCGGCGCCTACGAGGACCGCGCCAAGAAGACCACCCGCGCCGTGGCCGAGCTGCTGCACACCGCCGGCGTCTCCTTCGCCGTCCTCGGCGACGGCGAGACCTGCACCGGCGACCCGGCCCGCCGCGCCGGCAACGAGTTCCTCTTCCAGATGCTGGCCCAGGCCAACGTCGAGGTCCTCAACGAGGTCGGCGCGAAGAAGATCGTGGTCACCTGCGCCCACTGCTTCAACACCATCAAGAACGAGTACCCGCAGGTCGGTGGGCAGTACGAGGTCGTCCACCACACCCAGCTGCTCAACCGCCTCGTGCGCGAGAAGAAGCTGGTGCCGGTGTCCCGTCCGGCCGAGGCCGACACGGCCAACGTCGCCTCCACCGCCGAGTCGGTCACCTACCACGACCCGTGCTACCTCGGCCGCCACAACGGCGTCTACTCCCCGCCGCGCGAGCTCATCGGCGCCCTGCCGGGCGTGGAGCTGCGCGAGATGCCCCGCAACCAGGAGAAGTCCTTCTGCTGCGGCGCCGGCGGTGCCCGCATGTGGATGGAGGAGAAGCTCGGCACGCGGATCAACACCAACCGCACGACGGAGGCCCTGGACACCGGTGCCGACCGGATCGCCGTGGGCTGCCCGTTCTGCCGGGTCATGCTCTCCGACGGGCTGACCAGCAAGCAGTCCGAGGGCGAGGCCCGCGAGGAGGTCGAGGTCGTCGACGTGGCGCAGATGCTCCTCGCCGCCGTCCGTCGTGGCGGTGAGCCCGAGGCCGCCACGGCGACCGCCCCCGAGCCGGAGCCGGCGCCGACCGCCTGAGCCAGCCGGCCTACGCGAACGACGGAGGCCGCCCCCACCGGCTGGTGGGGGCGGCCTCGTGCGTTGCCGGGGTGCCGGGCGGTCAGCCCAGGGAGTTCTTGGAGAGGAACTCCTTGGCGACGACCGCGGCGTCCTTCTTGTCGACCACGACCTCCTTGACGAGCTCGCCGAGGGTGGCCGTGTCGAGCTTGGCCGAGACCGCGTTGAGCGCCGAGCTGATCGTGTCGGTGACCTTGGCCTTGGTGATCAGCGGGACGACGTTCTGCGCGGCGAACAGGTGCTTGGGGTCGTCGAGGATGACGAAGCTGTTGGCCGCGATGGACGGGTCGGTGGTGAACAGGTCGGCCGCGTCGACCTGGCCGTTCTTCAGCGCGTTGACGGTCAGCGGGCCGCCGGTGTCGAGGGCGCGGAAGGACTTGAAGTCCAGGTTGTAGAGCTTCTTCAGGCCGGGCACGCCGGTGGGGCGGGTCTTCCACTCCGGCGGGCCGCCGAGGGTGAGGTCCTTGGCGTGCGCCTGCAGGTCGGCGATGGACTTGAGGTGGTACTTGTTCGCCGTGTCCTTGGTGACGACGACCGCGTCCTTGTCCTCGGCGGCGGACTTGGCGAGCACCGTGAGGGTGGAGGGCAGCGCGGCCTTGAGCTCGTTGTAGACCCCGTCGGCGTCGGTCGCCTTGGCGTTCTTGTTGAAGTACTGCGACAGGACGCCGGTGTACTCAGGGATGAGGTCGATAGCACCCTGCTGGAGGGCGGGGATGTAGACCTCGCGGCTGCCGATGTTGAGCTTCTTGGCGACCTTGAGCCCCTTGGCCTCGAGGGCGCCGGCGTAGATCTCGGCGAGGAGCTGGTTCTCGGGGAAGTTCGCGGAGCCGACGACGATGCTGCCGCTGGCCGAGGCGGAGCTGCCGCCGGCGGCGGTGTTGGTCGACAGCGGGTTGCTGGAGGTGCCCCCACACGCCGCGACGGAGAGCATCGCTGCCGAGGCTGTCAGGGCGAGGACGATCTTCGGGCGCTTCATCGGTGTCTCTTTCTGGTTGGGGCCTACGCGGCCTCGTGCACAGCAGGATCGATGACGGTGCTGCGGCTGTCATCATCCGCAGCCGGAGTGTTACGGAACCGTCCGCTGAGGCCGGGCGACACGGCATACCGCTGGCCGAGGGCGAAGAGGAGGTCGACCGCGAGCGCGAGCAGTGCCACGAGGATCGCCCCCGAGGCGACCTTGCCGTAGTTCTGGACCGACAGCCCGTCGATGAGGAGGCGCCCCAGGCCGCCGAGGCTGACCGTGGCGGCGATCGTGGCGGTGGCGATGACCTGGAGCGCGGCCGATCGCAGCCCCGAGAAGATCAGCGGCAGGGCGCAGGGCACCTCGACCTTGCGCAGCACCTCCCAGCCGGTCATCCCCATGCCCCGGGCGGCGTCGCGCGCGGCGGGGTCGACCTCGCCGACACCGGCATAGGTGCCGGACAGGATCGGCGGGACCGCCAGGATGATCAGCACGATCAGGCTCGGGATCAGGAAGGCGTTGTCGCCCTTGAGCCGGGGCGCGAGGAGCAGGGTCACGACGAAGAGCAGGCCCAGCGTGGGGATCGCCCGGAAGGCACCGACGACGTTGACGATGAACAGCTTCCCCTTGCCGGTGTGCCCGATGTAGAGGCCCAGCGGGATGGCGATGACGGCGGCGACGACCATCGTCTCGGCGAAGTACTGCAGGTGCTCGACGGTGCGCTGCGGCACGCCGTCCTCGCCCTGCCAGTTGGCCGGGTCGGTCAGCCACATCCAGATGCTGTTGAACATCACGCCCCCTGCCGCGCACGGACCCACGGCGTGAGCAGCCGCGTGATGCCGACGATGACCAGGTCGAAGGCCAGCGCGAGCAGGACGCAGGCGATGAGGCCGACGATGATCGGGTCGTAGAAGAAGCGCTGGTAGCCGTCGAGGAAGAGCATTCCGAGCTGGCTGACGCCGATCACCGCGGCGACGCTGACGATGCTGACGTTGCTGACGGCTGCGACCCGCAGGCCCGCCGAGATCACCGGCACGGCCAGGGGCAGCTCGACGGAGAAGAAGCGCCGGACCCGGCTGAAGCCCATCGCCGTGGCCGCCTGGGTGACGTCCTCGGGCACGGCGCCCAGTCCGTCGGCGACCGTGCGCACGAGCAGCGCGAGGGTGTAGATCGTCAGCGCGATGATGACGTTCCTGGGCTCGAGGATGTTGCCACCGATGATCACCGGCATCAGGACGAACAACGACAGCGACGGGATCGTGTAGAGCAGCCCGGTGCCGATGATGAGCGGCGGGTAGAGGACGCGGAACCGCCGGGCGAGCCAGCCCAGCGGCAGGGCGAGGACCAGCCCGATGACCAGCGGCACGCCCGCGAGGTAGATGTGCGCCTTGGTCAGGTCCAGCACCTCTCCGAGGTGGTCGTGCAGCCAGGTCACGACCGGAGCTCGCCTTCCCCGTCCGCTCCGACCGGTATGGCGGGCTCCGCCGCCGGGCGCTCAGTCTCCTCGATCGCGGTGAGCACCTCGTGCGCCCGCACCGTGCCGATCAGCGCCCCGTCGTCGTCGATGAGGACCCCGCGGCGGCTCGGCGAGGACAGTGCGGCGTCGAGTGCGTGGCGCAGCGGGCCGTGGGCCCGGGCGAGCGTCCCGCCGCGGTGCAGCATCGCGGAGCTGACGGGCCCGGACAGGTGCTGCGGCTCGACCCACCCCAGCGGGTGGTGGTCGTCGTCGGTGACCAGCAGCCAGCCGTCGCTGGTGGCGGCGCGGGCCTCCTCGGGGGTCGCGCCGATGCCGATGGTGGGCTCCTGCCGGACCGGCAGCGGCGGCGACTGCTGGAAGCTCAGCGCACGGTAGCCGCGGTCCCGGCCCACGAAGTCGGCCACGAAGTCGTCGACCGGGTGGGCGAGCAGCCGCGCGGGTTCGGCGATCTGGGCGAGGTGCCCACCGACGCGGAGGACGGCGACCTGGTCACCGAGCTTGATCGCCTCGTCGATGTCGTGGGTGACGAAGACGATCGTCTTGCCGAGCTCCTGCTGCAGCCGCAGGAACTCGTCCTGGAGCTGCTCGCGCACGATCGGGTCGACCGCGCTGAACGGCTCGTCCATGAGCATCACGGGCGGGTCGGCGGCGAGCGCCCGGGCGACGCCGACGCGTTGCTGCTGGCCGCCGGAGAGCTGGGAGGGGTAGCGCTTGGCGAAGCTCGCCGGCAGGCCCACGCGATCCATCAGCTCGAGGGCGGTGCTGCGTGCCTTGCGCCGGTCCCAGCCCAGCAGCAGCGGCACCGTGGCGACGTTGTCGACGATGGTGCGGTGGGGGAACAGGCCGGCGTGCTGGATGACGTAGCCGATGCCCCGGCGCAGCTGGGCCTGGTCCATCGACGTCGTGTCCTGGTCGTCGATCCAGATGCGCCCCGAGGTGGGCTCGATCATCCGGTTGATCATGCGCAGGGACGTCGTCTTGCCACAGCCGGACGGACCGACGAGCACGGTGATCTGACCCGTCGGCGCCTCGAAGCTCAGGTCGTCGACGGCCACGGTGCCGTCGGGGTACTTCTTGGAGACTCCGTCGAAGCGGATCATGGCGATCAACCTAACCGACAACGGGCCTACGAACGCAGGGACAGGACCATGACAGCCACCAGCACCGACACGGTCGTGCTCGACGGTACCCGCCTCGACCTCGATGCCATGAGACATGTCTCAGCCGGCGGTCGGCTCGAGGTGGCCGGGGACGGGCTGCAGGTCGTGGCGAAGACGGCGTCCCTGGCCGACCGGCTCGCCAGCGAGCGACCGCTCTACGGGAGGACCACGGGTGTCGGGGCCAACCGCGACCAGCCGGTCGAGGGCGAGCCCGAGGCGCACGGGGTGGCGATCCTGCGTTCCCACGCCGCCGGGTGGGGCGCGCCCCTGCCGGCGCCGATCGTGCGGGCAGCGCTGGGGATCCGGGCGAACCAGCTGCTGACCGGCGGCTCCGGCGTCGAGCCGGCCCTGCCGCTGGCCCTGGCGGAGATGGCCTGCGGCCCGGAGGAGGACCTGCCGGTGGTGCACCGCTACGGCGCCCTGGGCACCAGCGACCTGACCGCCCTGGCGGAGGTCGGCCTGACCCTGCTGGGCGAACGCCCCCGGGCCGGTGGCCACCGCCACCGCAGCCTGGCCGTGCGCTCCATTGACGCCCTGCCGCTGATGTCGAGCCACGCGTTCACGCTGGCCGAGGCAGCGCTGGGCTGCCATGCGCTGCAACGGATCTCCCGGGCGGCGCTGACGGTCAGCGCACTGACGTGGGTCGCGCTCAACGGCAACCTCGAGGCCGTCGGGCCGGCGGTGCGGACGGTGACCCCGTTCCCCGGCGCGGCCGAGGTGGCCCGGGTGATGAGCGACCTGCTGGAGCCGCAGCACCTCGAGCCGCGGCACATCCAGGACTTCTTCGGACTGCGCACGTGGCCCCAGGTGCACGGTCCGCTGATCGACAGCCTCGACTCGCTGCGGCGGGTCATCGAGTCCTCGGTCAACACCGCCTCGGAGAACCCCGTCTTCCTGGCCGCGGACGGACTGGCGGCGCACCACGGGGCCTTCCACGCGGCATACGTCGCGCTCGGGCTGGACACGGCACTGCTGGCGCTGACCCGCTCGGCCAAGGCCGGCCAGTCCCGGATCAGCCACCTGCTCACCGACCCGGCCGCGTGGCTGCCGCGGTTCCTGGCCGACCCCACCACCGGGGCGTCCGGCCTGCTCATCGCGGAGTATGCCGCGGGGTCGGCCCTCGCGGTGATCCGCGGGCAGGCGTCCACGCCGGCGAGCGTCCAGACGATCAGCGTCTCCGCGGGGGTGGAGGACGACGCGAGCTTCTCGACGACCGCTGCGGTCCGGATGGGTGCGGTGGTCGACGCCTACCGGCACCTGGTGGCGGTGGAGCTGGTCTGCGCGGTGCGGGCGCTGCGGATGCGCGGGATCGAGCCGGGTGGACGGCTCGCCGAGGCGCTCGAGGCCTGCCGGCCGCTGCCCACGGACCTGGCCGACCGCGACCTGGCGCCCGACTTCGCGCTCGCCGAGGAGCTGCTGGAGGCCCTGGCTCCGTTGGCGGACTGAGCCGGGGGCTGCTGAACCGTGGGCGTGCTGGGCCGCCGGGGGTCAGGACGCGGCGTCCTTGCGGGTGTCGACGATGGCCGAGGGCGCGGCCCCGACCAGGCTGCTGCAGGTGAAGTCGGCGGCGAGGTCGTGCCACGCGGAGGCGTTGCGCAGCATGGCGTGCCGCTCGCCGAGGCGGTGCACGAGCGTGACGTCGACACCCTCGGCCTTGATCCGGTTGGCGAAGTTGGCGGTCGCCCGGTGGGAGGTCATGCGGTCGGCGGTCCCGTGGACGAGGAGGACCTGGCGGCCGCCGAGCTGCTCGGAAGGGTCACCCTGCTCGAGCCACGGGGCGAGCCCGACCACCGTCGTGACACTGTCGTGCCCGGCGGCATAGATGGCGCTGCGGCCACCCATGGAGTGGCCGACGAGGGCGACGGGCAGGTCACCGAGCCGCGCCCGGACCTCGTCGAGGGCCCACTCGGTGTCGGCCACCGGGGCGAGGGCGGGGGCGTTCCAGCCCCGCACGGCATACCGCAGGCGCGCGACCGCGATCCGACCGTCGCCGACCTCGGCGATCCGCCGGGCGAAGGGGACCATGCGCAGCGCGGCGAGGTTCCACGGGTGCACGGGGCGGCCGCTGCGCTGCTGGCCCCCGTGCAGCACGAGCGCGACGGCCTGTGGGTCGTCGCCGGCGAAGTCGACGGTCAGCGTCGGTGTGCGTGGAGCCACGTCTGGTCAAACCTCCGGTCCGGGCCGGATGTTCCGGCACGTTCATGGTGAGGTTCGGAGCCGCGGCGAGGCGGGATGTTCGGCCTGTGAATCCCCTGTGGATCCGGACCGGTGAGAGCTCGCCGCGGGCTCAGCTGCGCGCGGCTGGACCGACCTCAGACGTCGGTGCGGTGGAAGTTCTGGAACGACCGGCTGGCGGTGGGGCCGCGCTGGCCCTGGTAGCGGGAGCCGTAGGCCTGGGTGCCGTAGGGCTTCTCCGCGGGGCTGGTCAGCCGGAAGAAGCACATCTGGCCGATCTTCATGCCCGGCCACAGCTTGATCGGCAGGGTCGCGACGTTGGACAGCTCCAGCGTGACGTGGCCGGTGAATCCGGGGTCGATGAAGCCGGCCGTGGAGTGGGTGAGCAGGCCCAGGCGGCCCAGCGAGGACTTGCCCTCCAGCCGCGCCGCGATGTCGTCGGGCAGCGTGACCTGCTCGTAGGTCGAGCCGAGGACGAACTCCCCCGGGTGCAGGATGAACGGCTCGCCGTCCTCGACCTCCACGAGCCGGGTGAGGTCCGGCTGGTCCGTGGCGGGGTCGATGAAGGGGTACTTGTGGTTGTCGAACAACCGGAAGAACTTGTCCAGGCGCACGTCGATGCTCGAGGGCTGGATCATGGCCGCGTCGTAGGGGTCGAGCACGACCCGTCCGTCGTCGACCTGGGCCCGGATGTCACGGTCGGAGAGCAGCACGCGCCACACGCTAGCGCCTCCGGTCCGCCCCGGTATGCCGTGTGCGCAGGTCGGGTGCCGGACGCCGCCGGAGCTGCGGCTCGTGGAGCTCTCTTCCCGCGTCTTGGGACCCGCGAAGGTGTGGCGCGGCCGTCACTGAGGGTGACGGCATACGTCACCCCTGTGGTCGCGAATTTCTTTTTCTGGCAACGGTTTTCGGGCTCGTTTGAGCGGCTGGACTGTCAGTGGTGGCGGCTAGGTTCAGGTCATGGAGGGGACCACTGCAACCGAGTGCCGCGAGGCCGTGCGCGCCGCAGCTGCGCACCTTGCGCATCTGCGGGCGGTGCTCTTCCAGGTGCCTTGCGCGGAGCTCGCGGCGCTGGCGGGCGAGCTCGACGAGCTGGCCCGCCAGAGCGATGCGACGGCGGTGGCCATGGTTGTTGAGGTCGACACCCGGGGCGTGGTCGCGCAGTCGACCGCGGCCAACACCCCGGACTGGCTGATGACCCACATGCGAGGCCTGGCCCCGGGTGAGGCGACCCGGCTCGCGCGCGTGGCAACCGCATGCCGCGACCCGCGCAACCGGCGCCTCGCGGAGGCGGTGCTGGACGGTCGGGTCGGCACCCGCAACGCGGCGGTGGCGCTGACCGAGATCGACAAGCTGCGGCCGCGGCTGGCGGCCGGCGCCGAGGAGCAGGTGGTGGGGTGGTTCACCCAGGTGGCGGCCGACGGGTTCCCGAAGCACCTGCGCGAGCTGCGCAGCCGGATCCTGGCGATGCACGGGCACGAGGACGCGTTCCAGCGTGAGGAGGACCTGCTCAAGCGAGGGTGCTCCCTGAGCAAGGCGGTGCACGACGACGGGATGAGCGACTACCACCTGCGCCTCGACCCCGAGGCTGCCGCGGTGCTCGACGCGGCGATCGACCCCTTGTCGGCGCCCCAGCCCTCCGACGAGGGCGGTCCCGACCTGCGCTCGCCCGGGCAACGGTGGGCGGAGGCCCTCCTCGAGGTCTGCCGGCGGGCCGCTGCGGCCGGTGGCGACGCACCCACGACGACGAAGTCCCAGGTCATCGTGACCATGGACCTCGACTCGCTGCGGGCGGGGCTGGGCCACAGGACCACGCTGACGGGCGAGCTGCTGGCGCCGGAGACCGTCCGCAAGCTGGCGTGCGACGCCTCGGTGGTCCCGATGGTCCTCGGGGGTGACGGCGGGGTCCTCGACGTGGGCCGACTGCGGCGCCTCGTGACCCCGCGACTGCTGGCGGCGCTGTGGGTGAGGGATGCCGGGTGCACCTTCCCCGGATGCACCCGGCCCGCTCCATGGTGCCACGCGCACCACGTGCGTCACTGGGTCAACGGCGGTCCCACGGACCTGGCCAACCTCGCCCTCCTCTGCGCCCGGCACCACACCGTGGTGCACCAACGGGGGCTGACCGCGACCGTGTCTTCCGCCGGCGTCGCCTGGCACACCTAGCGGCCCCGCCCTGCGACCCGGCCGTGGCCGCCGGGTCGCCGCGGCGTGCCTGGTCCACGACGTCGACGTCTTCTATCGACGGGCTTGGTCCCGCCCGATGCGCCTGAGGTGGGGCGCCACCGTGGGGTTGCCGCCGAGTTGATGGGGCGGGCGAGCGAATCGAGATAGGCGCTGGTCAGGTGTCGAGGACGGGTGCTGGGCAAGTTGTGTTGGCCCGCGGGGCGCGGTCGGTACTGCAGCCGAGGACGGCGAGCCAGCGCAGCCCGTAGGCGGAAGCAGAGGCCGCCGAGGAGCGGGGGTGAGCGCGGGCGGAGCCGGCGATCTTCACGTGAAGTAGGAAAGGAACTCGTTGGACGAAGTGGGGCGCAGCGCAGTCGGCGCGGCACCCCAGGCAGAGGGGCAACCGCGCCGACTGGTTTCAGGACTGGCTGGCTACTCGAACCGGCAGAAGATCTGAGACCTGTAGGGCTGGAAGGCTGTGAGCACGCCCGAGGTGACGTAGTGCGTGGGGTACCCGTAGTTGACGCGCGTCACGTGTTGGAGGCGGTAGTACTTCCGCACACCTCTGTCGTGAGCAACCCACTGCTTGCCGTGGTTGTTGCCGAATACCGGCGAACTGCAGCTCACGTCGGTGGAGTTTGAGGCGGTGATGTCGACCTTGATCTCCGCAGACACGTCATATTTGGTCATGCCGAGAGCCGTGCCGACCGTCGTGCTAAGGCTCTCGCCGTGTGTGATGGTGCATGAGCCCCCCGGGGAGGTGCTGCAAGCTCCGATACGGCGGTCCAGATCGATGGCATTGGAGTAGCTGCTGACTTCAACGGCCTGGTAGTAGTCGAGGTGTCCACCCGGAATGACCTGGCCGGCATGAGCCTCGCCTGCCGTAGAGATGCTCATCAAGATGGGTGAAACCAAGGCCAGTGCGCCGAATCCCGCCCGGCTTATGGCCCGCACTCGTCCAATAGATCTACGCATATCCCCTCCTCATCCCTTTGGGGGATCCCCCCCGGCGGACAGCAAGTTAGACTCCGGAGGGCGGGGTCGAGGATGTGCATGTGGATTTGCGTAAACCTGCAATGAGCATATTCGAGAAATATCCTGATAAGGCGGGCTGGGAACACACACTTGCTCCCGTGCTCACCTCACCAGCGCGGTACGGACACCATCGCGTTGGTTCGTCGTGAGCAATGGGGGAGCAGTCGCTACGAGACGTTCGCCCTTCTCCTCGGTGATGAGCCCTGGCCACTGGGCATTCTTCGAGGGGCTGCCCTTGGTGCACCCGGACGCCTCAGTGCCGGGGGCTGGTGAGGATGCTGCGGTCGATTGCTGGGCGGGGCGCGGCCCGTGCGTCGGTGGCGGGCGGGCCGTCCGGCTGGGCTAGACTGCGTCGCGCGCCGGGACCGAGTGCTGGTCGGTGGCGCATGCGGGTGTAGTTCAATGGCAGAACATCAGCTTCCCAAGCTGACAGTGCGGGTTCGATTCCCGTCACCCGCTCCACAGCAAAAGCCCAGGTCAGAGGCGTTTCGCCCACGACCTGGGCTTTTCTCATACCCGTCCTTGGCCGCCGCCGGGCCACACACGGGCCACAGCGCCGTCATGCCGAGTCCTCAGTCGAGGCCCCGAAGTGCAGGGTCAGGCGGGCGTTGATGGCGTCGGCGATCGCGGCGTCAGCCTCGGCCGAGGCGTGCTGGTAGATCAGCGCGGCGGCGGGGCTGTCGTGGCCCATCCGGGTCATCAGGTCCTTCAGGCTCGCGCCGGTCGCGGCGGCGAGCATGTTGCCGGTGTGCCGCAGGTCGTGCAGGTGCAGGCCGGGAACGCCGACCGCATCCACGGCAGCGCGCCAGTCGACCGACTTGTTGAAGTTGGACCGACGCAGGGGCTGGCCGTTGAGCCCGGCGAAGACCAGCGCGAGCGGCCCCTCGGCGGTGTACTTGCCCAGGTGCGTGACGAGGGCCGGCACGATCAGCTCGGGGATCGCGACGCTGCGGTTGCCCGCCCGGGACTTGGTTGGCCCTGACTCGATCGCCCCGTTGCGGCGCTCCAGCAGCTGCCGCCGGACGCGCACGCGACGGGTGACAAGGTCGAGGTCCGCCCGGGTCAACGCGGTGATCTCGCCCCACCGGAGCGAGGCGAAGGTCTTGAGCAGGATGAACGCCTGCCACCGCTCCGGGACGAGGGCGACGAGCTGGAAGACCTGCGGCAGCGTCAGCACTGGGCGTTCGACGCTCTTCTGCTGCCCGGCGCCCTTGATCCGGCAGGGATTGGCCGCGATCAACCGGTCCTCATCGACCGCGGTCGTCAGGATGGCCCGCAGCAGCCGGTAGGCCTTGGCGACCGAACCCTCGGAGACGCCCTGGGCGAGCAGGTTGGAGCGCCACTCGCGGATCAGGGGCGTGTCCAGCTTGGCCAGCGGCACCCGACCGAGCGTCGGGGCGATGTGCCGCCCGAGGATCCAGCGGTAGAGCTCGACCGTGCGGGGCCGCAGGCCGGCTCGGTGGGTGATCCAGTCGGCGGCGTAGACCTCGAGCATGACCTTTCCCCGCAGAGGGTCGACCCAGTCGCCGTTGATCATCCGGGTCTCCAGCAGCGTCAGGTAGCGCTCGGCCTCTGACTTGCGGGCGAAGGTCTCCGGCGCCGACCGCAGGAGCCCGTCAGGCCCGCGGTACCGGACCTGCCACCGCCCGGAGTCGCGCTGCCGGACGCTGCCGAAGTGACGGCGACCCATCAGGCGATCCGCCGAGCCGAGCGCCAGACGTCGTTGATCGTCAGCGGCTCGACGCGGCTCTCCTCGATCCACTCGTCCAGGTCGGCGATCTTGAACCGCACCGAGCGTCCGACCTTGATGAACGCGACGCGACGTTCAGCCGCTGCACGTCGCATGAACCGCGGCGACATGTTGAGGTACTGCGCCGCCTCGTCCAAGGTGAGCAACCCCGGCCCCGGGACCGTCTCATTGTTCTTGCCGGGTGTCACCACCTCGGCCTTGCGCCGATCAGACATGAGTGCTCCTCGAAATGGTCTCGACACCCCGAGGGCGTCGACTGTTCTCAGCTGCGTGGCGGCGGGCGGCCGCCTGTTCTCTTCTGTGCTCGCGGGTCCACACCGCGGCGGCGGTAGCCAGGGCGGCGTCGCCGTCGGTCAGCCAGCCCATGCCGACGTACTCCCACTGGCCGACGACGAGGGTGGTCTCCTCCTCCGCCTCGGCCGAGGTGTCCTGGCCGGTGAGGTCGAGGACGCGCTGGGCGTGCTCCTTGTTGGACTTGGCGATCTGGAACCGGCGCCGTTCGCTGCGGATAGCGGCCCGGGTGGTGGAGTAGCGGCGGGACTTGGTCGCGAAGTGCCCGGGGAAGCCGAGCATGTGCTCCCACTTGCCCAAGGTCTCGTAGGGGCGGCGGCCCTTGTTGTCGGTCGGCCAGTCCCGCAACGTCGTCGACGTCTCGCACGCGTAGGCGAGCCGGGCGACGGTGGCCTTGATCCGGGAGACGTGGGCGGTGTCTCGGGTGGTCGGGGAGATGTCGTCGGCGGACTTGGAGGCGTACTTGGCGATGTACCCCGCGACCTGCTCGGGGCTGAGCTGCTGGGTGTCCAGGCCTTCGCGGGCGGTGCGGGAGACCGGGCGGGCGTCGACCTGCTGCCCGAAGCCGAGGACCCGGGTGGTGTCGTCGTCACCGGCCGGGGCGGCGGTGTAGGTGGCGGCCGCGGCGGCGGAGCGGAAGGCCTCGGCCAGCACCCGCGCGCTGACCTGCACCGGGGGTGGGGGGAACGGGCCCGCGTCCTTGGGCCCGTCGATCCTCAGGAGGGCGTGGAAGTGGATGATGCCGCGCAGCTGGTACTCGGCGACCTTGGCGAACTGGATCGAGAGGACGTCATCCAGCCGCGTGGCGGGGATGCCCAGGCGGCGGGCGAGATGACGGCCCAGGGCGGTCCGCAGCCGGTGCCACAGCTCGGAAGCGTGGTACTGCCAGACCACGTGCGAGTCGTAGTCGTAGCACCCCTCGCACAGCGGCTGCCCGGCCTCGGGGTCGTCCGGGGCGTGGGTGGCCGAGCACCACATCGGTCGGCCGTGCGGGCACAGGGCCTTGGTTCTCCTCGGGCGGCAGCGGGTCGAGCCGACCGTGCCGGGCTTCTTCGCCGAATGCACCAACCCGAACGAGGGGGCGGTGACCGTGGCGAAGACCATCGGGTGCTCACTCACCGACGAAGGCACACCCTTGTCCCCTCCCGCGGCGCCGGCCCGGATCAGGTGCCACGTATCCGAGGCGTACTCCCGCGCACAGGCCACGCAGACCGACTCGCGGCGGTTACCGCACCGGATGAACGCAACCCCGGACTCCTCCCAGTCCGAGGCGTACGTCGTCCTGACCTCCCCAGTCCTGGTGTCCACCGCCAGGGTGCGGCCGCGCAGCCGGACCGGCTTGGAGCAGTGCCCGGTCCGCGCCGCCTGGTCCGCCCACTCGTGGCGGTCCTTGGAGACCATCCGGGCCACGACCTGCGCCTCCACCCGGGGAGACAGGTTGGGCAGCACCAGCTCGGGATCCACGCCTGCTCACCCCACCTCGGTCGAGACCGCTTGTCCGGTTTGCCCGACCAGTAAGCCACACCCCACCGACGCAGGCAGGAACGTGAACAGGGTTGAAAGGAGGGGGTTTTCGCGAACAACCAGCACCAGTTACAACCAGTTGCGACGTAATGAGAAACAACCAGCACTAGATGCACCCGGTTGCACTGCTGCACCCGGCTGCGAACCTTTACCAAAGCATTACCTTTCGCCTGCACGGGCGGGGGCGCGGTGGCCACACTGGCCCAGTGACACTCACCGAGCGCCGGGAGCGGGCCAGACTCCTGATGCAGGAGTTCATGGCCGCCGAGTACCCGCCACGCTTGAAGGCCGAGGAGGACATCGCCGGGGTTGACTTCATGCTCACCGACGACTCCCTCGGCAGTTGCGTCTACGTGTGGCTCAGCGGAACCGGCGAACTCGACGACTGGCGACGCGGCGTCGTGCAGAGGTGCCTGGAGGACCTCTACCGGCTCCTCCCCGAACTCACCGAGCAGGAATTGCCCTATGTGAATCGGCTCATTGCCATGGGGCAACTAGCGCTCGGGCGGCCCGCGGCAGCGATCTAGGGCGCGTCAACGGTGTGGGCCACACCCGCGCGGAATCGTCGGCCCGCAACCGAACATTGCCAGGCACGCAGGAACGGGAGGATCTGGCCCGCGCATCCGACGGCCATCGCAGCGCCGCCGACTCGAAGAAGACCCACGCCCCCACCGGAAGCGATGAGCAGAATGATCCCCGCGAGCACGAGCGCTCCGCAGGGAACGCTCGTCACGTAGCCAGCGATCAGGAGCCTTGCACCTTCCGGACCGTACTTGCTGAGTAACCGTTGGTAGGTGGCGTTCGGGGTGGCCGCCTGCCGTCGCGCGACATATCCGACCCATGCCTTCTCATGAGGCAGCAGGCGATGCGAGGGCACCGAACCAGCGCGGTGGGGATTGGCATCCTTCAACATTCACTCAACTCCCCGCCGTCCAAGAGCCGAGTCAGGTCACACCCTCGGTCTGCGGTGTAGCTGACTTGAGCTCCGAGAGCGACGGTCAGGTCGTGTAGCCCAGGCATACCAACTAGGGCGCCGTGGTCCCCGAGCGACCATAACGATCGTCAACCCGGACGACGTCATCCCTCCAGCCGGAGAAGGCGGTGGAGACCTCGGCCACGACCAGATTCTCTTCAGCGCTGAGCCGGTGGAGAACCCCAGCGGGGAGATGCACGACGTCACCCGGTCCGAACGCGGCGCCCTCCAATGCGTCGGGATCGGAGCCAAACTCCAGGCGGCCCCGCCCCGCGACCACGCAAATCGTCTCGGTCTTCTCGTTGTGAAGCTGCAGGCTAAGGGACTCCCCGGCATTGACGTAGAGAACTTTTCCCACATACAGATCGTCAATCTCGGCGAAGATCATCTCGCGCCCCCACGGCTTCGAAACGAACTTAGCCGGGTAAACGTCGGCCGAGTCACTCACGACATTCTGGTTCATGCAGTCCCCCCAGTCGGCGCCACAGCTCGCGGTGCGAGCCGCTAGTAGCAGTGTGCAGCATGTCCCCATGGGTGTGGCTCGAAACCACCTCCAACTCATCGAATCGGCGAAGCCGGCCGTCGGGGGCGCGCATCCAACGCAGTGACA
Source organism: Oryzihumus leptocrescens (assembly GCF_006716205.1). Lineage (GTDB taxonomy): Bacteria > Actinomycetota > Actinomycetes > Actinomycetales > Dermatophilaceae > Oryzihumus > Oryzihumus leptocrescens. The sequence continues at coordinate 179,290 of NZ_VFOQ01000002.1, read as the reverse complement.
TGCCGCGATCCGCGCTCGACTGATGGATCAGCTGGCGGACGGATGCCGTGCTTCTGCCGTGCTTCTGCCGATGGCGGGCAACCGTGCATACATGCATCGGAGCGGAGTTTCTTCTCTGGCTTAAAGCCGCGGCTCCGCCGCGGCGGCGCGGGGCCCCGCGGTGGGACCCCGCACTGCGGGCGGCGCTTCGCGCCGTCCTCGCGCACCCCACCGCACCCCGCGCACACAGCAACGGGCACCCCGATCTTGGTCGAGATGCCTGCTCCCCTACTGCTCGGCTACCTTCTCAGGCGCTGGCGACGACGGAGGTCCGCTCGTGGCCGGGCGCTCGAAGCACCAGCTGCACCGACCCGGCCCGCCCGGCTCCTCACCCGCGTTGACCTGGCTCCCGCACCCGCATCGCAGCGGGTCACCAGCCAGCAAGTCGAGGTCCGGTCGATGCGCAGACCCGCGTGGTTCCTGCCGCCCTGGCTCGGGCGATTTCCGGGCCACACACGGGCCACAGAGACCGGTTGAACACCGTGTTTCACGGTCACCCGAGGCCACGAAACCCACTGGGAAACAAGGGAAATAACCCACCCCAGTGCACTTCCCAAGCTGACAGTGCGGGTTCGATTCCCGTCACCCGCTCCACACGCAGAACCCCGCCTGGACAGGCGAAACGGGCGCTGACTCCCTCTTGGAGACAGCGCCCGTTGGCATCAGTCGCGCCTGTTGTGCAGTCCACGTGCAACTAGGCCGTGCCCTCTACCTGCAGGCGCTGGTGGTTGGCGCGGCCCCTGCGCGCGACGAGGTGGTCGCGGGTGCAAGGCGTCACCGGCGACCCAGGCACTTGGTGGAGCAAGCTGGAGGGCAGCGATCAGAGGCCACCGTAGGGGCCGCCAAGACCGCGGTGGCTGTCCGCCTCGGCGCGCATCGTCGGATCCAGGAAGTCCGCAGGTGTCTTGCCACGGCCCAAAGCGAGGCGTCCCGCGATCAGCAGGAGAACCAGCACGGCCAACCCGACCAGAACCCACATCAGAGGGCCCCGCCGCCGGACTGGTTCTTCATCCGGTTGACCACCGAATACGCCTCGGCCTGATTCTGGGCCGGGTCGTCGTGGCGCTGACGGGCCTCGCCACCACTGCCGCGGACCCGGTCGAATGCCAGCCCGAAGCCGAGCAGCACGACGACCCCGATGATCACGAACTGCCACATGGCAGCCTCCCCTTCCGGACCTCCGCCGTCGCGACTGGCCTTGCCGGTGCGTCCCCTCTCCCAGCGACGGCCGGGAGGACAGGACACCAGCGCAAGCGTCAGAGCTGCGCCCCCAAACGGCCCAAGCCCGAGGCCCCATCATGTCGCAACATCGCACCGCGAGGAGGCAAACCGGCCCGACAACCATCAATGGCTGACAGCAGGCGTGCCAGCGCGTCGGCTACGCGGGTCGCTACGGTCGAGGGGTGGCTGGTTCTCGACGCGTGACCATCACCGGCCAGCGCCCGGCCGCGCCGTGGACGGAGACCGTGCACTCCTTGCTGCAGCATCTGCACGAGGCGAGGCTGCCTGTGCCCGAACCGTTGGGCATCGAGGGTGGCGTGGAGACGGTGCGTCTCGGTCCCGGCGCCGGAGGCGACGACGCCTGGCCACATCAGGCTTCGTTGCCAGGCGTCCGGTCAGCTGGCGCGCTGTTGCGCGCTGTTCATGAAGCCACCACAGGTTGGCGTCCCTCGATCAAGCCGCGGTGGGCCGTCCCGGCCGAGGAGGGCGGGTGGTCTGCCACGGTGACCCGAAGCCGACGAACATGGCCTGGGTCGACGGGCACGCGGTGGGCCTCTTCGACCGGGACATGGCGCGTCCCGCGGAGCAGATGAGCGACATCGCCTACGCGCAGTACTGGTTCGCCCCGCCCCGTTCGACGCCGACGACGCGGAGCTTCGGCGACGACGGCTGCCCACACCGGTCGATGCGCTGCGTCGGATCGAGGCGTTCCTCGACGGATACGGCTGTGCCGTGCCGATCGACGTCATGGAGGTCGTCGCGCGACGAAGAGTTCAGGCCATTGACGAGGTCGTCCTGCTCGGACGCGCGGGGCACCCGCCTCAGGCGCAGTGGGTGGCGCAGGGCTGGCCCGACAGGTGGCGACGCGGTGGACCGGCGCTCCCCTGAGGCGAGCTCCAACGCCACTCCCAAAAGGGCGAAACAGGGCTCTCTCGGGGCGCGGAGCGGGCACAGTGGGCTTCATGACCGCTGAACCGAACCCACCCAAGCTCAAGCCCGGGTATGACGTGTGGTTCGGGCTGCAGCACGTCACCCTGACCGGGTTCCGGCACTCCGGACGTCGGCGGGACTGCCCCAAGTGCAACCCCGCGCTGGCCCACCCGGCCACCGAGGCGCAGCCGCGGTTGACCGACCCGCCGCACGACGCCGTCCCCTGACCGCCGAGACGTCAGCGGCGATCTCCCGTCAGCCAGTCGATCGCGGAGGTCGGTCGCCGCTCCCGAGCACCCGAGGAGGTCGCTGGCTCCGCCGGCCCTGAGGGCATGTCGGTCGACGCGACCCGCCCGAAGGCGGACATCGTCGTGACCTGCCAGTGGTCCGGCACGTCGAACTCGGCTGCGACTCCTGCCTGGTCGAACGCCCGGAACTGGCGAGCGAACAAGCCAAGGGACTGCGCCTGGATGGTCATGTGGGCGACGGCCTGGCCCAGGTCGTAGAGCGAGAACTCGGAGAACTCCCAGTCGGTCTCCTCGACGTACCGGTGGCACAAGTTCACGACCAGGATGCTTGCGGACGGCACCCACGTGGCCGAGCTTGCGCTGAGGTGGGGAAGAAGCCGCCTGTGCACGGCGTCTCCGCGCCGGGCGGTGATGAACGCCCAGGGTTGTGAGTTGCCGGCCGACGGCGCCCACCGAGCAGCCTCGAGGAGCGAGGCGACCTCCGCTGAGGTCGCCTCGTGGGACCCCTCGAAGGTCGTCGGACTCCACCGCTGCGCCAGGAGGGGATGCAGTCGGGGATGCCTCACACCGTTCATGCCCGCCCCCTCACAGACGCTGATGGCCCAGCAGGTTCGCCAGCTGCTCGGTGGTCGATGCACCGAGCTCAGCCGGCACCGACTCGGCATACATCACGCCGCGCAGACGTCCCGGAATGACCGACTCGGCAACCATCAGGCACCGTGCTGCGATGCCGTCGGGGGCCTCGCTGTCACGGCCGGTCGCAACAGCCAGGTCCCAACCGTGGGTGACGGTCTCCACCGTGAACCCCCGCGCGGCTTCACGGGCACTGCACTCACCCCAGGGGGCCCGGACCTGGTCGCCGCCGGACAACGCCGCCCACGCATCACCGATCCGCCTGGCCAGAGCGGCATAGGTGCTCGCGAGCTCCTCGTCGGGCACGTCCGTGACCACGTGCGGGACGTGGCTGGTCGAGCGCCGCTCAGCCGTGCCAAGACCGCGTTCCGCGGTGCCGATCAGGTGTCCCATCAGGGTGCGCGCGTCATACTCCGCGCACGGTGTGGGCAGACCCAGCTGCGCCGGCGGCGTCGAGGCCATGAGATCGGCAACCCAGCCGAGCGCGGCCAGGTAGTCGTCTCGCTGCTGTTGGAAGGTCACCCACCGACCCTAGCCACGGCGCCGGACACCGGACCGGGAGTTCTCCCGTGCACTGGCGCTGCGGCTGCCCCGCATGCCATGGGTGCGGAGCGGCGCCTGGCATGGAACCATGCGGGCGAAGGGGAGGCGACCATGGCTGAGTACCCGCAGCTGCTGCACACGGCCATCGACACCACCGACGCCCGAGCCCTCGCCGAGTTCTATCGGCAGCTCCTGGGGCTGCGGTACCGGCAGGGCGACGACCCGCCCGCGGCGGGTGAGGTGGACGACGCCGACTGGCTCGTCCTCGTGGACGCGAAGGGCGCCCGCAAGCTGGCGTTCCAGCAGGTCGAGCGCCTGGAGCGGACGACGTGGCCCGGCCATGACGTCCCGATGCAGATGCACCTCGACCTCACCGTCGCGAGCCGTGCGGAGCTTGAGCGGCAGCGCGAGCGGGCTGAGTCGCTCGGGGCGCAGCTGCTGCTGGACCGCACCGACGACCCGGACGAGCCGTTGTACGTCCTGGCGGACCTGTCCGGCCACCCCTTCTGCATCTTCGTCGCCTGATCCCGTCGACCCCACCTGCAACGATTCTCGGAAGACATCATGAGATGTCGCTCGGGAGGATGCGGTCCATGACGGCCATGGAGTTCGACCCCCTGATCATGTCCTTCTACCGCGAGCGTTACCGCGAAGATGAGCGACTGACCCGATCCGCCCACGGCCGCATCGAGTACCTGCGCACGCAAGAGCTTCTCCGTCGCTTCCTACCTGGGCCGCCCGCAGCCGTGCTCGACGTCGGTGGTGGCACGGGGGTCCACGCCCGGTGGCTGAGCGAGGACGGCTTCGCGGTGCACCTCCTCGACCCCGTCCCCGAGCACGTCGAACAGGCCCGTCAGCACGGCGGCTTCCAGGCCGATCACGGCGACGGCCGCGCTCTGCCCCACGCCGACGCCAGCTTCGACGCGACCCTGCTCCTGGGGCCGCTCTACCACCTCGTCTCGGCGAGCGACCGGCAGTCCGCGCTCGCCGAGGCCCGGCGCGTGACCAGGGCCGGCGGCCTGGTGGTTGCGGCGGCGATCAACCGCTACGCGCCGCTGCTCGAGCTGGCCGCCACCGGTGACATCGACGACGAGACCGAAACCGAGCTGCGCTCCTTGCTCGCCGACGGGCAGCACGCCGACGACCCGGACGGCTTCACCACGGCGTACTTCCACCACCACGAGGAGCTCGCCGAAGAACTACGGGAGGTCGGCCTGCAGGACGTCATCGTCCTCGGCCTGGAGGGACCGACCACCCCGGCCCTGGACCGCGCCGCCCCCGATGACCTCGAGGCGCTCCTGCCGTCAGCCCTCCGCTGCGCCCGGATGCTGGAGTCCGATCCGGCCCTCATCGCGGCCAGCCCACACTTCCTCGCGTTCGGGCGCTGCCCTCAGGTCCGGCATACCCGGTAACCCCTTCCCGGCCGCGTCGCCGCCCCGGGGCATGTGCTCCGACGGCCCCGAGCAGGTTCGCGCGGATCGCGCCCCGGAGCGGTGCTCAGTGCGCATACTTCCGAGAGGGACGTCACCACACGTCGGAGAGGGGCACTCATGAAGCGGCGGACAATGGCGGCAGCACTGGCAGGCCTCGCCATCGCCAGTGGCGCCGGCGGCTACCTCCTGGGGGAGGCGCATGCCACCCAGGCGACCTGGCACACCGCGCGCGCCTACGTGGGCGACCACGTCGTCAGCCTTCCCGTGGGCGGCTGGACCTACGGGTTCCGTGACTCGGTGCCGCAGTGGATCGACAGGAACGGGAGCGTGCACGACGGCGGGTGGCCGGACTGCGTGCAGGTCCCCGCTGGCAGCCGGAAGGTGGTCCGCTTTGCCGAGGTCGGCGTCGAGGTCGGCGGCGCGGGATCACGGCAGGTCGTGCTGGTCGACTGCCGGGGGTCGTGACCAGCTCGACCGGCGCGGGAGCGGGCGCCTTCTCAGGGCGAATCCGTGGCGCTCCCGCCGCGCAGGGCGTTCAATGAGACGCAGACCGGCCGCCGCGCCGGCCATAGTGGAGGTGGGGGCATGTGGCTCAGCGTGGTCTACACAGTCATCTTCCTGGTGCTGATGCTGCTCTTCTGCGCGCACATCGCCCGGCTGCTCGCATTCCGCAGCCAGACCCGCGACGGTGACTCCTTCGGCAACCGCCTGGCCGGGCACGGCCCGAACGACGAGGTGGCCTACCGGTCGCCGCGGCAACGGGTGACCGACCTGGTGGCCCGGCGTCGGGACCGGTCCCCCGAAGGCCTCTGACGCCACGAGCGCCGGGCCGGGGTCAGCCCCGACCGAAGAGCCCCTTGATCGCCCCGACGAGGCCGCCACCGCCGCCTCGCTCACACGTGCACTGCGCCGCCTTGGGCACACCCGCCATGACCTGGTCGACGTGCATGCCGCACCCGCGCCAGGTCGCCTTCCCACACTGCTTGCACACGGCCGGCTGGCACACGTGGCTCTCCTCTCCTCGGGAAACGTGCCACCAACGATACCCCAGGGGGTATATCGCCAGGAATCCACGCTGCGGCCCGGACCGCGGGCGCGTCGTGAGTGGTGCGACGCCGGGGGTCGCCAGCCTCACGGGCACCACGACGAACGAGGGGGACTGCATGTCGATGCAGGCTCGGACCATGGTGTTGGTTGGCGCCGCGGCGGTCACCGCGGCAAGCATGGGGTATGCCGTGTCGCCGGCCTTCGCGGCCGCCACCGCGGCCTCCGCGACGACCACCAAGGTCGTGCCCCAGTGGAGTGACCCCATCGACGACGGAGGCCAGGGCGCTCACGCCCAGGCCAGGTTCCGCATCGTGTCGGTCAACGGCAAGTGCTTCGTCCAGACACTCTCGCTCGCCGGCGGGGGTGGCGTCTCGCTGACGCCGACGGACTGCCCCTGAGCGGCCGACTAGCCTCGGGCGCATGGAGGAGCAGCTGAGCAGCCCCACCGGCGTGTGGGTCCGACCCGAGAACCCCTGTGGCACGGGCGCTCTCGTCCTGGCCGGCTCGAGCGGGCGGGTTGACGCCGACCGGTCCCGCCTGCTGGCCTCGCACGGCGCCAGCGCCATGTCGATCCAGTGGTTCGGTGGCGACGGACAGCAGCCCGGGCCGTGGGAGGTGCCGCTGGAGACGTTCACCTCGGCCCTCGACCGGCTCGCCGCGGAGTGCGACCGGCTGGCGGTGGTCGGGCTCTCCTTCGGCGCCGAGGCGGCCCTGCTCACCGCCGCCCACGACGCCCGGGTCGAGGCCGTCGTCGCCTTCGCCCCGACCCCGGTGGTCTGGGCGGGGGTCACCCCGGACGGCCCCGGCGGCGAGCCCCGGCAGACCTCGCACTGGACGCGGCACGGCATACCGCTGCCGTTCGTGCCCTTCCTGGAGTCCTGGGAGCCGGAGACCACGCCGCCAGCCTTCCGCGGGTGCTACGAGGCCAGCCTCGCCGCACACCCGACACTGGCGGAGGCGGCCGCGATCCCGGTCGAGCGCATCACCGGCGAGGTCGTGCTCGTCGCCGGCGAGGACGACCAGGTCTGGCCCGGGGCGGACTTCGCCCGCAGCATCGCCGCCCGGCGCAAGGCGCACGGGCTGGCCACGACGGTCGTCACGCACCCGCACGCGGGACACCGGACCGTGCTGCCCGGGGAATCCGCAGTCGCCGCAGGACAGGCGATGGCCCGCGGCGGCACGCCCGCCGCGGACGGGGAGCTGGGGGCGCTCGCCTGGCCGCACGTGAGCAAGGCCCTGCGCCTGACCACCGGCTGAGGGAGGGACCAAGGCCACGGGAGGTGGGCCGGGCCGACCGCTGAACTGGTCGGGTGAGCACCGACCTCCAGCCCGAGCCGGTGGACATCCACGACGACCGGCCACCCGACGCACCGGGTCCGGCGCCGACGTCACCGGCCTCGGCCCCTGCACCGGCCCCGCCGGCCGCACCGAAGCACCACCCGGTGCGCCGGCGGCTGTCCGTCCTGGTCGTGGTGAGCTCGCTGGTCGCCGGCGGCGTCAGCGGCGGCGTCGTGGCCTGGCTCGTCGAGGGCGACGGCACGCGCGCCGGTGCCCAGGCGGGCGCCCGCCTGGGTGGGGACGCGATGACCGGGCTGGCCGACGTCGCCGCGCGCATCCGCGGCTCGGTCGTTGCCCTGAACGTCTCCACCACGGTCCCGGATGGCCTCGGCGGCACGATGACGCACAAGGTGGCCGGCACCGGCTTCGCCTTCGACCGCTCCGGTGACATCGCCACCAACGCCCACGTCGTCTCCGGCGCCCGCTCCGTCTCGGTCACGCTGCCCAACGGCTCGCGCGTCGCCGCCACCGTGGTCGCCTCGGACCCGGACGCGGACCTGGCGGTCGTGCGGATGCAGGGCGCCTCCCTCCCTCCGCTGGGCCTGGCCACCGACCTGCACCCGCGCGTCGGCGACTTCGTCATCGCCGCCGGCAACGCCCTTGCCCTGGAGGGGACCCCGACGGTGACCGTCGGCATCATCTCCGCCCTCGGACGCACCGTCTCGTTCAGCAACGGCACGACCCTGAGCCACCTGCTCCAGACCGACGCGGCGATCAGCTCGGGCGACTCCGGCGGTCCGCTGCTGTCGGCCTCCGGCGCAGTCATCGGCATCACCACCGCGGGCGCGTCGAGCTCGGGCGAGGCCCTGGCGCAGAACATCGGCTTCGGCATCCCCATCGCGCGCGCCGCGCCGATCCTGCACCGCCTGGCCACCTCCACCTCGGACTAGGACGCCGGCGGAGCCTCCCGCGCAGCCGTCACGGCCAGTTCCTCAAGCGCGCCGACGAGGGGGTGTGCCGCCCGGGTCGGCAGGACGAGCAGCAGCGACACCGGCGGCGCATCACCGATCGTCACGTAGCGCACGCCGGGGTGCGGCTGCTCCCGGGCGGACTCGGGCAGCACCCCGACGCCCCGGCCGGCCGCGACCATGGCGATCCACTCGTCGTAGGTCCGGCAGCTGACCGCCACCTCCGGCCGGGCCGAGGCCGGCCACATCGTCGGGCCGACGGTGCCGCTGACCGCGTTGACCACCAGCGGGTGGTCGGCCAGCTCGGCCCAGTGCAGCCGCCGGCGACGGGCCAGGGGGTGGTCTCGCGAGACCGCCGCAACCCGCGACTGCGTGCCGAGCTCCACCACGCGCAGGGACTCGCTGCGCCGGACCGTGCCGAAGACGATGGCGGCGTCGGTCTGACCGCTGAGCACCCCACCGGAGCGGTCGTCCCGGCGCACCAGGTCGATCCGGCCGCCGGCGGTCCGTTCGAAGCCCACCAGCAGCCGGCGCACGAGCTCGGCCGGCAGCAGCCACGTGAACCCCAGCCGCAGCGTGGGGTGGGCGCTGACCGAGCGGACCGCCGCGTCGAGGCGGGGCAGGATCTGGGCCAGCTCCGCACTGAGCCGCTCGCCCGCCTCGGTCAGCGCGACGCTGCGCGTGGTCCGCTCCACCAGCCGAACCCCCAGCGCCCGCTCCAGCCGGGCCAGGGACCGCGTCAGGGTCGGCTGGCTGACCCGCCGACTGGCCGCGGCCCGGGAGAAGTGCGGGTCCTCGACCAGCGCCATGAACAGCCTCAGGTCGCGCAGCTCGACATCCATGCGTCAAGTGTATGAATCCCCGCTCACCTGCATTTCTCTCGCGGCCCGGGGCTGCCTAACGTCGGAGAGGTAGATGGCCGGACGGCACCACAGCGCGAGGACCGCCACGGTCGACCCACGGATCGCGCGTTGGGACACCATCACCAGTGCGAAGCCAGGACGTTCTCCAGGCCACCTCAACCCCGCTCGGCGGCGCGGCATACCCTGCCGGCCCCTACCGGTTCAGCCGGCGGGAGTACCTCAACATCACCTACCGCACCGAACTCGACGCGATGCGCGCCGTGGTGCCGGAGCCGCTCGAGATCGACGACCCGCTCGTGCGCTTCGAGGTCATCCGGATGCCGGACAGCTCCGGGCTGGGCGACTACACCGAGTCCGGCCAGGTGCTGCGGGTCCGGCACGAGGGCGAGGAGGCGGACTACATCCACTCCATGTACCTCGACAACGCCCCCGCCATCGCCCTCGGCCGCGAGGGCAGCGCCTACCCCAAGAAGCTGGGGCACCCGAGCCTGTTCACCGACTCCGACACCCTCGTCGGGACGCTGGACTACGGCAGCCTGCGCGTGGCCACGGCCACCATGGGCTTCAAGCACGAGCTCATGGACCCCGAGGCGGCCCGCGCCGAGATCGCCATGCCGACCTACATGCTCAAGCTCATGCCCGGATACGACGGCCGGCCCCGGATCGCCGAGCTCATCCGCACGCAGATCAACGACCTGAGCATCCGCGGCGCGTGGGTCGGCCCGGCCCGGCTCCAGCTGTTCGAGCACGCGCTGGCGCCGCTGGCCGACCTCCCGGTGCGCGAGGTCGTCAGCGCCAGCCACATCATCACCGACCTGGCCCTGCCCCGGGCCGAGCTCGTCCACGACTACCTGGCCGCCTGAAGGAGCCCCTCATGACCACCTCACCACTGGCCCAGCCGCACGACACCGTGCAGGTCGACCTCACCGGGCGGACCGCACTCGTCACCGGCGCCGGCAGCGGCATCGGCCGGGCGACCGCCCTTCGCCTGGCCCGCTCCGGGGCCCACGTCATCGCCGTGGACCTCAAGGAGGAGGCCGTCCGCGAGGTCGCGGAGATCACCGGCGGTGACGCCGTCGTAGCCGACCTGTCCGACCTCGACGCGCTCGATGCCCTGAACCTGAGTGCCGACATCCTCGTCAACTGCGCCGGCATCCAGCACGTGCGCCCCATCGAGGACTTCGACCCGGAGAAGTTCTCGCAGATCCTGCGGATCATGCTCGAGGCGCCCTTCCGGCTGATCCGCCGCTCACTGCCCTCGATGTACGAGAAGGGCTGGGGCCGCATCATCAACGTGTCCTCGGTGCACGGGCTGCGCGCCTCGGAGTTCAAGAGCGCCTACGTCTCGGCCAAGCACGGCCTCGAGGGCCTGTCCAAGGTGGTCGCGCTCGAGGGCGCCGCCCACGGTGTCACCTCGAACTGCGTCAACCCCGGCTACGTGCGCACCCCGTTGGTGGACAAGCAGGTCGCCGACCAGGCCGCGGCCCACGGCATCAGTGAGAACGAGGTCCTGGAGAAGGTGTTCCTCGACAAGGCCGCGCTCAAGCGCCTCGTCGAGTCCGAGGAGATCGCCGAGATGGTGCTCTTCCTGTGCAGCCCTCCCGCGGCGTCGATGACCGGCACGTCCCTCGTCGTCGACGGCGGCTGGAGCGCGCACTGAGCCCACGACCAGCACTGACCCTGCGGGGTCCGATGCTCAGGGCGGCGGTCGGCATGGCCGCCGCCCTCGCTGTCGGGGAGCGGCTGCACCACCCCGGCCTCACCATCCCCCTGGCCGTGGGCAGCCTCTATGCCTCGGCCAACGACCGCCCCCACCCGACGCCGCGCCGCCTCCGGCACATCCTCCTGCCGGCCCTCGGCGGCGCCCTCGGCCTCCTCGCCGGGGCGGCGACCCGCGATGGCACGCCCGTGGCGATGGTCCTGCTGCCGGCGCTCGTCGCCGGCGTGGCCGGCGCCATCAGCACGGTCGGCCCGAGCGCCTCGGCGGCCGGGCTCCAGCTGCTCACCATGACCGCGCTCGGCCAGGGCATGCCTGCCCACGGACCCTGGTGGCTGCCCGCACCGCTGCTGGTCGGCGGTGCTCTCCCGGTCCTGCTCCTCGCCGGCACCTCCGCCGTATGCCGTGCCCTCGCGGCCCGCGGGCGGCGGACGGCGCCGCCCGACCCGGCCGTCCGGCATACCGCCGTGCGGTCCCGGCACCCGGCCCGCGACGGGCTGCGCCTGGCCGCCTGCGCGGCCGCGGCCGAGGTGGTGGCGCTGCTGCTGCACCCGGTCCGGGGCTACTGGTTGCTGCTGACCGTCGCGCTGGTGGTCAAGCCCGACCTCGCCCCCGTGCCGCGCCGGTCGGCGCAACGCGGGCTCGGCACGCTCGCCGGCGTCGCGGTCGCCGCGGCGCTGTTCGCTCCCCGGCCCGGCACGGCGTTGCTCTGCGTCGTCCTCGTCGTGGCGGCGACACTCGTCCCGGTCGCGACCGCCCGCAGCTACGCGGCGCTGACGGCGGTGGTGGCCCCGATGGTGTTCATCCTGCTGCGGCTCGGCGGGGTCGAGTCGGACGCCCTGCTCGGCTGGCGGCTGGTGGACACCGCCCTGGGCATCTCCATCGCGCTCTCCGTGGGCCACCCCTGGCGGCCCGGGCTCAGCGGGAGAGCAGCGCGTTCATGGTCGGGTAGTCCGCGGCCCCCGCGAGCTCGGTGTAGGTGCCCGGCCCGAGCAGCTCGGCCGCCGCACGCTGGACGTGCCCGTAGACGGCTTGCGCGATCGCGGACCCGGCCGACGCCCGTGCGACCCCGACCTCCGCCAGCTCGCGGATCGTCGGCGAGCCGGGACCAACCAGGATGTTCACCGGCGCCGGGATCCGGGCGACCAGCGCCTCGATGATGCGGAGGTCGGCGAGGCCCGGGACGAAGATGCCCGACGCCCCCGCCCCGAGGTAGGCCTCGGCCCGGCGCACCGTCTCGTCGAGCCTGTCCTCGGGGGCCCCGACGGCGCGCAGGTAGGTGTCGGTGCGGGCGTTGACGTACAGGCCCGCGCCCGCCTCCTGCCGCACCGCCGCGATCCGGGCGACCTGCCCCTCGACCGGGCGCAGGCCGCCGGCCAGCCCGTCCTCGAAGTTGACTCCCACCGCACCGGCGTCGAGCACCGCCCGGACGTTGGCGGCCAGCCCGTCGAGGTCGTGCGCGTAGCCCGCCTCGAGGTCGGTCGTGACCGGCACGTCGACGGCGTGCACGACCCGCCGGGTGAGGTCCAGGGTCGTCTCCAGACCCAGCTCCTCGCCGTCCGCGACACCCCACGACCACGACAGCCCGGCGCTCGTCGTGGCCACAGCCGCCGCCCCGGCGTCCTCGACCAGACGGGCCGACGCAACGTCCCAGGCGTTGGGCAGGACCAGGATCGGACCCTGGTGCAACTGGTGGAAGCGCTCGGCGGCGCTGGACACGGGCCCCGTGGAAGTCGTCATGTCGCGAGCCAACCACCCCGACCGGCCGGTTGTCCGGCGGAAGACGGACCTCGCCGCCGCGGCGGCTCTGTCAGGGCCGTCTAGGGGGTCAGCGGCTTGCGCATCACCCAGCGCGGCTGGCCGCCGCTGCGCCCGGTGGTCGGCGAGACGCGCTCGAAGCCGGCCTTCTCGAAGAGCTCGACGGTGCCGACGTAGCCGGAGATGACGTCCACGCGGTCGCCCCGCGTCTCGACCGGGTAGCCCTCGACCACCTCGGCGCCGTGGCTCCTCGCCTGGTCGACGGCACCGGCCAGCAGGTGGTGCATCAGCCCGTGCCCGCGGTATCCCGCGCGGACGACGAAGCAGACGGCCACCCAGGCGTCGCGGTCGTCCAGGATCGGGATGGTGCGCGAGTGGAGCAGGCGCCGGTAGCTCGCTCGTGGGGCAACCGAGCACCACCCGGCCACGACGTCGTCGACGTAGACGAGGACCCCGGGGCCGGGCTCGGTCGCGCAAGCGGCGCGCATGTAGTCCGGACGCTCGTCCGGCGCGACGCGGCTGTCCCGGTAGGCCATGCACCAGCAGCCGCGCGCCCCGGGGCTCTGGGTGCCGACCGCGGTGGCGAAGTCCTCGAAGCGACCCAGCGCCGGCCGGACGTCGATCTCCGGCTCGTGGTCGAGCGGGAAGCGCGGCTTCGTCGTCATTCGGGTATGCCGGGGTCCTCGGCCCCCGCGCGCTCGTCCCGGTCCGCCCACTCCAGCAGCGGGCTGATGTCGAAGACGGCGTCGTCGATGCCGGCGTGCAGGTCCCCGAGCCGGGCGAACCGCTCGGGCACGGTCGCGATCGTGCAGTCCTCGGGCAGGACGTCGTCGACCTCGTCCCAGCGGATCGGCGTGGAGACCCGGGCGTCCGGCAGGCCGCGCACCGAGTAGGCGGCGGCGATGGTGTGGTCGCGGGCGTTCTGGTTGTAGTCGACGAACAGCGTCGAGGGGTCACGGTCGCGCCGCCACCAGGTGGTGGTCACCTCGTCCGGCGCCCGCCGCTCCACCTCCCGGGCGAAGGCGAGCGCCGCCCGGCGTACGTCCTTGAACCCGTGCTCCGGCTTGATCCGCACGTAGATGTGCATCCCCTTGCCGCCGGAGGTCTTCGGCCATCCGGTCGCGCCCAGCTCGTCGAGCACCTCGTGCGCGACGTGGGCGACCCGGCGCACGGTGTCGAACCCGCACTCCGGCATGGGGTCGAGGTCGATGCGCCACTCGTCCGGCTTCTCGGTGTCGGCCCGCCGGGAGTTCCACGGATGGAACTCCACGGTCGACATCTGCACGGCCCAGATCACGCTGGCCAGCTCGGTGACGCACAGCTCGTGCACGTCGCGGTGGTAGCGCGGGAAGTGGACGCTCACCGTCTGGACCCACGGCGGCGCGCCCTGCGGCAGCCGCTTCTGGTGGACCTTCTCCCCCGACACCCCCTCGGGGAAGCGGTGGAGCATGCACGGGCGCTCGCGCAGCGCCCGCACGATGCCCTCGCCGACCGAGAGGTAGTAGTTGACCAGGTCGAGCTTGGTCTCCCCGCGCGCAGGGAAGTAGACGCGCTGCGGGTTCGAGATCCGGACCGTCTTGTCGCCGACCTCGACCTCGACCGCGGGGCTCCTGCCGTCAGCGGCTGCCATGGCGCCAACCTAGACGCCCGGCGGGTCGCCCGCCCGTCACTCGCCGAGATGGGGCGCGAAGACCGCGGCGAGCTCGGGCAGCGTGGGCCGGTCACCCGGCGCCCGCGCGAGGCAGGCGTCCATGGCGGCAGCGACGGGTGCGGGCAGCCGTCTAACGCTGCGCACCCCGGGAACGCGCGCACCGACCGGCAGCCCCTCCTCGTCGTGGTGGTCGTAGGGGTTGCTTCCGGTGGCGCCGAGGCGCAGCAGCAGCCCCAGTCCCCACACGTCGGAGGCGGAGGTCAGCTCCTCGCCGGCCAGCTGCTCCGGCGAGGCCCACGTCCGCGTGCCGAGGCCGGGTCGGTACGTCCCCGGGGGCCGGGCGATGGAGAAGTCGAGCAGCTTGGCGATCCCGTTCTCGCACACCACGTTCGACGGCTTGACGTCCAGATGTAGGAACCCCAGCGAGTGCAGGTAGCGCAGCGCCGAGGCCAGGTGGTCGGTCAGCTGGGCGAGCTCGCGCAGCGTCAGCCGGCCCAGGTCGGCCATCAGCGCCCCGAACGTCGAGCCAGTGAGCACCTCCAGCACCAGCCGTGGCGGCGCGCCCTCCGGCCGCACCAGCTCGTATCCGCGGACCATGTGCGGGTGCGTCAGCCTCGCCAGCACGTCCCACTCGTGCTCCAGCGACGCCAGCGTCCCGGGATCGACTGCGAGCTCCGGGCGCGGGGTCTTGACCAGGACGCGGCAGAAGCGGGTGGTGTCGCGAGCCTCGTAGACATCGAGGTCACGGCCGCGCCGGACATGCTCCAGCACCAGGAGCGAGGGCGCCAGCGACTCCCCGACGGCCAGCGGCGCAGCGACCGTTCCTTCCGCAGTCGTCACGGGACACATCAGCACCCTCCCTCGCTCTGCGGCGCCCCCTGTGGCCCTGTGCCCGCGACCCCTCGACCGGCAGGCTGTCTGTCGACACCGACGACGCTAACCAGCCCGTGGAGCGGCGCCATCACCCAGAGCGGATGGTCCGGGGGCCTGCCGCCCGGCTTCGAACTGCACCCGCGTCATCAGGCGCGCAGGCCGTGCTCGCCCATCAGGTCTGCCAGGGCGTCGGCCGAGGTGCGCGCCAGCGCACCACCGGTGAACCGCTCGTCGGCGGTCACGTCGGCCAGGACGTCGAGGCCGAGCTCGTCCGGCCGCTCGCCGTCCGCGCCGAGGTCGAGCTCGGCGGTGACCAGGCCGCGCAGCTGGCCCTCGAACACGTCCACGGCCCAACGGTGCCCTCCCAGCGGGACGATGTGCCGCGTCTTGGCCAGCTCGTCCGCGGCGAGCACGAGCAGGGTGTCGTACTCCGCCGGGCGCAGGTACATCGTCGTGTGCGCCACCGCGCGCGGGCCGCCGTCGACCCGGACCTTCTGCCCCAGCTTCAGCACCACCGGCCGGCCCTCCTCCTCCACCCGGCGCAGCCGCAGCCCGGTCTCGGGCAGGTAGCGGTCGGTGATCCGCCAGGTCCGCTCGACCGGGAGCGACCGGGGACGGCTGGGCAGCAGGAATCGCAGCTCCCGCTCGAGGTGGGCGTACTTCAGCGACGAGGTGTCCGGCACGGGTCCATCATCCCGGCCCACGCGGCTGCTCCCCGCAGATGACGAGGGGGATCTCGCGGGGCGCGTGCTCCTGGTAGCGGGCGTACCCGGCATACCGCTGGACCACCCGCGGCCAGAGCACGTCCCGCTCCTGCGGGGTGGCCGTCCGGGCCAGCATCGGACGGACCTGCGCGCCGCGCTGCACGGTGACGTGCGGGTCGGCGCACAGGTTGAGGTACCAGTCGGGGTGGCGGGGCGCCCCGCCGTTGGAGGCCACCAGCACGAGGCTGTCGCCGTCGGGCAGGCAACCCAGCGGGGTGGTGCGCGTCCGGCCGGTGCGCCGGCCGGTGGTCGTCAGCAGGACGTTCTCGACCGGGCCCAGGTGTGAGCCGATGCGGCCGTGGCTGGCGCGGTAGATGCGGGTGTGCAGACCGGTGAAGAACCGCTGCCCGGTCCGCATCACCCCAGCCAATGCCGCACCGCCCGCTCCTCCGCCCGGCCGAGGGCCACGGGATAGGCCTCCTCCGCCGCGCCGGCGAGCTGCTGCTCGGCCGACCACAGCGCCCCGCACACGAACCCCTCCGGGCCGCCTGCCCCGGGCGCCGACATCAGCTCGAGGAGCACCTGCTGCGCGTGCGCGCTGTCCTGCCGCTCCCCCAGGACCTCCTGGACGGACTCCATCCGCGCCGCCAGGTCCGCCGCGGGCGCCCCGAGCGCGGGGGCACACAGCTCGGCTGCGTAGCGGGCCCGCTTGGCCGCCTTGCGCACGTCGTGCAGCCGGTGGGCGCGCGACTCCTCCGACCCGGCCACGTCGACCCGGCGCGCGGCACGGTCCATCCGGCGGCAGGCCCGGCGCACCAGTCCCGGCAGCACCAGCCCCGCGGGCCGCAGGCCCCTCTCCGGCGGTGAAGCGAGCGAGGCCGCTGACGCCAGCGCGGACACCAGGGCGGTGTGCCGGTCGCCGGCCTGGACCCGGCGCAGCGCCACGACCGCCACGCGTTGCCGCTGCCCCAGCTCGCCCTCCAGCCAGGCGACCGCGTCGGCGGCGACCACGTCGGCCAGCTCGGCGAGCAGCGGCTGCCACCGCAGGTGCAGGACCTGCACGTCGCGGACCGCGCCGACCACACCACCCCACCAGCGCAGCTCCGCCAGCAGCGGCTCCGGGTCGCTCGCGCCGAGCACCTCGGCGAACGTCGCCAGCGTGCAGCGGGCGCGACGGGCCGCCACCCGGACGTCGTGCACGGCCGCCGGGTCACCGTGCACCAGCGCCGGGCCCAGGGCACGCAGCGCCGCCACCTGCCGGTCCAGGTAGACACCGACCACCGCGACAGCGGCCGGCTCCTCGTCCCGGAGCGCGGTCACGCCCGGACGACCGACTCTCGCAGCCACACGGCATACCCCTCGCTGGCCCGCACGACGGGCACGGCGAGCACCTCGGGGGTGTCGTAGGAGTGCAGCTCGACGACGCGTGCCGCGAGGCGGTCGAACAGCTCGTCCGTCGTCTTGGCCAGCAGGAGCAGCTCGGCGGAGCGCTCGACCAGGCCCTCCCAGCGGTAGACCGAGGTGATGCCCGGCACGACCTGCACGCATGCCGCGAGCCCCTCGCCCACCAGCGCAGCGGCGATCCGGTCGGCCTCGTCCGGCGCGCCGACGGTCACCCTCACCTCGAGAAGCTGGCTCACCTGCCCACCGTATGCCGCCCGGTCGCGGGCCGGTGTGACGAAGGGCCTCGCCCCGGCCGGTCGAACGCCACGTGGACGGCGACGAGGGTGGCGACGACCAGCCCGACGAGCAGGGTCATGACGCCGACGTCGGGGCCGGGCGCGGCGAGGAGCACCAGGACGACGGCGGCCGACGCCGAGCGGACAGCCACCACCGGCGTGCGGAAGGACCACGCGTGCAGCGTCCCCAGCACGAGCAGGTATGCCGCGACCGCGCCCGCCAGCGCCAGGTCGGCTCCGCGGGTGGAGACGTGGGCCTCGTGCCGCGCCACGTCGGCGGCCACGCCCACCGCGGCACCGACCGCGGCGACCGCGCCGAAGACGAGGTAGTGCGCGTAGCCCCAGACGAAGGCCGAGCGGGTCGACAGGCGCAGCGTGTCCTCCACGGAGCGCTTGAAGTACAGCCACCACATGCCGAAGACGGTCAGCAGCCCGCCGACGGCGACCAGCAGCAGCGAGGCCGACAGGCCGTGCGCCTCGGCGGCGGCCTGGACGGAGGTGGTGGAGGCCAGGATGACCTCGCCGAGGACGATGAGGGTGAAGAGCCCGTAGCGCTCGGCGATGTGCCCGGGGTGCCACGGCGTCCGGCCGCCGGTCCGCTCGGCGACGACCGGCACCAGCACCTCCAGCACCACGAGGACCGGGAACGCCACCAGGCCCCACGGCGCGGCCAGCAGCAGGCGACCGAGCCACAGGGCCTGGCCGAGCGCGATACCGGCGACGTAGAGCCGGCCGGTGCGCCGGCGCTCGGGGTGGTCACGGCTCACCCGCAGCCACTGCACCACCAGCGGCACCCGCATGACGGTGTAGCCGAGGGTGACGAGCAGGAAGTCGCGGCGGTCGAACGCCGCGGGCACCCCGGCGGCCAGGACGAGGACGCCGGCCATCTGCACCAGGGTGAGCAGCCGGTAGGCCACGTCGTCGGTGTCGTAGGCCGAGGCGAACCAGGTGAAGTTCATCCACGCCCACCAGATCGCGAAGAACACCATCGCGTAACCGGTCAGCGCGGCACCGGCGTGGCCCACGGCCAGGGCGTGGTGCAGCCGGGCCGCCGCGGCGGCGACGGCGACCACGAAGCACAGGTCGAACAGCAGCTCCAGGGGCGTGGAGGCCCGGTGCTCCTCGTCGGTGTCCCGGCCCGTCATCGGCCGCCGCCACGGGACCGCACCCACACCGCTCATGGCGTCAGCGGAAGGCGTCGATACCGGTGAGCGCCTTGCCGATCGCGAGGGTGTGGATCTCCTCGGTCCCCTCGTAGGTCAGCACCGACTCGAGGTTGTTGGCGTGCCGGATCACGGGGTACTCCAGCGAGATGCCGTTGGCGCCGAGGATGGTGCGGGCGGTGCGGGCGATGTCGATCGCGAGCCGCACGTTGTTGAGCTTGCCGATGCTGACCTGCTCGGGCGTGATCTCGTGGCGTTCCTTCAGGCCGGCGAGGTGGTGCGCCAGCAGCGACCCGGTGCCGATCCGCACCGCCATCTCGGTCAGCTTGGCCTGGGTCAGCTGGAACCCGGCGATGGGCTGCCCGAACTGCTGGCGGGTCCCGGCGTAGTCCAGCGCCGACTCGAAGCATGCCCGGGCGGCGCCGAGGGCGCCCCAGATGATGCCGAAGCGCGCCTCCGTCAGGCACGACAGCGGCCCCTTGAGCCCGCGCACGCCGGGCAGCACCGCGTCGGCCGGCAGCCGCACGCCGTCCAGGACGAGCTCGCCGGTCAGCGACGCCCGCAGCGACATCTTGTGCTTGATCTCGTGGGCGGAGAAGCCGGCCGTGGCCGTCGGCACGACGAAGCCGCGCACCCCCGCGGGGTTGTCACCGTCGGCCTCGGCCTGCGCCCAGACCACGGCGACGTCGGCGACCGGGCCGTTGGTGATCCACATCTTGCGGCCGGTCAGCACCCAGTCGGTGCCCTCGCGCCGGGCCCGGGTCTGCATGTCGCCGGGGTCGGAGCCGCGGTCGGGCTCGGTCAGCCCGAAGCAGCCGACCGCCTCCCCGGCCGCCATCCCCGGCAGCCACTGCTGCTTCTGCTCCTCCGAGCCGTAGGCCCAGATGGGGTACATCGCCAGCGACCCCTGCACGGAGACGAAGCTGCGGATCCCCGAGTCGCCCGCCTCCAGCTCGCGGCAGGCCACGCCGTACGACGTGGCGCTGGTCCCGGCGCAGCCGTATCCCGTCAGGTGCATGCCCAGCAGGCCGAGGCTGCCCAGCTCGGGGAACAGCTCCCGGGGCATCGTGGCGTCCTCGAACCACTGGCCCACGTCCGGCAGCACCCGCTTGGCGACGAAGGCGCGCGTGGTGTCGCGCACCGCGCGCGCCTCCTCGTCGAGCAGGGCGTCCGTGGCCAGCAGGTCCAGCGGGTCGGGGGTGCGGCGTCCGGAGGGGCTCATGGCCTCAGGCTAGGCCCGGACCGAGGCCTTCGCCGTGCCCTTGGTCGCCGTCGCCCTGCCGCCGCGCTGGAAGAGCCAGCCCACGATGCCGACGTAGCCGACCCAGACCAGCACCTGCTCGATCGAGGGCCGCGGGTCCCAGCCGAACATGGCGGCCAGGAAGCGGCCGACCTCGCTGTCCTGCGTGAGCCAGTGCACGGCGGTCAGGTCGTAGACGTTGTTGAGGACGATGCCCAGGTCGCCGGTGGACTGCAGGAACATCACGGCGCGGGCGAGCAGCCCGGCGGCGAAGATGACCAGGACCCACGCGGTGACGGTGAAGAAATGCTTCATCGGCAGCCGCTTGCCGCCGACCACCACCATCCAGCCGAGCACGCCGGCGACGACGAGGCCGACGATGCCGCCGACCAGCACGTTCTCGCCGCTCTCCTGCGTGGCTGTGGCGATGAGGAACAGCGTGGCCTCGAAGCCCTCGCGCAGCACCGCCAGGAACGCGGCCGCGACGACGGCGACCTTGACGTTGCTGCGGGCGTCGATCGCGTGGTCGAGGCTGCCCTCGAGCTCGCCCTTCATGGCGCGCGAGTGCTTGCGCATCCAGAAGATCATCCAGGTGAGCACGCCGGCCGCGAGGAGCATGGTCGCCGCGAAGGCCCGCTGCCGGGCGACGCCGACGAGCTCGTCCATGCCCAGGTGCACCGCCACGCCCAGCGCCAGCACCACGACGAAGGCCGCACCGATCCCGGCCCACAACGGGCCGAGCAGCTCGGCGCGCCCCGTGCGGCGCAGGTAGGAGTAGAGGATCGCGATGACCAGGGCGGCCTCGAAGCCCTCCCGCAGCATGATCAGCAACGACGCGAGCATGGGGTTACCTCGACTCGTGGTGGGTGGTCAGTTGCCGGTGGTCGGCGCGGACGTCTCCGACGACGTCGAGCCCGAACCCGAGCCGCTGCCGGAGCCGCTGCCGGAGCCGCCGTCACGGGTGCTCGCGCCGGAGTCGCTGCAGCCGGCGACGGCCAGGGTCAGCGCGGTGGCGAGCGCGAGGGTGGCGGTGGCGAGCGTGCGGGTCATGCGTGGGTTCCCTTCGGGGACGGGGACAGCGCGGGGGCGGGGTCGCCCACGCGGGGGGTGTGCCGGGTGGCACCACGGGTGGCCCGGACCGCCACGGCGGCCGAGGCCAGCAGCAGCACGACCCAGGCCAGGTGACCGGCCATGAAGTGGCTGCTGCGGTAGTCGGGGGTGACCCGGGCCAGGAGCTGGTAGACCGGGGTGGGCACCGTCCAGAAGTCGGTGACCCAGGTGAGCCGGCCGGCGTGACCTGCGGCCAGCAGCGCGGCCAGGTTGACCACGCCGCCGAGCGAGAGGGCCGCGACGGTGATCGCGACCGCCCGCGGCAGCCGCTGCAGCGCCAGCAGCACGACCACCATGAGCAGGGGCAGCACGACCACGACCTGGCGACCGGGGGACCAGAAGCCGTGCATGGTCAGGGCCACCCAGGTGGCGGTGGCCCAGCCGGCGCCGAGCGGCGCGAGCAGCAGCCAGCGCTCCGGGAGCCGGCCCTGCACCGCGACGACGGCGACCGCGGCGACGGCCACGACGAGCGCGGGCTGCCACGGCACGAGGCCGAACGTCCTGTCCACCAGCAGGCCGGTCAGCCGCAGGCTGCGGCCCGCGTAGTCGGGGTGCACCCCGATCACGCTGAGCTGGCCGGTGGCCTGGAACTGGTCTCCCGTGGCATAGGGGGTCACCCCGCCGTAGAGCGCGAGGTGGCCCAGCAGGTAGCCGGCCGCCGAGCCCGCCAGCGCCAGGGCCGACCACAGCAGGTGACGACCCGGGACGCGGCGGCGGGTCACGGCATACGCACCGAGGGCCAGGGCTGCCGCCACGGCGGCGTACTTGAGCCCGAGCCACGGCAGGGTGCTGACGGCCAGCACCAGCGCGAGCAGGTGGCGGGGCCGGACGACGGGGGCGGACGCGGCGGCCACGGCCACCAGGGTGGCGAGCGCCGCGGGGACCTCGGGGTAGACCTGCTGGGCGTAGATCCCCAGCGGTGGCGAGGCGAACGCGACCGCGGCCGCGACGCCGGCCACCCGCTGGTCGACCCCGAAGCGCCGCACGGCCACCCAGGCCAGGAGCGCGGCCGTGGCCGCCGCCATGAGGACCATGGCGACCTTGGCGCCGACCCAGCCGAACGCACCCATGGGCACGGCGAGCAGCACGGGCAGCAGCGGGTCGTGCGGGGAGACGGCGCGGCCGCCGGGCAGGGACTGGGTCTGCACGGGCAGCTCGGCCTGGTGGAAGGCGCTCCAGCGCCGGGCTGCGAGCTCGTCGGAGATGTCGAGGTTGCCGTCCTCGGCCAGCGACAGGGCCGACAGGAGGTACTGCGGCTCGTCGACGGCCGCCTGCCCGCCATGGGTCGCGCGCACCCCGATCCCGAGCAGGCCGACGACGAGCGTGACCAGCACGGGCAGCAGGAGCCAGCGGCGGGCCATCAGCCGGCCTGCGCGAGGTCGAGCCGGGGGGCGACGGCCCGCGCGACGGCGTCGCGCAGGTCGGTCCGCGGGGTCCAGCCGAGCAGGGACTGCAGCCGCGTGGTGTCGGCCCAGGTGTCGCGCACCTCCCGGGCTGCGGCGGCCTCGACCTGCACGTGCGCGCGGGCACCGAGCGCGTCCTCCAGGGCACCCACCATCTCGGCCAGGGAGCGCGGGGCGCCGGTGCCGAGGTTGACCGTGCCGGTGGCGCCGGAGCGGGCGAGCCCGGTCAGGGCACGGGCGGCCTCCCGGACGCAGGTCAGGTCGCGGGTCCGCTCGGGCGAGCCGAACACGCGGACCGGCTCGGCACGCAGGATCGCCTCCGCCCAGGTCGTCAGCGCCATGTCGGCGCGCTGCCCCTCCCCGACGACGGTGAACGGCCGGACCACGAGGACGTGGCCGCGGGCGGCTCGCTGCGCGCAGACCTGCTCGACCGCCACCTTGCTGCGGGCGTAGCCGCCGCGGGGGCGCAGCGTGTCGGCCTCGCGGCTGGCCCGGTGGTCGGCCCCGCCGTAGACCGAGGACGAGGACGTGACGACCAGAGTCGTCGCGGCCGGGGTGAGCGCGCAGACCGCCGCGGTGGCCTCGACGTTGTCCCGGCAGCGACGGGCCTCGATGCCGGGCCGGTCGTCGCGCACCCCCGAGCACCCGGCGAGGTGGAGCACGGCGTCGGCCGTGGCGAGCAGCCCGCGCAGCGGCCCCGGGTCGCCGGCCAGGTCGAGGAGGTGGTGGTCGGCGCCGTCGAGGCCGGGCCCCAGCGGGTGCCGGTCGACGGTGACGACCTGCTGACCCTCCGCCCGCAGCTGCCGGACGACCGCCGCGCCGACGAAGCCGGACGCACCGGTCACGACGATTGCCACGGTGTCTCCTGGGTGCCGGCGGGGGCGTCCCCGGTGGGGACGAGCGGATTGGGTGCGGGAAGCAAGGTAAGGCTAACCTCACTTTCGTGCCAGCTGTCAAAACCCCCCTCGACCGTGACCCGCGGCGGCTGCTCCTCCTCGGCGCCGGGGTGGCGCTGGTGCTGGCCTCCGCGGCATACCTGGACGACGCGATCCACCTGCGCTCACTGGCCTCCGCGGCCTCGGCGCTGCTGCGCGACCCGGTGCCGCTGCTGCTCGCCCTCGGTGCCTACGCCGCGGCGTTCGGCCTGCGCGGCTGGGCGTGGACGCGGGTCCTGCCCGCCCTGACCGCCGGGCAGGCGTGGGCCGCGCTGCACGTGTCGCTGCTGGGCAACCACGTCCTGCCGCTGCGGCTCGGGGAGGCGCTGCGCGTGACCAGCGTGCTGCGGCGCACCACCCTGCCGGCTGCCCCGGTGACCGCCTCGGCGTTCACCCTCCGGGTCGCGGACCTGCTCGCCGTGATGCTGCTGGCGCTCGCCGCGGCGCCGCACGTCGTGCTCACCCTCGGGGGGACGTGGGTGTGGCTGGGCGTGGGCGGCGGCGCCGTCGCCCTGGCCGCCGGGCTGGCGACGGTCCGCCGGCTGCCGACGCTGCGCCTTCCCGGACCGGCCGTGGCCGCGAGTGCCGTGCTCGCCTGGGTCCTCGAGGCGTCGGTCCTGTATGCCGTGGCGCGGGTCAGCGGGCACCCCGTCGGGGCGCTGGACGCGGTCGCCGTGACCGCGGTGACGATCGCCGCCCAGACGGTGGCGCTGACCCCGGGCGGGTTCGGCACCTACGAGGCCGCCGCGACCGCCGCCCTCGTCGCGCTGGGCGTGCCCGCCGGACCGGCGTTCGCGGTCGCCCTGCTGAGTCATGCGGTCAAGACCGGCTACGCCCTGGTCCTCGGCGGCGCGGCCCTGGTCGTGCCCGGCCCGGGGCACTTCGGGCGGTTCCGGCTCGCCCGCGAGCTGCCGCCGCGCCCCCAGCCGCTGCCCGTGGCCGCCGATGCCCCGGTGGTGGCGATCATCCCCGTCCACAACGAGGAGGCGACGGTTGGCACCGTCGTCGGGCGGCTCCCGCGCGAGCACGCCGGCCGGCCGGTCGTGGCCGTGGTCATCGACGACGGCAGCACCGACGCCTCCGCCGCCCGGGCAGCCGCCGCCGGGGCGCGGGTCGTCACCCAGCCGCGCAACCTGGGCCTCGGGGCGGCGGTCCGTCGGGGCCTGGCCGAGGCCTCGGCGCTCGGGCCGGCCGCCGTGGTCTACCTCGACGCCGACCTCGAGTACGACCCGCGCGAGCTGGGCCGGCTCGCCGACCCGGTCCTGGCCGGGGAGGCCGACTACGTCGTGGGCTCGCGCTTCGCCGGGCGGATCCGGCGGATGCTGCCGCACCGGCGGTTCGGCAACCAGGTGCTGACCCGGTGGGTGCGCTGGATGACCCGCCGGCCGGAGCTCACCGACGGCCAGAGCGGCTACCGCGCGTTCAGCCCGCGCGCGGCGGCGAGCGCCGAGGTCGTCCACGACTACAACTACGCCCAGGTGCTCACCCTGGACCTGCTCGGCAAGGGCTTCACCTACGCCGAGGTGCCCATCGACTACGCCTTCCGCGAGGGCGGCGAGTCCTTCGTCCGGCTCGGGCGCTACCTGCGCCGGGTCCTGCCCGCAGTGCACCGCGAGCTCAACACGGCCTCAGTCCTCGACGCGGTGCCCGGCGAACCGGCGCAGGGCCTCGTGCCACGCGTGCTCGTCGAAGGAGCCGTCCGGGCCTAGCGCGTCGACGGCGTCGTAGGCCTCGGCCATGGCGTGGTGGCTGTTGTCGTGGGCGAACAGGCCGAGCCGCCCGAACGAGACGGTGCTGGGGATCCCGGTGACCAGCGAGCGCATCGCCGCCAGCGCCCCGGCGTAGTCGAGGTCGAACACCGGGTAGACCGAGGGCAGGCGGACCACGTGCACGGCGCGGCAGCTGACCGGCGGGAGGCCGGTGTCGGACAGCGTGTGCCGCACCAGCCGCACGAGCTGGTCCTCGGCCATGGTCCACGTCTCGTCGCCGACCATGCACGGGATCTCGACGCAGATGACCGAGCGGTCGGCCGGGTCGTCGGCGCTGTCGCGGTAGTTGGCCGGCTCGGAGATCCGGGTGACCGGGGTGCCCTCCTGCGGCAGGTAGTGCGCGTCGTACGGCGTCCACCGGCCGCCCGCGTGGGACAGGTAGACCAGGGTCATCGCACGGAAGTGCAGCACGGGCCCCTCGAACGGCCCGCGGCCGCTCAGCTGCGCCAGGGCGGTGACGGGGATGGTGGAGAAGCAGCGCCGCGCCGACACGGCGCTGCCGTCGGACAGGTATGCCGTGACGCCGTCGGTCCGCGCGTCCAGCCGGGTCACCTCGGCCCCCAGCCGCAGCTGCGCGCCGGCGAGCCGGGCCGCGTCGGCGACCGCCTCGACGATCTGGCCGAAGCCGCGGCGTGGGTAGTGGAACGAGCGGCCCTGCTCGGTCCCGTTTCCGGTCCGCCCACCACGCAGCAGCCGCGCCGCGACCTTGCCGGGCGTGTCGGCGGTGACGCGCACCCGCGCCTGGTCGCCGTGGATCCGCTCGCCGGGCAGCCCCCACAGCTTGCTCGCGAAGGGCCCGTACATCGCGTCGTACACGGTCGGCCCGAGCCCGGCGCGCAGGAGCGCCTCGTAGGTGTCGGCGTCGGCCTGGCGCAGCGGGCTGGCGAGCACGTCGCGGGCGATGCCGGCCGCCATGCCGCGCGGCAGCGCGCGCAGCATCTCCCCGACCTTCAGCGGGAAGCCGATCCAGGTCTCGCCGAGCCGGAGCCGACCGTTGCGCGGACGGGTCTGCAGGTCCTCGCCGAGCAGCCCGCGGATGTCGGCCATGACCGCGGGCGCGGTGTTGGGGTGCAGCCGGTGGCTGCCGAGGTCGACCCGCACCCCGTCGACCTCGAAGGAGGCCGACATGCCGCCGACGTGGTCGGCCCGCTCCAGCAGGACCACCCGCAGCCCGCGCTGGGCGGCCTTCCACACGGCGGCCAGGCCGGCCGGTCCGCCGCCGAGGACGAGCAGGTCGGCCGGGTCTGGCGCGGGGGTGCTCACGCCCTGAGCGTATGCCGCAGACCTCAAGTCCCCGTCGCGACCCGAGCTGGACGTTGCTGCCCCTTCAGCGGCGCTGAAGGGGCAGCAACGTCCAGCTCGACGGTGGGTCGGCAGCCTCAGTCGACCGGGGCCTCCACCGCGGGCACCGCCCGGGAGGTCCGCCGGCCGGCCACGACGAGGGCCATCCCCGCGACCATCACCGCCAGCCCGGCCAGCGCGGTGACCGGCGGCTTCTGGTGCACGATGACCGCCGCGAGCAGCGCCGCGCCGGGGACCTCCAGCAGCAGGGCCAGGGAGACCAGCAGCGGGCCGGTCGTGGCCAGCAGGTGGTTGAAGACCGAGTGGCCGAGCAGCTGGGCGGTGGCGGTGATGAGCAGCAGCAGGGCCCACTGGCCGGCGGGGTAGCCGCCGAGCCGCTGCCCCGCGACCAGGCAGGCCAGCGCCAGCAGCACCGCGCAGGAGCCGTAGCAGACGAAGGTGTAGGTGGTGGTGCTGGCCGACTGGCGCGCCCGTGACCCGATCACGGTGTAGGCGGCGGCCGCCATGCCCCCGATGAGTGCCAGGCCGTCCCCGGCGACGGCGCGGGTGGACAGGGTCAGGTCGACCCCGGAGACCACGAGCACGCCGGCGAAGGCGAGGGCGAGGCCGGCGACCACCCTGGCCCCGAACCGCTCGCCGCGCAGCAGCTGCCAGCACACCACCCACGCGAGCTGCAGGCACACGATCGCCGTGGCCGAGGCCACCGACGTCAAGGTCAGCGAGGTCACCCACGTCGCGAAGTGCACCGCGAGCACCGCACCGGAGGCGAGGACCAGCCCGAGCCGCCGACCGGTCAGCGAGCGCAGCTCGGCACGCTGGCGGGTCACCGCAGCCGGCGCGATCGCCGCGGTGCCCAACGCGTTGCGCCAGAACGCGATCGCCAGTGGCGGCACGACCGCGGCGGCCATCAGTGGCCCGGACAGGGACACCGCGACCACGCCGACGGCCAGCAGGAGGAGGGTGCGCACGCCGCGATTGTGCCGGTCGGCATGGCCGGCCGGACGAGGGGTCATCACCCGATCGGGTGATTGACCCGTCCACCACCGTCCCGGACAGTGACGCCATGTCGGAGACCGGAGCGCTCAGCAGGGACGAGCAACGCACCTGGGGCGCGTTCGCGGCCCTGCTGGACCTCATGTCCTCGGCACTCGACACCGGGCTCCACGAGCGGGGCCTGAACCTGTTCTCCTACGCCGTGCTGGCGGCGCTGGCGGACCAGCCCGACCGCACCCTGCGGATGAGCGAGCTCGCAGCCCTGACCCACGCGTCGGCGTCCCGGCTGTCCCACATGGTGCGCCGACTGGAGGACAAGGGCTGGGTCGAGCGGTCCCCGGCGCAGTCCGACGGCCGCGGCAACCTCGCCCACCTCACCGACGAGGGACTGCAGACCGTCCGCCGCGCCACGCCCGACCACGTGGCGGCCGTGCGCGCGATGGTGCTCGATCCCTTGGACGAGGCCGGGCGGGAGCAGCTGCACGCGCTGTCCTGCCGGCTGGTCCGGCAGTTCGAGGTGAGCCTGCCAGAGTGCGACTGACCCGGCTCAGGCCAGGTGCAGCGGCGCCGCGAACGCCGCGTCGGCCTCGGCCCGGGTGAGGACGCCGGTGCTCACGAGCCGGTCCAGGACGTGCCGCTGCCGCTGTTTGCCCGCCCGGAGGTGGACCAGCGGGTCGTACGCGGAGGGCGCCTGGACCAGGCCGGCCAGCATGCTCGCCTGGGCCCAGGACAGCTGCGCGGGCGCCCGGCCGAAGTAGCCGTGGGACGCCTGGGCGAGGCCGTAGAAACCGTGACCGAAGTAGACCTGGGCGAGGTACATCCGCAGCACCTCGTCCTTGCTCCAGGACCGGTCCAGCTTGAGGGCGAGCACCGCCTCCTGCAGCTGCGCGGCGCGGTCACGGCGCCCGCCGAACCACAGGTTCTTGGCCAGCTGCTGCTCGAGGGTGGCGCCGCCGATGTCGGAGCTGCCGGTCACCGTGGCCAGGCCGGCCCGGACCACGCTCTGCGGGTCGAGCCCGGGGCTGGTCCAGAAGCGACTGTCCTCGGTGGCCACGAGGGCGCGGGCCACCCTGTCGTCACGCGGCAACGACGACAGGGCTGGTGCGCCGTGCGCCCGCTCGACCGCCCGCACCCGGGTCATGGCGTCCTGCACGCCCGGGGTGACCTGCCACAGCGCGGCGAGCGCGAGCAGGAGGGCGAGGACGATGCAGCCCGCCACGACGCCCAGCCGCCACAGCCGGCCGCGTCGGCGGGCGGCCCGGACCGGGGCCAGCGGAGGGGCCATGTCCCGGACGGTAGGCACGCAGGCTGTGAGCCGGCGGTGAGCCGCCTGACGGTATGCCGTGTGGCCGGCCGGTCACACGGCATACCGGTCAGTGGTGGGCGTGGACGACGGCGTGGCCGCGTCCGCGCGCGATGAGCCACCGGTTGACCGGCACGGTCACCACGAAGGCCACCACGAGGGAGACCGCCAGGCTGGTCCAGAACAGGGCGTCGGTCAGGCCGGCGGCCATGGCGCCGGGCACGACCAGGACCACGGCGGTGTCCATGACCTCCATGGTGACGATGGACAGGGTGTCCGCCGCCAGTGCCAGCCGGGTGGCGCGGCGCCAGCCAAGGCCGGCCCGGACCAGCGGGACGAGGGTGAGGGAGTAGCCGAAGCCGAAGGCGAGGACGATCGCGAGGGCCACGCTGGGACCGTTGGACCAGCCCCACCAGGTCGCGAGGACCATGCCCAGCACCTCGCCGATGGCGCAGCCGGTGAGGCAGTGCAGTGTCGCCTGGACCGCCTGGCGGGTCAGGGGTCCCGAGGAGTGGTGGTCTGCTGTCATACCGGACTCAACACATACCCCCCTGGGGTATGTTCCCTAGTGCGGCGGCAGGTGCTTGCTCGCGAAGACCGCGGCCTGGGTGCGGCGCTCGAGGCCGAGCTTGGCGAGCAGGCCGGAGACGTAGTTCTTGATCGTCTTCTCGGCCAGGTGCATCCGCTCCCCGATCTGGCGGTTGGTCAGGCCCTCACCGATCAGCTCCAGCAGGCGCCGCTCCTGGTCGGTCAGCGGCGCGAGCGCCGCGTCCTGGGGTGGCCCCTGGCGCAGCCGCTCGAGCACCTGGTGGGTGACGCCCGGGTCGAGGAGGGACTGCCCCGCCGCGACCCGGCGCACGGCGTCGATGAGGTCGGTGCCGCCGACCTGCTTGAGCAGGTAGCCCGAGGCCCCGGCCATGATCGCGGCGAAGAGCGCCTCGTCGTCGTCGTAGGAGGTCAGGATCAGCACCGCGATCTCGGGGTGCCGGGACCGGATGTCGCGGCACACGTCGACGCCCGAGCCGTCCGGCAGCCGGCCGTCCAGGAGGGCCACGTGCGGTCGGAGCGCCGGGATCCGTCGGGTGGCCTCGGCGGCCAGCCCCGACTCCCCCACCACGGTGATGTCGCCCCCGCTCTCGAGCAGCTCCTGCAGCCCCCGGCGGACGACCTCGTGGTCGTCCAGCACGAAGACCCGGATGGGCTCAGCGGCCCCACCAGTCAGCGTCATGCCCTGAAGCATCACAAACCTCAGCCCGCAGGACAACGGTCTGGCCCCGGCCGGCGACCGTGGTCCCGACAGTTCGGGACCAAAGGCCCACGGGCGAGTGACGGACAACCGTGCCGACACACCACCCCACAGAGGGAGTGTCGAGTCACCGCCGGACCCGGCGGCACGCGATGCGGAGGACACCATGGAGCGCCACCAGATCGTCGTCGGCATCGAGGAGACCCCGAGCTCGGCGGCGGCCCTGCGCTGGGCCGCGCGGTTCGCCCGGCTGACCGGCCAGACGCTGAGGGTCGTGCACACCTGGACCCTGCCCAGCGGCGGCATGCCGACGGCACCGGACCCCTACCTGGTCACGGCCATCACCGACGCCCGGGCCCGGGCCACCCGGTTCGTGGAGGACAGCCTCGGCGCGGAGGAGACCAGCGTCCGATGGGTGCTGGACGTCGACGAGGGGCGCCCGGGCCCGGTGCTGGCCCGTCGCTCCGAGGACGCGTCCCTGCTCGTGGTGGGCACCGGTGAGCACACCGGCGTGCGGCGCCTGCTCGAAGGGTCGGTCAGCCACTACTGCCTCTCGCACGCCACCTGCCCCGTGGTCGCCGTCCCGGCGCCACGCGCCGCCAAGGACGACGCCCCGGCCGTCGCCGCGGGCTGACCCGCCCCGGCCCGCGGCGATCTGCGGGCGCGAGCCCCCTGAGCCTCCTATTCTGGTCCGGCACCCGCCCGCAGGAGGAGGCCGACGATGGCGCCACGAGGACCCGACGCCACCGGCAGCCGGCAGCCGGCGGTCGCGCCGGCCAGTGACCCCCTGACCTTCCCGTCGGTGGCCCGGCTCGAGCTGGACCAGCTCCTCGAGCAGCTCGTCGAACGGGCGCAGGAGGTCATGCGCACCCAGGACCGGATGCACGGCCTCCTCCGGGCCCTGCAGTCCATCGTCAGCGACCTCGACCTGACCAGCCTGCTGCAGCGGATCGTCGACGAGGCCCGCACGCTGGTCGGAGCGCAGTACGCCGCCCTCGGCGTGGTGGGCCAGGACCGCACCCTCGTCGAGTTCGTCCACTCCGGGATGGACGCGCAGACCGTCGAGACCATCGGCTCGCTGCCCACCGGCCGGGGCATCCTCGGCCAGCTCATCTCCGACCCCCAGCCGCTGCGCCTGAGCCGCCTGGCCGGACACGCCAGCTCGGTGGGCTTCCCGGAGGGGCACCCTCCGATGACGTCCTTCCTCGGCGTCCCGGTGCGCGTGGGCGGGCACGTGTTCGGCAACCTCTACCTGACCGAGAAGGTCGGCGGCAGCGAGTTCACCGCCGAGGACGAGGAGCTGGCGCAGTCACTGGCGGCAGCGGCCGCGGCGGCCATCAACAACGCCCGGCTCTTCGAGGGCGTCTCGCGCCGCGAGCAGTGGCTGCAGGCTTCCCGCACCATCACCAACGCGTTGCTGGGCACGCTCGACCGCACCGAGGCCCTGCAGCTGGTCGCGCGCTCGGTCCGGTCCTCGGCCGGGGCGGACTTCGCCGCGGTGGTCGTGCCCGAGGCCGACGGCGAGCTGCGCATCGCCGCCGCCGACGGGCTCGAGGGCGAGCTGATGGTGGGACGGCCCGTCCCCGCCGACGGCTCGGCCACGGGCACGGCCCTGCTCAGCGGGGAGCCGGTGGTCCTGGAGGACCTGCGCAGCGCCACCGGCCTGGCCGGCCCGATCCGGGCGCTCGGCATCGGGCCGCTGGCCGCGATCCCGCTGTCGACGGGCGAGGGCGTGCTCGGCGTCCTGACCGTCGGCCACCTCCCCGGCAGCCGCCGGTTCACCTCCGAGGACGTGGCGCTGGTCAGCGACTTCGCCTCGCAGGCCGCCCTCGTGCTCACCGTGGCGGCCAACCAGGCAGCGGCCCGCGAGAACGAGATGGCCGAGGAGCGGGCCCAGATCGCCCGGGACCTGCACGACCACGCGATCCAGGGGATCTTCGCCGTGGGTCTCGGCCTCAACGGCATGGCCACGCGGGCCACCCCCGAGGAGGCGGCCCGGCTGATGGAGCTGGTCGGGCGGCTCGACGACTCGATCAAGGCGATCCGCAACAGCATCTTCACCCTGCAGGTCCGCCACGACACCCCGCCCAGCCTGCGCAGCCTGCTCACCCTCGTGGTCATGCAGAGCGGCAGCACCCTCGGCTTCACCCCGCGGCTGCAGACGAGCGGCCCGGTCGACACCGTGGTCCCCGCCGAGGTGGGGCGCGACCTCGAGGCCGTGCTGCGCGAGGCCCTGTCCAACGTGGCACGGCACGCCCAGGCGTCGCACGTCGCGGTCACCGTGACCGCGGGCCGTGATGTCGTCCTCGAGGTGCGCGACGACGGCCGGGGCATCGGCACCCCCGACCGCTCCAGCGGCCTGGCCAACATGCGCGCCCGGGCCGAGGCTCACGGCGGGACGTGTGAGGTCGGCCCCGGGCCGGGCTCGGGCACGCTGGTGCGCTGGACGGTGCCGCTCGTCCGCGGCTGACCGCGGGGACGGCACGGCATACCCGCTCCTGGCCTGCTGGCGGGCCGTAGGGCCGCGCAGGTTGGGGACCAAGGTCCACCCGGACCGGGGCCCGCGGACCCTGATCGCCACCCCACGCCCCACGCGAAGGTGGTCCTGCCAACACAGGCAGAACCTCTTCGGGCCCACCGGGCCCGGGCAAGGAGAAGTAGCCATGCGACGCAAGACGTTCGACGCGCTGCTGACCACCGTGGGGCTCATCGTCGCGGCGATGCTCCTCGTTGCGGGCGGCCTGCTCACCTGGGCCCACTCGTTCGTCCAGAGCGAGGTCCACAGCCAGCTCAGCGCCCAGAAGATCTTCTTCCCGCCGGCCGGCAGCGACGCCCTCAAGGACCCGGCCATCAAGCCGTACCTGAGCCAGTACGCCGGCCAGCAGATGACCGACGGCGCACAGGCCAAGGCCTACGCGGACCACTTCATCGCCGTGCACCTGCAGGGGATGACGGGCGGCCAGACCTACGCCCAGCTCAGCTCCAAGGCGCTGGCCAACCCCACCGACACGAAGCTGGCCGGCCAGGTCCAGACCGTGTTCCGCGGTGAGACGCTGCGCGGCCTGCTGCTCAACGCCTACGCCTTCTGGCAGATGGGCCAGATCGCCCTCGTCGGCGCGATCGTCTCGTTCGTGGCGGCTGGGGTCCTGCTCGTGATGAGCCTGCTGGGCTTCTGGCACCTGCGCCGGGCCTCGGCGACCGAGGACCTGCACCTCGGCGAGGGCCGTCCGGTCCCTGCCGTCGCCACCGCCTGACCGCCTCACCGGCGTCCCCTGGCCACGCCCCTCCCCGCCCCCGCGGGGGAGGGCGTGGCCGCCGGCTCTCCCAGGGAAGGACCATTCGATGACCACGTCGCACACCCCCACCGCCCCGAGCCTGCCCGTCCTTGCCGGCGTGGTCAGCCGTGAGGACCCGGTCGCCGTCGCCCGCGTCGCGGCGCAGGAGGCCGCCCGTCGCGGCTGCGGCCTGAGGTTCCTCCAGGTCGTCCCGCCCGGCACGACTCCCGAGGAGCGCGCCGAGGCCGACGAGCTGACCTTCGACGCCGCGCTGCGGGCCCTGCACGGCCGCTCGCGGGTCAGCTTCACCTTCGAGACCGTCGCCGGCGACCCGGCCTCCGTCCTCGTCGACCGCAGCGGCGCGGCCAGCCTGCTCGTCGTCGGGGCCGACGTCCCGCACGGCGGACCGGCCGTCGCCCGGTGGTGCCGCGAGCACGCCGCGTGCGAGGTCCTCACCGTCGGCGGCGAGCCGATCCCCTGAGCCGCCACGCGCGATACCTCTCCTGCCACCTGGTGCCCGTGGCGCCGCGACTCCCCTGCCGATCCGGCCGGGAACGCGGCGCGGCGGGCACCAGGTCGTGTCAGGGCTTGACGGCCCCCTCCGCGGGCGTCACTCTGTAGCGCAGAGTGGTGTGGATGACAGAACCACCCGCCTGACCGGCTCCTGGGGGACCTCATGAAGCACGACACCGTGGCCGAGCTGGACCACCTGGCCGCTCGGGCCCGCCGCGACACGGGCATGGA
Organism: Oryzihumus leptocrescens; assembly: GCF_006716205.1. GTDB lineage: Bacteria > Actinomycetota > Actinomycetes > Actinomycetales > Dermatophilaceae > Oryzihumus > Oryzihumus leptocrescens. The sequence goes on along the minus strand of NZ_VFOQ01000002.1, from coordinate 145,222 downwards.
CGCCGTGGTGCTCACCGCGGCAGGTCTGGTGTCCTGCGTGACCGTGGCCCTCAACCTCGGCTCCAGCGCACCGGGCTTCCCGGACTCACTGCACGGCGCCGGGGGTTTCTGGCTCGAGGCGCTGGCCCCGCTGGCGTTGGTGGTGGTGTGGCTCTACGTGCGCTGGCGGGAGAAGCGCCGCGGCGTCGGCCGCCAGTCCCGTGCCGTCGCCTGGACTGCGCTGGTCGTGGCGATCCTGGTCGTCGCGCTCGGCCCGTTCCTCACGTGGGTGCTCGGGCCCTACCCGGTGATCATGGCCCTCGTGCTGCTCGCCGGCATTCGGCGCTCCAGCCGCCTCCTCGTGGTCTGGGGCCTGGTCGCCGGGCTGCTCGGCCTCGCCGTGGGCATGGCGCAGTTCAACAACCGGTTCGACCTGCGCGCCGCCGACATGGCCGTGGGGATCGCGATCGCCGTGGCCACCCTGGCGGCAGGAGCGGTCGTGGCTGTCCGAGGCCGCCGTTCATGACCGGACACCCGAGCACCCGGCTCGACGACACCGTCCACCAGCGCGTCCGCCTGGGCATCCTGACGATCCTCGCCACCGCGGGACGAGCCGACTTCACCTACCTGCGCGACAACCTGGAGGTCACCGACGGCAACCTCGGCCGCCACCTCGAGGTCCTCTACCAGGCAGGGTACGTCGAGATCGAGAAGACGTTCGAGGGCCGGCGGCCCCGCACGTGGGTGAGCATCACGCGGGCCGGCCGTCGGGCCCTGAAGGACCACATCCTCGCGCTGCGGCAGATGATCGACGAGGTCCCTGGCGGCTGACCTCGCTCAGCCCCTGACGTCCGGGCGCGGCGGAAGCTCCCGGCGAAGCTGTTCGGCGCGAGCCTCGAGCTCCTCGAACCGGCGGGCCAGGTTGCGGTCGGCACGCTCCTGCAGCGCGCTCATCGACGGCCGCACCCAGCGGTGACCGCAGTCGGCGCACCGCACCTCCTTGGGGGCGTTCGCCGTCCCCATGGCGCCGAGCCCGAAGATGTCGAAGGCACTGCTGAGTCCGGACTCGCGCACGAGCACGTGCACCTCGTCGCTGCCGCAGCTCGGACACCGCAGCAATCGCTCGAACTCCGACTCGACCACAGCCGCAGTCTGCGGCGCCACAGAAATGGCGGCAAGGGCTGACGGTCGGCGGCGCCCTGAGTGCCTCAGGTGGGACGGGGCTCCCCCGGCAAGGATGATGGCAGCGCACGCGCTGCGGCCAATACTTGGGCGTGAGAGCAGGTGCCCGCAGAGCGGAGGCTCTCATGGCAGATAACACAACGCTCGTCCGTGGCCTCTTCGAGGCCTGGAACAAGCGCGACTACGCCACCATCTCGGAACAGATGGCCCCCAACAGCACCCTGATCGACATGGGCAGCGGGCGGACCCTCCAGGGTTCCGAGGGGGCGGTCCAGTTCACCAAGTCGCTGTTCGACGCGCTTCCCGACGGAGAGTTCGTCATCGACCACCTCACCGCCAAGGACGACACCGTGGTCGTCGAGTACACCGGCCGGGGCACCCACACCGGAGACCTCGTGATCCCCGCGGGCACCGTGCCCGCCACGGGGCGCCCGCTCACGATGCACCTGTGCGACGTCTACGAGATCACGGGCGGCAAGGTCCAGACCGTTCGCACCTACATCGACTCCGGCGCGATCATGGCCCAGTTCGGCCTGGCCGAGCGGCTGGGAGTCACCCCCTAACCGACCAGCACCCACCCCGGAAGAGCGGCACCTGCCCCCGCCGTGCCCGGTATGCCGTGCCCGAACCCCGCCCGGGGAGCGGACGCCGGCGTACCGGGCACCGGCGTGCGGCCCCCTCGCCGGCACCCCCTTCGCCAGGGGCACGGTGACCACGGGCACGCCCGCGCCGGTGGGGGCAGGGCTTGCGCCTGTTACCGGCGGGTAGCATCATGGAAGTTACCCGCCAGTAACAGACGGGTTCCCCGATCTGGCCATCTCTGGCCACTGATGCGAGCACCGGAGGACCGCCCGATGGGCCACTACAAGAGCAACCTTCGCGACCTGGAGTTCAACCTCTTCGAGGTGTTCGGCCGGCAGGACGTGCTGGGCCACGGGCCCTACTCCGAGGTCGACGCCGACACCGCGCGCGAGATGCTCAAGGAGGTGGCCCGCCTCTCCGAGAACGAGCTCGCCACCTCGTTCGCCGACGCCGACCGCAACCCACCGGTCTACGACCCCAAGACCTACTCGGTGGCCATGCCCGAGGGGTTCAAGAAGAGCTACCAGGCCTACGTCGACTCCGGCTTCTGGAGCGTCGACGTCCCCGGCGAGCTCGACGGCACCGTCGCCCCGCCGTCGCTGAAGTGGGCCATGAACGAGATGGTCCTCGGCGCCAACCCGGCGATCGCGATGTTCGCCGCCAGCTACTCCTTCGCCAAGCTGCTCTACGTCCTCGGAAACGACGAGCAGAAGAAGCTCGCCCGCTGGATCGCCGAGAAGGGCTGGCACTGCACGATGGTGCTGACCGAGCCGGACGCCGGCTCCGACGTCGGCGCCGGCCGCACCAAGGCCGTCCAGAACGAGGACGGCACCTGGAACATCACCGGCGTGAAGCGGTTCATCACGTCTGCCGAGTCGGACATGACCGACAACGTGGTCCACTTCGTGCTCGCCCGCCCCGAGGGCGCCGGCCCGGGCACCAAGGGCCTGTCCCTGTTCATCGTCCCCAAGTTCCACGTCGACCTCGAGACGGGTGAGCTCGGCGAGCGCAACGGCGCCAACGTCACCAACGTCGAGCACAAGATGGGCCTGAAGGTCTCCACGACCTGCGAGGTCACCTTCGGCGACAAGGAGCCGGCGGTCGGCACCCTGTTCGGCGACGTGCACGACGGCATCGCCCAGATGTTCCGCGTCATCGAGCACGCCCGGATGCTGGTCGGCACCAAGGCCATCTCCACGCTGTCGACGGCCTACCTCAACGCCCTCGACTACGCCAAGCAGCGCGTCCAGGGCGCCGACCTGACCCAGATGACCGACAAGTCGGCCCCGCGCGTGACCATCACGCACCACCCGGACGTCCGCCGCTCGCTGATGCTCCAGAAGGCGTATGCCGAGGGGTTGCGTGCGCTGGTCCTCTACACCGCCACCCAGCAGGACGTCGTCGACCAGGCCCAGCTCGAGACCGGTCTCGAGGAGCTGGAGAAGGATTCCCCGGCGGCCATGGCCAACCGGGTCAACGACCTGCTCCTGCCGATCGTCAAGGGCGTCGGCTCCGAGCGGGCGTGGGTGCTGCTCGGCCAGGAGTCGCTGCAGACCCTGGGCGGCTCGGGCTTCCTGCAGGACTACCCGATCGAGCAGTACATCCGCGACGCCAAGATCGACACCCTCTACGAGGGCACGACCGCGATCCAGGGCCTGGACTTCTTCTTCCGCAAGATCATCCGCGACAAGGGCCAGGCGCTCGGCCACGTGGCCATGCAGATCCAGGAGTTCGCCAAGAACCTCGGCGCCACCGAGGGCGCGCTGGACACCGAGCGCGAGCTGCTCGGCAAGGCCCTGGAGGACGTGCAGGGCATCCTCGGCTTCATGGTCGGCGAGCTGATGAAGTCCGACCCGCGCCAGGACGGTGGCGAGATCACCAACCTGTACAAGGTCGGCCAGAACACCAGCCGCCTGCTGCTGGCCGCCGGTGACCTCGTCGTCGGCTGGCTGCTGCTGCGCCAGGCCGAGATCGCCAAGGCGGCGCTGGCTGCCGGCCCGTCGGAGAAGGACCGCCGCTTCTACGAGGGCAAGGTCGCCGCGGCGTCCTTCTTCGCGCGGACCGTCCTGCCGAAGATCGCGGCCGAGCGCCAGATCGCCGAGGCCACGGACAACTCCCTGATGGACGTCGCCGAGGAGGCGTTCTAAGGGAGGCGACCTCCCGGCATACCGCAGGGGTGGTGCCGGGGGACCAGGACCGACGAGGGGCCGGCGCACAGGGGTGCCGGCCCTTCGTCGCGTCCCCGTCAGCTCGACAACGACGCGGGGGCGCCGAGCTCCTCGAAGCCGACGTCCACGGTGAGGGGCGGGGTGGCCGCCCGGAACCGGGTCACCCCGGCGGGCAGCACGCCCACCGTCGCCGCGATCGTGACGATGGTGGCCAGGTCGGGCACCTGCCAGACGACCTCGGTCCGGTCGGGCTCGGGCGGCAGCGGCTCGGTCAGCCGGGCGTACGGCCCGGCCTGGTAGCACGCCGCGACCAGGCGGAAGGCGGCCATGAGCGCGGCCGGTGAGTCGTCGTCGGCGTGGACGCCGGCCTCGCGCCCGGTCGTCCGGATCGAGGCGACCACGGGGCCGGGCCTGGCGGCGGACCGGTCGGCCAGCTCGGCCAGGCGCGCCTGCGCACCCTGCTCGGCGACCGCGTGCGTCCAGCCGGTCAGCGCGAGCGCCTCGGCCGCGGGCACCACGAGGGCCGCGATGCGCGGCACGCCCAGCCGGCGCAGGGCCGTGGTGCGGTGGGCGCCGTCGAGCAGGAACATGCCGTGCGGGGTCGGGGTCACCAGGACCGGCTCGCGCTGACGGCGTTCGGCGGCGAGCACCGCCACGAGCTGCTCGATGCGGGCAGGCTCGACCTCCTCGTGCAGCAGCAGCTGCGTGGGGTCGAGGTGGGCCAACGTGGGCTCGTGCGGCACTGCGGACTTCCTTTCCGTCCCCGGGCTCGGCGCCCGGGGCGGGACACTACCGCCCGGAGGGACGGACAAGGTATGCCGTGGGGCCGGCTCCCAGCGCTGGGAGCCGGCCCCACGGCGTACGCGAGGTGGTGCGGTCAGCGCTCCTCGGGCGGGATGCCCGTCTCGCGGTGCTCGACCACGGCGGTGTGCGAGGTGTTGGCCCGCTGCTGGTTCATCACCAGCGCGAGGATGACGGCGAGGGCGCCCGCCCCCATGAGGATCCAGCCGATCAGGTCGAGGTTCACCCCGGACATGAAGTCCTGCGGGATCGCGAACGTGACGATGGCTCCCACGACCAGCAGGAAGATCCCGAGACCGATGCCCATGCAGTCCTCCTTCACCCGGGCCCGGAGCGGGTTGCCCGGGCGCGTGTCGGTGCTCGGACCCTACGCCGGGAGCGGCCCGCGATGGGGGATGTGCGCCGAGCGGGGGCACGGGAGGTCCGGGTGGGACAGGATGGACGGGTGCCCGCCACCAGCAGCAGCGAGAGCGTCGACGCCGTCGTCATCGGCGCCGGCCACCATGGCCTGGTGACGGCCGCCGTCCTCGCCGACGCCGGTTGGGACGTGCTGGTGCTCGAGTCCCGGGACCGGGTCGGCGGTGCGGTCGCGTCGGTGGTGCGTGACGGCTGGGTCATGGACGAGTTCAGCGCGTGCCACCCCCTGGCCGCCGCGTCCCCGGTGCTGCAGGCACTCGCGCTCGACGAGGTCGGGCTGCAGTGGGCCCGTTCGGAGCGGGTGCTGGCCCACGTCGGGGCGCCGGAGGACACCGAGGGCGCGCTGCTGCACCAGGACCCGGCACGGACCGCGGCCTGGCTGGCGCGCGAGCACCGCGCCGACGGCGACGCCTGGCTGCAGCTGGTGCGGGACTACGACCGGGTCAAGGGACCGTTCCTCGAGGCCCTGCTCACCCGGTGGCCGCCGGTGGGGCCGGGCGCCAGGCTGGCCGGCGCACTCGGACGGGAGCTGCCGCGTTTCGTCCGCTTCCTGACGCTGCCGGTGGCCCGGATGGGCGAGGAGCTGTTCGCCGGCCAACGCGGGCGGGAGCTGCTCGCCGGCAACGCCATGCACGCGGACATCCCGCCGGACTCCGCCGGCAGCGGTGTCTTCGGCTGGCTCATGAGCATGCTCGCGCAGGACGTCGGGTTCCCTTCTCCCGTGGGCGGTTCCGGCCGTCTCGCCGAGGCCCTGGCCGAACGGGCCCGTCGCTGCGGGGCCCGGATCGAGCTCGGCGAGACGGTCACCGGCATCGACGTGCGCGGCGGCCGGGCGGGGGCGGTGACCACCGCGAGCGGCCGGTGGGTGCGCGCCCGTCGGGCCGTCGTCGCCGACACGAGCGCCCCGGCGCTCTACGAGCAGCTCCTGCCGGAGTCGGTGGTGCCGCGCCGCGTGCGCGAGGACCTGCGCCGCCGCTTCCAGTGGGACCTGCCCACGGTGAAGCTGAACTACCGCCTCTCCGCCCCGGTGCCGTGGACGGCCTCGGCGGCCCGCGGCGCCGGCGTGGTGCACGTCGGGGCCGGCCTGCCCGGCCTGGTCCGGTGGTCCGCCGACCTCGGCGGTGGGCGCGTCCCGGAGCAGCCCTTCGCGCTGGTCGGCCAGATGTCGACGATCGACCCGACGCGCTCACCCGAGGGCACCGAGGCCCTGTGGATCTACACCCACCTGCCGCGCGGGGTCCACGACGACGCCAGTGCCGACGTGGTGGCCGGGCGGACCGAGGCGCTGATGGACCGCTACGCCCCCGGGTGGCACGACCTGGTGCTCGACCGCTGGGTGCAACGGCCCGGCGAGCTGCACGCGCAGGACGCCAACCTCGGCCAGGGCGCCGTCGGCGGTGGCACGCAGCAGCTGTCGCAGCAGCTGGTGTTCCGGCCGGTCACCGGCCTGGGTGGCCCCCGCACCGCCATCGAGGGGCTCTACCTCGGCAGCGCCGCGACCCACCCCGGAGGTGGCGTGCACGGGGCCTGCGGCTACCTGGCCGCCCGGTGCGCCCTGGCCGACAACCGGTGGTGGGGGGCGCCCCGGCGACGGCTCGCGCTGGCCGCGCTGCACGGCATACAGGGCACGCCCTAGACCTCAGCCGCGCTCGTGCCCCTCGGCGATGAGGGCGAGGCGGTGCAGCGTCTCGGCGTTGCGCGGGGCCAGGGCGAGCTGGCGCAACGGGTGCGGCAGCAGCCGGGCCGGGCCGTGGGTGGCGTCCTCGCGCATCGTCAGCCGGCTGCCGTCACCGTCTGGCTCGACCTCCAGCTCGACGAACGCCTCCCCGAACGGCCGGGTCTTGGCCTGCAGCCGCACCAGGCGCCCCGGCTCGACGCGGGTCACCTCCGTCTCGTCGCTGAGCACCAGCGGCCAGGACCCGACCGAGTGGTGGATCCGGGAGCCCCTCGCCGGCCAGCCGCCGTCGACGGCACGGATGCGGGAGGCCCCGACGACCCACGCGGCGTAGGACCAGCCGTCGGCCACCACCGCCCACACCGCTTCGGGGCTGGCGTTGCAGTGACGGGACACGGTGATCACGGGGCACCTCCTGCACCCAGTCTCGCCGCACGGCGTCCGGGCCGCTCGTCGAGCGGGTGCGGCCAGGGCCCCTGGGCCCCCGTCAGCCCTCGTCAGGACGCGGGACCCCGACGAACCGCCGGAGGGCAGCACCACCTTCGACCACGACCGGCCGCTCCGGGCGGACGAGACGGTCACGCATCAGGATGAACTTGTGGTGCTCGGCCGCGGCGTCGTCGCGCAGCTCCAGCCTGGTGCCATTGGCGACGTAGCCGACCTTGCGGCTCACGGCAGCCGAAGCGGGGTTGTCGGCGTAGGCGCCACTGGTGACGGCATGGGCGTCGAGCTCGTCGAAGAGGAACACGCAGATCGCCTGGCGCATCAGCGTGCCCAGACCTCGACCCTGGACCGACCGGGTCAGCCAGGAGAAGGTGTCCGGCGTCCGGAGGACCGGATAGCGCACAGCCTCCGCGCCCTGGACCCCCACGATCCTGCCCTCGAACCGCGCGACGAGCGGAAGCCCCCACTCATCGGACGAGAAGTTCGCCCGGTGCCGCCAGTAACGGCTCGCAAGGTCCCGACCCAGCTCGGTGGTGGGCCGCCCGGCCCAGGCCCGAGGGAACGGCCGCAGGTCGTCGCCGTGGATCCCGTCAGCAGCCGCGGCCACGAGCTCCGGCAGGTCGTCATCGCGCATGGCCCGGAGGCTGAGAGGGCCGCAGGTGATCGACAGGGCGAACGGTGGCCACAGGTCCTCGACGGTCAGCACAGGCAGGAACGCTGCCGCGGATGCCGTTGCGGGGCAAGCCATTTGTCGCCCTGCCGGCGCCCGCGCGTCGAGCGACACGCGGGCGCCGGTCGCGATGGGTGCGGGTCAGACGCCGCGCAGGTCCAGCCGCAGCTGGGTGTCGGCGCCCTCGGCGAGGACGACCGGGATGCCCCAGTCCTGCTGGTAGAGGTGGCACGCCGCGTGCTCGGGCACCTCGCCGGTGACCGGGTCGCCGTCGCACGCGGCCGCCCGCACCGAGATGTGCAGGATGCCGCTGCCGACGGCAGGGTCGAGGTGCAGCGTGCGGGTCAGCCCGGTCGCGGTGCCGGCGCCCTCGCGCAGGAAGGCCTCCGGCGAGCTCGACACCATGAGCTGGGTCGGGTCGCCCCAGCGGTAGTCGAGCTTCTGCCCGGTCGGCGGGGTGAAGCCGATGACCAGCTCGACGTCGCCGGCAGACAGCTCGGTGGGCGGCCGCTGGGTCTGGCGGGCCAGGCCGTCGACGACCTGCGCCTCCGCCGGGATCGGCACCCGGACCAGCTGGTGGGCGGCCGACTCGACCACCACGAGCCGGGCCTGGTCAGCGTCGACCTCGACGACCGCGTCGCTCGGCTCGCGCAGCCCGGTGGCCAGCGTGCTGACCTCGCGCGCAGCCGGGTCGAACCGGCGGATCGCGCCGTTGTAGGTGTCGCTGATGGCCACCGAGCCGTCGGGCAGCACGGTCACGCCGAGCGGGTGCTGCAGCAGCGCCTGGTCGGCGGCGCCGTCGCGGTGGCCGAAGTCGAACAGGCCCTGCCCGACGTGGGTCTCGACCTCGAAACCGTTGTCCGTCAACGAGATCGAGCGCAGCGCCGAGGTCTCGGAGTCGGCGACCCACACCCGGCCGCCGTCGGAGGAGGTGGCCAGGCCCGAGGACTGGGCGAACCACGCCTCGTCGGCCACGCCGTCCCGGATGCCCTCGGCGGAGGTGCCGGCCAGCACGGCGACGGTGTTCTCGGCAGGATCGGTGGCCAGGTGCAGCGCCCACAGCTGGTGCACGCCGGCCATGGCGACGACGACCCGGTCGGCGAACCACGCCACGTCCCAGGGGGTCGACAGGTCCTGCTTCAGCGCCGGGCCGCTGCCGGAGCGCTCGCGCAGCTGGCGGCCGGTGCCGGCGAGGGTGGTGACCGCGCCGTCGGTGAGCCGCACCCCCTTGACCTGGTGGTTGACGCTGTCGGCGACCACCACGTCGTAGCCCACCCGCGCGGCGACCTCGGCGGGCAGCAGGGCCAGGCCCTGCGGCTCCTGGAACACCGCTCGTGACCCGATCCGCGCCCGCTCCGTGACCAGGTCGTCCTCGAGGTGGACCAGCTGGTGGTGGGCGGTGTCGGAGACCAGGAACGACCCGTCGGGCAGGGTGACCGCCTTGCCCGGGAACCGCAGCGCAGTCTCGGGCGCCGGCGGCGGCACGTAGGGCGCGTCGCCGCGGCGCAGGGTGCCCTTGGCGGCGTGCTCCTCGATGAGCTCCTCGATGAGCACGGACAGCCCGTGGGCGTGGCCCTCACCGGACATCGACGCGACGACGTAGCCCTCGGGGTCGATGACCACCAGGGTCGGCCACGCCCGGGCGGTGTAGGCCTTCCACGTCACCAGCTCGGGGTCGTCGAGGACCGGGTGGTGCACGGCATACCGCTCGACGGCGGCGGCCAGGGCGTCCGGGTCGGCCTCGTGCTCGAACTTGGGCGAGTGGACCCCGACGAGCACGAGGGAGTCGGCGTACTTCTCCTCCAGCGGCCGCAGCTCGTCCAGGACGTGCAGGCAGTTGACGCAGCAGAACGTCCAGAAGTCGAGGACCACGACCCGGCCGCGCAGGTCGGCCAGGGACAGGTCGGCGCCGCCGGTGTTCAGCCAGCCGCGGCCGGCGAGCTCGGGGGCGCGCACGCGCAGGCGCTTGGTGGCGGTGTCGCTCATGCGCGCTGGAACGGCAGTCGGCGGTCACGCAGGACCGGGAAGCTCTCGCGGTAGTCGTCGACGACAGTCATGTCGACCTCAACGCTGAGCACCTGCTCCCCGCTTCCCGCCACGGCCAGCACATCGCCTGTGGGAAGGACCACCTGGCTGTGGCCGCCCATCTCGTGCCCGGCGTGGGTGCCGGCGGTGTTGCACGCGACGACGACGCACTGGTCCTCGATCGCCCGGGCGTGGGCCAGCAGGGTCCAGTGGCGCACCCGGGCCATCGGCCAGGCGGCGGGGATGACGAACATCGTCGCGCCGGCGTCGACCTGGGCGCGGTAGAGCTCGGGGAAGCGCAGGTCGTAGCAGGTGGACAGGGCCGCGCGGGCCGCCGGGCCGCCGGCGCTGTCGGGCACGTCGACCAGGGCCAGCCGGTCGCCGGCCTCCATCAGCTTGGGCTCCCCGGCGCCGAAGCCGAACCGGTGGATCTTGCGGTATGCCGCGACGAGGTCACCGTCACGGTCGAACACCAGCGAGGTGTTCCACAGGTCCTTGCCCTCGGGCCCGCGCTGGCCGTCGGCCGGGCGTTCCACGATCGAGCCGGCGTGGAGCATGACGCCGGCGTCGCGGGCCGCGGTCGCCATGGCCTGCGCCACCGGGCCGTCGACGGCCTGGGCCCGCTGCTCCCACGCCGGGTAGTCGAACCCGCCCGCCGACCACAGCTCCGGCAGGACGACCAGGTCGTGTCCGGCCTGCGTGCGCACCAGGGCGGCGACCCTCTCGGTGCGTTGCTCGACGCTCTCCTCGTCGCCGTAGGCCAGCTGGATCACGGCAATGCGCATGTCAGTCTCCCTGGGTCGGGGCTGCGGGGTCGGGTTCGGCGGCTGGCTCCGGTGCGGGCGCGGTGGTGCCCGGACGGGCGGAGCGGGAGTGCGCGGCACTGGCGGCGGCCAGCCGGGCGTTGTACGCCTTCAGCTCGGCGTCGTCGTCGCGGTCGGCCTGCCGGTCGCGCCGCGTGGCCTCGGCGGTGTCCGAGCGCACCCAGGCGGCCGCGACGAGCAGGGCGAGGATGAGCGTCGGCAGCTCGCCGACGGCCCAGGCGATGGCGCCGCCGTTGCGCTGGTCGGCCAGCAGCTGCTCCCCACCGAGCAGGTGCAGCTGGTGGAAGAAGTCGGGCGCGAGCAGCGTGGATCCCGTGGTCAGCGCGACCCCGAAGAACGCGTGGAACGAGATCGTCGCGAACAGGACCAGCAGCCGCATGGACGGCGGCCACCGCCGCGGGCCGGGGTCCACCCCGACGAGCACCCACGCGAACAGGTAGCCGGCCAGCAGGAAGTGCACGGTCATGAGCACGTGCCCGGTGTGCGTCCGCAGGGACAGCTCGAACAGCGGCGTGAAGTAGAAGAGGACGAGGCTGCCGAAGAAGATGGCTGCCGCGACCACCGGGTTGCCCAGCACGCCCAGGTATCGCGAGTGGACCAGTCCCAGCAGCAGCTCGCGGGGCCCGAGGGTCTTGTCGGGGCGGGCCGGCAGGGCGCGCAGCGCCAGGGTCACCGGGGCGCCCAGCACCAGCAGGATCGGGACCGCCATGGAGACGACCATGTGGTAGGTCATGTGCGCCGAGAAGAGCACCATCCCGTAGACCATCGGGGCGCCCTGCGTGCAGTAGAGGAACACGAGCCACCCGGACACCCACAGGACCGTGCGGCCGAGGGGCCAGCGGTCACCGCGGCGCCGCAGCCGGACCACGCCCGCGAGGTAGAGGCCGACGGCCACGAGAGCGAGCGACAGCCACAGCCACTCGACCCGCCAGACGGTGAGCCATGCGTCCGGGGCCACGGGCATCGGCGGTGCCGGGTAGCCGGTGAGGGACAGGGCGGGCGAGACGTTGCCCTCCGCGGCCTGCGGCACCGGCGGGGCGCTGCGGGAGAGGGCGGTGGCCAGGCCGAAGGCCGCACCCATGACCACCAGCTCACCGAGGGCGAGACGGGCGAAGAGGCCGCTGGCGGCCGGGTCGGCGCCGAGCCGGCCGACGACGCGGCGCCGCTGCTGCCAGCCGGCCAGGCCGAGCAGCACCAGCGCCACGGTCTTGCCGATGACGAGCGCGCCGTAGGTGGAGGCCAGCCCGCTGAGCGAGCCGACCCGCAGCCACGCGTTGAGCGCGCCCGAGACGGCCACGGTGGCGAAGCACCAGCCCGCCAGGGTGGAGTAGCGCCGCACGCTGACCGGCAGCGCCCTGCCGAGCAGCGGGCGCAGCACGACCAGGCCGAGCAGGCCTCCCACCCACAGCACCGCGCCGACCAGGTGCGCCCCCAGGGAGTTGACCGCCGTGTCGTGGTCGGTGGACCCGGCCGCGTGCCCGGCCAGGGCCAGCGGCAGCACGGCGAGCAGGCTGAGCAGGGCCAGCGCCACCATCGCCGCACGGGTCCGGGCCAGCGCCGCGCCGGTGGCCACGACCAGCACGAGGCCGATGCTGATCGCGGCGGCGCGCAGCACGTCGATGCTGAAGACGAAGGTCTGCAGCTCCTCCCCGAAGCCGGGGTCGCTGACCCGCACACCGGCCAGGTCGGCGAAGGAGAAGACGAGTCCGACCAGCCCGGCGACCGCCCAGACGGTCGCGGACACGGCCGCCCAGCGGGTCGCGGTCAGCCGCCGGGAGGTGCTGTGCGACTCCGGCACGATGAACGCGGCCAGCACGAGCAGGCCCACCGTCAGGGCGGCCGCCAGGTCGTGGACGACCCGCACGAGGACGACACCCCAGCGCACCAGGGCGCCCGGGTCGGGCAGCCCGGGCACGGGCGCGGCCACGGCGCCACCGAGGACCGCCGCGGGGACGGCGACCGCGAGCGCCGCGACGACGACGAGCGCCAGCGGTGCCCGGGCGGGCGTCTGCGGGTCGGACTTCGGGGTGGCCATGGGGTCCAGCCTAAGTAGGGTGACGGCATGCCCATGCACCCGGCAGCACCCTCCGACCTGCACGGCCTCGTCGAGGCGTTCGCCCAGACGGCCCAGGCCGTGGTCGACCTCGGCCGCTCGTGCAGCGAGGAGGACTTCGCCCGCGAGACCGAGTGCCCGGGCTGGACGATCAAGGACCAGATCTCCCACGTGGCCGGCGTCGAGGCCTGGCTGGAGGGACACCGCGACCCCAAGGTCGACGTGCCGCCGTACGAGCACGTCCGCAACGAGCTCGGCCAGAAGGTCGAGTCCGCGGTCGAGGTGCGCCGCGGTCGCAGCGGCCACGACGTGCTCTCCGAGCTCGAGCACGTCCTGCCCCAGCGCCTCGCGACGCTGCGCAGCCCCGGGCTGACCGACTCCAGCATCATCCCCGGGCCGTTCGGTCCCGAGCGCGCGGCCACCGTCGCCCTCATGCGGGCCTTCGACGTCTGGGCGCACGAGCAGGACATCCGCACCGCGCTCAAGCGCCCGGGCAACCTGGACTCCCCCGCGGCGGCGGTGTTCGTCAACGCCGCCCTGATCCAGCTGCCCAAGCTGGTGGCGCGCCGGGCCGGCCTCGAGCCCGGCAGCACGGTGATCCTCGACGTCACCGGCCCGGTCGTCGCGCGGGCCGGGGTGCGGGTGGACACCGGTGACGACGGCCGGCCGCACGGACACGCGATGTTCACCGGCGAGCACGTCGACGAGACCGTGCCCCACCTCGAGGGCCCCACGGTCAGCATCAGCATGTCGACCGACGCCTTCACCCGCCGCGCCGCCGGGCGGCGCGCCGTGGCGGACACGGCATACACCGTGGTCGGGGACGAGGCGATGGCCCGCCGCGTGCTCGAGGCCCTCGTCGTCACCCACTGAGGTCCCGGCCCCGCCGCCCCGGGGTGAGACGCGCCTACGTCTTTTTAGTTGTTTGCACCATGCAACTGTTATGTGATACTTGTATGCCGCAAGCAAGTTAGTTTCGCCAGACAAAGGGGGGTCCGATGGCGATCAGCCATGAGGCCGCCAACCAGCTCGGCGCGGACCTCGTCCGGGTCATGAAGCTCTTCCAGGCCATGCGCCAGCACGCCCCGCGGCTGCACCCGGCCGTGGACGCCACCGCCTACCCGGTGCTGTTCACGCTCGAGAGCGGCCCGAAGCGGGTCTCCACGCTGGCCGAGTGCGTGCACTCGGACGTGTCCACGGTCAGCCGGCAGGCCTCGATGCTGGCCCAGCACGACCTGGTCGAGAAGCTTCCCGACCCGGACGACCGGCGGGCGGCGATGCTGTCGCTGACCCCGGCCGGCACAGCCCTCATCGAGCGGCTCCGCACCCAACGGGGGGAGTGGTTCCGCAGCATGCTGCAGGACTGGAGCGAGACCGAGGCCGAGCAGTTCACCGCGCAGCTCGACCGGTTCGCGGGGGCGCTGGAGTCCTCACGCGACCAGATGATCAAGCACTTCGCCGACGCCATGAGTGGCGTCCACACCACAGCCAGCAAGGAGCAGTAATGGCGTCCGCCACTCCTGCGCCAGCGACCGCCACCGACGGAACGCTGACGCACAAGCAGATCATGACCATCCTCGTCGGCCTGCTCATGGGCATGTTCCTCGCCGCCCTTGACCAGACGATCGTCGCCTCGGCGATGCGCGTCATCGCCGACGACCTCAACGACCTCGCCGGGCAGGCCTGGGTGACCACGGCCTACCTGATCACCTCGACGATCGTCACGCCGTTGTACGGCAAGCTCTCCGACATCTACGGCCGCAAGAAGTTCTTCGTCACGGCCATCACGATCTTCATCCTCGGGTCGGTGCTGTGCGCCTTCGCCACCTCGATGCCGATGCTGGCCGCGTTCCGCGCCGTGCAGGGCCTCGGCGCCGGTGGCCTGTTCTCGCTGGCCCTGGCGATCATCGGTGACATCGTCCCGCCGCGGGAGCGCGCGAAGTACCAGGGCTACTTCCTGGCCGTCTTCGGCACCTCCAGCGTGCTCGGCCCGGTCATCGGCGGCTTCTTCGCCGGTGCCGACACCATCCTGGGCATCACCGGCTGGCGCTGGGTCTTCCTCGTGAACGTCCCGATCGGCATCGCCGCGCTGTTCGTCGTCGCCCGGACGCTGCACCTGCGTCACACCCGCCTCGACCACCGCATCGACTGGTGGGGTGCCGTCACCCTCACGGTGGGCCTGGTCCCGCTGCTCATCGTGGCCGAGCAGGGCCGCGACTGGGGCTGGAGCTCGAGCAGCTCGATCACCTGCTTCGCCATCGGCGGCCTCGGCCTGATCGCCTTCTTCCTCATCGAGCGGGCCATGGGCCACGAGGCGCTGCTGCCGATCTACCTGTTCCGCATCCGGACCGTCGGCGTCTCCTCGATCGCCTCGGTCGTCCTCGGCATGGGCATGTTCGGTGGCCTGGTCTCGCTGCCGCTCTACCTGCAGATCGTCAAGGGCGCGACCCCGACCCAGGCCGGCCTCATGCTGGTCCCGATGACCTTGGGCATCATGGCCGGGTCGGTCATCTCCGGCCAGGCCATCTCCCGCACGGGTCGCTACCGGCACTTCCCGATCATCGGCTCGGCGCTGCTGGTCATCGGCCTGTTCATGTTCCACTACGTCGCCTTCGACACCCCGCTGTGGCAGGTCATGGTGCTGATGGTCGTCTTCGGCCTGGGCCTGGGCTTCAACATGCAGCCGCTGACCCTCGCCGTGCAGAACGCCGTCTCGCCGCGGGAGATCGGCGTGGCCACCTCCTCGGCCACGTTCACCCGCCAGATCGGCGGCACCATCGGCACCGCGGTGTTCCTGTCGATCCTGTTCTCCTCGGTGCCGCTCAAGCTGGCCGAGGCGTTCCGGGTCTACTTCCCGACGCCGGACTTCCAGGCTGCCCTGCGCAACCCGACCGGCAACCCGGCGGCCAACGCCAACGTCATCGCCGCGCTGAAGAGCCAGCAGGCCGGCGGCGGCACCGGCGCGGGCGCCAACCCGCTGAGCGACTCCTCGTTCATCCAGCAGATCGACCCGCGCCTGGCCAAGCCGTTCCTGGTGGGCTTCTCCGAGGCCATGGACCGGGTGTTCCTGGTCGGCTCTGCCGTGATGGTCGTGGCGTTCATCGTGCTGTGGTTCCTCCCGCACGTCGAGCTGCGCAGCGGCTCGTCCTACTCGGAGCGGGGCAAGAGCGACGCCGCGGACGCCGAGGCCGCCGCCGCGGTGCCGCCGATCGCGCACTGAGCGGGGGCGCGCCCGGGAGGTGACGGGCGCGCCATACCGGCCCTGACACGACGAAGCGGGCGGTGGGACCAGGTCCCACCGCCCGCTTCGCGTTGCTGCGAAAGGGTGCTCAGCCCCAGACGAGGCCCTTGCTCGGGTCCTCCAGGACCGCGGCGACGTCGGCCAGGAAGCGCGAGCCGAGGTCGCCGTCGACCAGGCGGTGGTCGAACGACAGCGCGAGCTGGGTGACCCAGCGCGGCTTGACCTTGCCCTTGACGACCCACGGCATCTCGCGCACCGCGCCGAAGCACAGGATCGCGGCCTCACCCTGGTTGAGGATCGGCGTGCCGTTGTCGACCCCGAACACGCCCACGTTGGTGATCGTGATCGTGCCTCCGGCCATGTCGGCCGGAGGCGTGCGGCCCTCGCGGGCCGTCGACACCAGCGCCGCCATCGCGTCGGCGAGCTGCCGCAGCGACATCTGGTCGGCGTCCTTGATGTTCGGCACGATCAGCCCCCGGGGGGTGGCCGCGGCGATGCCGAGGTTGACGTAGTTGGCGATGGCGATCTCGCCGGCCGCCTCGTCCCATCGCGCGTTGATCTCGGGGTTGCGGCGCGCCGCGAGCAGCAGCGCCTTGGCCACGATGAGCAGCGGACTGACCTTGACGTCCCGGAACTCGCGGTCCTCACGCAGCCGGTCCACCAGCTTCATCGTCCGCGTCACGTCGACGGTGATGAACTCGGTGACGTGCGGCGCGGTGAACGCCGAGGCCGAGACGGCCTGGGCGGTCATCTTGCGCACACCCTTGATCGGCACGCGGGTCTCGCGCTCGCCCGAGCGGGCGAACACCGGGGCCTGGTATGCCGGGGCGGCGGCTGCCGGGGCAGCCTCCACCGCGGTGGACCCGCCCGCCACGTGGGCCTCGACGTCGGCGCGGGTGATGATGCCGCCCTCGCCGCTCGGGGTGACCTGGGTCAGGTCGATGCCGAGGTCCTTGGCCAGCTTGCGCACCGGCGGCTTGGTCAGCGCGCGGGCCTCACCGAGGCTGCGCGCCGGAGCGGCCGGAGCCGGGGTCGCCGGAGCCGCCTGGGCGGTCATGGTCGGCGCCGCGGCCGGCGCCGGGGTGGTGCCGGCCTTGCGCGGCCGCCGCTTGGCCTCGGTCTGCTTGACGCCGTAGCCGACGAGGACGGCGGTGCGACCGGTCGAGGTGGTGCCACCGATCTTGCCCTCCTCGATCTGCTCCTCCGCCGCAGCGGCGGCAGCGGCCAGCTTCGGGGCGGGGCTGCCCTCGATGCCCGGCTCGACCGCGCCGGCGGCCGGCGCGTCCTGCACCGGCGCCGCGCCGCCCTGGCCGGTCTCGACGGCGATGATCGGCGTGCCGACCTCGACCGTCTCGCCCTCGCTCACGAGCAGCTCGCTGACGGTGCCCGCGAACGGCACCGGCAGCTCGACCAGCGACTTGGCGGTCTCGATCTCGACGATGATGTCGTTGACCTTGACCGTGTCGCCCGCCTTGACCTTCCAGGTGACGATCTCGGCCTCGGTCAGGCCCTCACCGGGGTCGGGGAGGTTGAAGCGCTTGATGCTCGACATGGTGGACGGGTCCTCCGCTTCAGTAGGCGAGCGCGCGGTCGACGCCGTCGAGCACGCGGTCCAGGTCGGGAAGGAAATCTTCCTCGAGCTTGCTCGGCGGGTAGGGCAGGTTGTAGCCGCCGACCCGCAGGACCGGCGCCTCCAGGTGGTAGAAGCAGCGCTGCGTGATCTCCGCGGCCACCTCGGCACCCATGCCCAGGAACGTCGAGGCCTCGTGGGTGACGACCAGGCGACCGGTCTTCTCCACCGACGCCGCGAGGGTGTCCATGTCGAGCGGGGACAGCGAGCGCAGGTCGACGACCTCGATGCTCTTGCCCTCCTCGGCGGCGGCCTGGGCCGCCTCCAGCGCGACGCGGACCATCGGGCCGTAGGTCGCGAGGGTGACGTGCTCGCCCTCGCGAGCCACGCGCGCGTCATACAGGCCGAGCCTGGGCGCGCCGTCCTCGTCAACTTCGCCCTTGTCCCAGTAGCGGCGCTTGGGCTCGTAGAAGACGACCGGGTCGTCGGTCTCGATGGCCTGCTGGATCATCCAGTAGGCGTCCTCGGGGTTGGCGCAGGCGACGACCCGCAGGCCGGCGGTGTGCGCGAAGTAGGCCTCGTTGGACTCGCTGTGGTGCTCCACGGCGCCGATGCCGCCGCCGACCGGGATGCGGATGACGATCGGCAGCTTGACCGCACCGAGCGAGCGGGCCCGCATCTTGGCGACCTGGCTGACGATCTGGTCGAAGGCGGGGTAGACGAAGCCGTCGAACTGCATCTCGCAGACCGGGCGGTAGCCGCGCAGGGCCAGGCCGACCGCGGTGCCGATGATGCCGGACTCGGCCAGCGGGGTGTCGATGACACGGTCCTCGCCGAAGTCCTTCTGCAGGCCGTCGGTGACGCGGAAGACGCCGCCGAGCTTGCCGATGTCCTCACCCATGAGGATGACCTTGTCATCGCGCTCCATGGAGCGGCGCAGGCCGTTGTTGATGCCCTTGGCGATGGTCAGGGTGCTCATGCTCAGTGGCCTCCCTCGAAGCTGGCGTGGTAGGCCGCGAACTCGGCGCGCTCGGCCTCGACGACCGGGTGCTTCTCGACGTAGATGTGGTCGAACATCGACAGCGGCTCGGGGTCGGGCATGCTCAGGCAGCCCTCGCGGACGGTCGCCGCGAGCTCGTCGGCCTCACGGTCGACGGCGTCGAAGAACTCGGTGTCGGCCATCGCGTGGGCGGTCAGGTAGGCCTTGAGGCGGGCGATCGGGTCGCGGTGCTTCCAGACCTCGACCTCGGCGGAGACGCGGTACTTCGTCGGGTCGTCCGAGGTGGTGTGGGCGCCCATGCGGTAGGTGAACGCCTCGATGAGCATCGGGCCCTGGCCGCTGCGGGCCGCGTCCATGGCGGCCTTGGTGACCGCGTAGACGGCGAGGACGTCGTTGCCGTCCACCCGCACGCCCGGGAAGCCGAAGCCGCGCGCCCGCTGGTAGAGCGGGATACGCGTCTGGCGGTCGTTGGGCTCGGAGATGGCCCACTGGTTGTTCTGGCAGAAGAAGACCACCGGCGCGTTGTTGACCGCGGCGTAGACGAACGCCTCGTTGACGTCGCCCTGGCTGGTCGCCCCGTCGCCGAAGTAGGCCACGACGGCCGCGTCACGGTCGGCGTCGCCGGTGCCGACGGCACCGTCGCGCTGGATGCCCATCGCGTAGCCGGTCGCGTGCAGCGTCTGCGCGCCGATGACGATCGTGTAGAGGTGGAAGTTCTTCTCGTCCGGGTCCCAGCCGCCGTGGTTGACGCCACGGAAGAGGCCCAGCAGGTTCAGCGGGTTGACCCCGCGGCACCACGCGACGCCGTGCTCGCGGTAGGTCGGGAACGCATAGTCCTGCGGACGCAGCGCGCGGCCGGAGCCGACCTGGGCGGCCTCCTGGCCGAGCAGGCTGGCCCAGATGCCCAGCTCGCCCTGGCGTTGCAGCGCGGTCGCCTCGGCGTCGACGCGGCGCACGAGGACCAGGTCGCGGTAGAAGCCGCGCAGGTCGTCCGCGTCGAGGTCGGCGACGTATGCCGAGTAGTCGGGGTGGTCGACCCGCTCACCTTCGGGGGTGAGCAGCTGGACCAGCTCGGGTCCGCCGTCACCGATCGTCTCGGGAACGGGGGCGGTCAGCGCCGCCACGGCGGCTTCGTCGATGTGCTCGGTGCCCTCGGCACCGGCACTCGAGGCGACGTCGATGTCGCTCACAGGCTCTCCTTCTTCGCGATCCGGTGCAGCGGTTGGCTGACCGGCTCGGCTCTGGGCCGCGGACGTGGGCGGGGTCTCCGCCCGGGGCTTGCTGTCCACGGCGGGGGACGGTCACGCACGCATGTGGCGGCGCTCACAGGCCTAGCGGTGCACACGCTACCGGCATGGGGACGTGGTCTTCCAAACTGCGGACACGGAAGGGGCCGGTCCGGACCTCGCCCTGACCGTGGCCAGGGCCGGGCCGGACCGGCCCTTGACGTGAGGGGGTCGATCTCCCTGCGGCCTCAGAGGCCGAGGTGGATCAGGCCACCGACGTCGACCGAGGTACCGGTGCCCGTGGGCAGGTTCACGCCGACGACGGGCTGGGGTGCGGGCGCTGGCGCCGGGGCGCCGGAGGCGCCGCCGGTGCTGCCCCCGGAGCCGTCGCCGCCCGACTTCGGGGACGTCGTGCCTCCTTTGGGCGCCGGGGCCGGCGCGGGGTTGACCTTGGGCACCGGCTTCGTGACCACCTTGGTCACCTTGGCCGTCGTGACGCGGACACTGGCGGTGCGCGCCTGGAGCGTCGAGGAGGCGTCGGCCACCTTCGTCTCCAGGCTGACGTTCCTGGTGTGCAGCTTGGCCGGCTTGGCCTGCTGCGCCTCCTTGGCCGCGGGCGTGTCCGCAGGAGTGCCGATGACCTGAGGGGCCGGGGTGGGCTTGGCGCCCGCCGCCTCTGCATGAGGGGTCTGCTCAGCGCCGTGGTCCAGCGAGACCATCGTCATCGCCGCGACGGTGGCCATGCCCAGCGTCGCGAAGCCGACCGTTGGCGCCCAGACCGAGGTCCCGAGGGCGCCGGAGCGCGTGAGGCGGTTGGCGGCTCGCTTGCTCGTCACGCTTGCACTCTGGCGATGACGACCCTTGTGAGTCGAGTGGGTGCGGGTGATATCCCCCGACATGACTAGTCACTCCTCAGTCGTATGGGTGTTGGCGGACCACGACCGCAGTGCTAGTGACACGGCGGGACGCGGGCAGTGCTCCGGTGTGGTGTGGGCGGCCGCCTAGAAGGTCCGGGCGGCCAGGAACGAGCGGGCGACCTCCAGCAGTCGGTCGTTCGCCTCGGTCTCGGCGATGGTGCACCGGGCACCCTCGCCGGGGAACGGGCGCACCACCAGGCCGGCGCCGTCGGCGGCCTTGGCGAACGCCTCGGTGTCCGCCCCCAGGGGGAGCCAGACGAAGTTCGCCTCGGTGTCGGGGACCGGCCAGCCCTGGTGCCGCAGCGCTGCGACGACCCGTTCCCGTTCGGCGACCAGCGCGTCGACCCGCTCCGCCAGCTCGTCCCAGGCCGCGAGGCTGGCGATGGCCGCCTGCTGCGCGATGGTGCTGACGCCGAACGGAACTGCGGTCTTGCGCAAGGCCTGGGCCACCGGCTCGTGCGCCACGGCATACCCGACCCGGAGGCCGGCAAGGCCGTAGGCCTTGCTGAAGGTGCGCAGCACGGCGACGTTGTGGCGCTCCTCGTAGGTCGCGATGGCGTCCGGGGCCTGGCCGTCGCGGACGAACTCGAGGTAGGCCTCGTCGATGACGACGAGGACGTGCTCGGGGACCTTGTCGAGGAACGCGTCGAGCTCGGCCTGGTGGACGACCGGGCCGGTGGGGTTGTTCGGGGTGCAGACGAGGATCACGCGCGTGCGGTCGGTGACCGCCGCCGCCATCGCGTCGAGGTCGTGGCGGGCGTGCTCGTCGAGCGGGACCTGGACCGAGGTGGCGCCGGCGAGGGCGACGACGATCGGGTAGGCCTCGAAGGAGCGCCAGGCGTAGATGACCTCGTCGCCGGGGTCGCAGGTCGCCTGGATGATCTGGCCAAGGACGCCGACGCTGCCGGTGCCGGTGGCGATGCGCTCGACCGGGACGCCGAGGTGGTTGGCCAGCGCCTGGGTCAGGTCGGTGACCGCCATGTCGGGGTAGCGGTTCATCTGGGCGGCCGCCTTCTCGACGACCGCCAGGACGCTGGGCAGCGGCGGGTAGGGGTTCTCGTTGCTGCTGATCTTGTAGGTCGTGACACCGTCGCGCGCCGCCGCGGGCTTGCCCGGCTTGTAGGCCGGAACCGCGTCGAGGGCATGGCGCAACCGCACTATGGCCTTGGCGTCCGTCATGGCGGAACCCTATTGCCATTGCAGGGTTCTCGCCGAGCGGGACCGCTATGTGGCTTTCGCCGCAATCCTCCCGTTACCGCGAATCATCGGCAACCGCAGGCGCGCGTGCCACCATGACCCCCATGAAGTCGATCGCGATCAAGGTCCTCGTCAACGGCGTCGCGCTCTGGGTCGCGGCGTTCCTGGTCTTCGGCATCCACCTGGCCGACGAGAACGAGCCGCTCGGCAAGCGCCTGCTCTCGGTCCTGCTCGTCGCGATCGTCTTCGGGCTCATCAACGCCGTGATCAAGCCGGTGGCGAAGTTCTTCTCCTTCCCCTTCATCGTCCTGACGCTGGGGCTGTTCACGATCGTGGTCAACGCGCTGATGCTGCAGCTGACCTCATGGGTCGCCGGCGGGCTGAACCTCGCCTTCCACGTCGACCACTTCTTCTGGGACGCCATCCTCGGCGCGGTCATCGTCAGCATCGTCAGCATCGTGCTCGGCATCGTCCTCCCCGACGACGACCGCTGACGCCACGCCTTCTTCCGACCGAACACCGCTCAGCCCGCGTTTCGGCCCCGGCCGAGGCTGAAAACGCGGGCTGACGCGTGTTCGGTCGATGTCCACAAGGGGTCGGCGCCTGGTCCCACGATCCACAGGGCCGCCATCGGACGTGGCCCACGCGCCGACGGGCACCGAGCCTCGGGGCATGCTCGATGCCTCAGCCGCGCTCTCGCTCCTGCCGTCCGCGTTCACCAGCCGGGAGGCGTTCGGGGTCGGACTGAGCCAGTCCGTCCTCGAGCGCCTCGTCCGCCGGGGAACCATCATGCGTATCCAGCGGGGAGTCTTCCGGCAGGGCGTCGGGCCGTGTGATGACGAGGCACCGTGGGCAGCCGAGCGGCGCCGTCACCTCTCGCTGGCGCGGGCTGCGCTGCTGGCACACCCCGACCATGCGCTCAGCCACGAGACTGCAGCCGTCGCCTGGGAATGGCCTGTGCTGATCCACCGCGACAGCCCGATCCACCTGACGGCCCTCCATGTCGAGCCCCGCTCCCGCCGTGAGGGCCGGGTCATCTTGCACCACAGCGACTCCGTCGTGAACGAGGCGGTGCAGGTAGACACCCTGACCACCATGGCGCCCGCCCGGATCGTGGCCGACTGCCTCCGCAGCATGCGGCCCTCCAGGGCGGTGGCCGTGGCCGATGCCGCTGTGAGGGCAGGGGCCACCTCTCTCTCCGAGGTCGAGTCAGTGATCGCGTCGCAGTGGAGATGGCGTGGCCGGCCTCGCGCACGAGAGGCGCTGGAACTGGTCGACCCGCGGCGGGAGACCTGGCTCGAGTCGTTCTCCTTCTGCGAGCTGAACGCCTTGGGGATCGGCCTTCCGACCCCTCAGGTGGACATCTTCGACGCCTCGGGGGACTGGGTTGCGCGGGTGGACGGCATATGGATCGGGGACGGGACCGTGGCCGAGGCTGACGGCAGGGGCAAGTACGGACTCCCCGGATCGGACGGCCTGCCCGCGACGCAGGCGACCGTCGTCGATCGCGTGCTCGCGGAAAAGCGACGCGAGGATGCCCTGCGCTCCCTCGGTCTGGAGGTCGTGCGCTGGGACTTCGCCGAGATACGAAAGGACCCCGAACGCGTGGCCAGCAGGGTCCGGGCGGCCCGCGCGCGTGGCGACCTGGCGCGCTTCACCGGCTCGTTGCGCCACCCCGACAGCCGAGAGGACACGGCTTAGCCCGCGTTCGCGCGGCGGATACGGCGCGAAACGCGGGCTAAGGCGTGTTCGGTCGGGAAGAGAGCGAGGGGCTGGGCGGTGGGGTCAGACGTGGCGGCGGGAGGTGACCACGCGGAAGCGGTTGGCGACGAAGGCCGCATCCACGTAGGCCGCGTTGGCCGCCGGGTTGGCGCCCGTGCCGTGGTAGTCGCTGAACGCCGCCGTCTGGTTGACGAACACCTGCCCGGTGAGGTTCTCCGACAGCGCCACGCCCGCGTCGGCCGCGGCGTCACGCGCCTGGTCGAGCACCTTCTCGGACGTGGAGTAGACAGCCGCCGTCATCGCGCCGTGCTCGCGGATCGTGTCGCGCATCCGCTCCAGCGACTGCTCGGTGGAGTCGGTCGCGATGAGGAAGGTCACCGGCCCGAAGCACTCCTGGGTGTATGCCGTGTCGTCGGCGACGTCGACCGCCACCAGTCCGGGGGTGCGCACCACCGCGTCGGGGTAGGTGGGGTGGTTCACCGCCCGCGAGTCGAGCACCAGCGAGCCGCCGACCCGCGAGGCGAGCGCCTCCAGGGCACCGGCCCGCGCCCGCACGTCCTCGTTGACGGTGGCGCCGAGCAGCTCGACGGCCTTGGCGTCGTCGCCGTTGAGCCGGCCGATCGCCCCGCCGAGCCTCTCGCCGAAGTCGGCGAAGGACAGGTGCCCCTCGTCGGTGTCGATGCCCTCGCGCGGGACGTAGATGTTCTGCGGCGTGGTGCACATCTGCCCGGAGTAGAGCGTCAGCGAGAACGCCAGGTTGCCCAGCACCCCGCGCAGGTTGTCGGTCGAGTCGACGACGATCGAGTTGACCCCCGCCTTCTCGGTGTAGACGAGCTTGCCCGAGCCGGCCGCCTCACGCTCCAGCCAGGCGCCGAAGCCGGGGCCGCCGGTGTAGTCGATGATGGCGACCTCGGGGCGCTCGGCGAGCTCGCGGGCCAGGCCCTCGCCGTCGTCCTCGGCGGCCAGCTGCACCAGCGCAGGGTCGAAGCCGGCCTCGCGCAGCACCGACCGGGCGAGGGCAACGCTCAGAGCCAGGGGCAGAACCGCACGCGGGTGCGGCTTGACGATGACGGGGTTGCCCGTGGCCAGCGAGGCGAACATCCCCGGGTAGCCGTTCCACGTCGGGAAGGTGTTGCAGCCGATCACCAGCGCGATGCCGCGCGGCACGATGCGGTAGTCCTTCTGCATCCGGATCGGCGCGTCCTTGGCGGGCTTCTCCCAGACCACCGACTCCGGCACGCGCTCCTGCTCCACGAGCGCGGCGACGACCGACTCCAGGGCACGGTCCTGCGCGTGCGGCCCGGCGGCCTGGAACGCCATGACGAACGGCTGACCGGTCGTGTGCATGACGGCGTTGGCGATCTCGAACGAACGCTTGTTGATCGCGTCGACGACCTCGACGCAGACCGCGGCGCGGGTCAGCGGGCCGGCGTCACGCCAGGCCGGCATCGCCGCCTGGGCCGCCGCGACCGCCGCGTCGACGTCCAGGCGCGGGTAGCGCACCCGCAGCCGTGGCCCGTAGGGCGAGACCTCGCTCCCGGCGAACGAGCCGTCGGTCGGCTGGTCGCCCAGGCCGGGGAAGCCCTCCCCCAGCAGCCCCTCGAAGGCGGACCGGCCGTGCGAGGCCGCGTCCTCGCCGTACACACGCGGCGAGGGGGACTCGGGGTAGCGCGAGTAGAAGCTGCGCGCGGCCAGTGCGGCGCGGGCCTCCGCCAGCGTCTGCGCGTGCTTCTCGGACAGCGGGTGCGGGGTGTGCGTCACGGCCCAATCCTAACCACGGTCTTACACAACAACGACAAACCTGCAAATATGTGTCACATGTCTTCGCCGGCGCGCCAGACGTCCGTCCAGCATGCTCCCGTTGCCGTCGTCGGGGCCGGTGCGATGGGCTCGGGCATCGCCCAGGTCGCCGCCCAGGCCGGGCACCCGGTGCACATCGTCGACGCCGTGGACGGAGCTGCGGCAGCTGCCCGCGACCGGCTCGCCGCCACGCTGCAGCGCCTCGCCGACCGGGGGAAGACCACGCAGGACCATGCTGCCTCCGCGACCGCCAACCTGCACGTCGTCGACCGGCCCGCGGACCTGCCCGCCTGCACCCTGGTCATCGAGGCGGTCCGCGAGGACCTGGCCGACAAGCGGGCGCTGTTCGCCGAGCTCGCCGCGCACCAGCCGGCCGACACCCTGCTGGCCACGAACACCTCCAGCCTCGACGTCAGCGCCATCGCCGCCGGCCTGGACCACCCCGGCCGGGTGCTCGGCCTGCACTTCTTCAACCCGCCGCCGCTGATGCGCCTCGTCGAGGTGGTCCACGGCGAGGCCACCGACGAGGACAGCCTCGCGCGCGCCACCGAGCTCGTCCGCACCTGGGGCAAGACGCCGGTGCGGTGCACCTCCACCCCGGGCTTCATCGTCAACCGGGTGGCCCGCCCGTTCTACGGCGAGGCCCAGCGCATGGTCGAGGCCGGCGTCGCCGACCCGGCCACCATCGACCTCGCCCTGCGCGAGCACGGCGGCTTCCGCATGGGCCCGATGGAGCTGACCGACCTCATCGGCCAGGACGTCAACCTCGCCGTCGGCACCAGCGTCTGGGAGCAGACCGGCCGCGACCCTCGCTACGAGCCCACCGGCTACCAGCGCCGGCTCGTCGCCGAGGGACGGCTGGGCCGCAAGAGCGGTCGCGGCGTCTTCCGGTATGACGCGTCGGGGCAGCCGCTGGACGCCGCACCGGACGCGCAGCTCGCCCAGGCGCTCGCGACCGGCCCGGTGGTCACCAACCCGGTGGCGCGGACCGTGGCGATGCTGGTCAACGAGGCGCTCGACCTGGTCGACCGCGGCGAGGCCACCGCCGAGGACGTCGACACCGCGATGCGGCTGGGCACCAACTACCCGAAGGGACCGGTCGCCTGGGGCCGGGAGGTCGGCCTGGACGTCGTCGCGGACCAGCTGCGCGAGCTCGACGCCGCCTTCCGCGGCGGGCGCTACCGGCTCAGCCCCGCCCTGGCCGCGGCGGTCCGGGCGTGAGCGCCGACCTGACCCACGTGCAGCGCATGTGGGAGGACGACGACGCCTCGCGCGCCCTGGGCATGGAGGCGCTGGAGATCGCCGTGGACCGGGCCCGGGTGCGGATGGCCGTCACCGACGCCATGGTCAACGGGCACGACATCGCCCACGGCGGGTTCATCTTCACCCTCGCCGACTCCGCCTTCGCCCTGGCCTGCAACTCCCGCGGCGCGCTGACCGTCGCCGCCGGGGCCGACATCACCTTCGTCGCCCCCGCACGATGCGGCGACGTGCTGGTCGCGGACGCGACCCAGCGCACGGCATACGGGCGCAGCGGCATCACCGACGTCACGGTCACCCGGGAGTCGGACGGGTCGACCATCGCGGAGTTCCGCGGCCGCTCGCGGTCGCTGCGCAGCCAGGAGCACACATGAGCCTTCCCCCCATCTCGGCCCGCCCGGACCTGCTCGACGAGGCCGAGCACTGGAGCATCGACGAGCTGCGCGCCATCCAGCTGACCCGGCTGCAGTGGACCGTGCAGCACGCCTACGACAACGTGCCGCACTACCGGAAGGCGCTGGACGACAAGGGGTTCCACCCCTCGGAGGTCACCGCCCTGGAGGACGTGCGGCACCTGCCGTTCACGACCAAGGCCGACCTGCGCGCCAACTACCCGTTCGGCATGTTCGCGGTGCCGCGGGCCCAGGTCTCGCGCATCCACGCCTCCAGCGGCACCACCGGCAAGCCCACCGTCGTGGGCTACACCGCCGGCGACATCCGCACCTGGTCGGCCATCGTGGCCCGCTCGCTGCGCGCCGCCGGTGCCCGGCCGGGCGACGCCGTCCACGTGGCCTACGGCTACGGCCTGTTCACCGGCGGCCTCGGCGCCCACTACGGCGCGGAGGCCCTGGGCTGCACCGTGATCCCCATGTCGGGCGGGCAGACCGAGAAGCAGGTCCAGCTCATCACCGACTTCCGTCCACGCGTGATCATGGTGACCCCGTCCTACTTCCTGTCCATCCTCGACGAGATGGAGCGCGTCGGCATCGACCCGCGCGAGTCCTCCCTGGAGATCGGGGTGTTCGGCGCCGAGCCGTGGACCGAGGCGATGCGCCAGGAGATCCAGCAGCGGGCCGGGATGCACGCGGTCGACATCTTCGGCCTCTCGGAGGTCATGGGCCCGGGCGTGGCGCAGGAGTGCGTCGAGACCAAGGACGGCCTGCACATCTGGGAGGACCACTTCTACCCCGAGGTGGTCAACCCTCTGACCGACGAGCCGGTCGAGGACGGGCAGGTCGGCGAGCTGGTCTTCACCTCGCTGACCAAGCAGGCGATGCCGGTGCTGCGCTACCGCACCCGCGACCTGACCCGGCTGCTGCCGGGCACCGCGCGGCCCGGGTTCCGCCGGATGGAGAAGGTCACCGGGCGCACCGACGACATGATGATCGTGCGCGGGGTCAACGTCTTCCCCACGCAGGTCGAGGAGATCGTGCTGTCCGTCCCCGGGCTGTCGCCGTACTTCCAGTGCGTGCTCACCCGGCCCGGCCGGCTCGACGAGCTGACCGTCAACGTCGAGGCCGCCCCCGACGCCGGCGACCTCGACCGGGATGCCGTCGCCCGCGAGGTGCAGCACCACATCAAGAGCCGGATCGGCACCAGCGCCCGCGTGCACGTCGTCGACCCCGGCGGCATCGAGCGGTCGGTGGGCAAGGCGCGGCGGATCGTCGACGAGCGACCGAGGTAGCCACGGACGGGGACGGCGCCCCGGCACCGGGCCCCACGGCATACTTTGGCCGCATGCGCGTACTCGTCAGCGGAGGAGCCGGCTACATCGGCTCCCACACAGTCGTCCAGCTCATCGCCGCGGGTCACGACGTCCTCGTCGTCGACAACTTCGCCAACTCCAAGCCGGCGGTGGTGAACCGGCTGGAGGCCATCACCGGACAGCACCTGCCGGTGCACGCCTTCGACCTGCGTGACCACGACAAGACCGAGCACCTGTTCGCCCACGAGCAGATCGACGCGGTGATCCACTTCGCCGGGCTCAAGGCGGTCGGCGAGAGCGTGGAGAAGCCGCTGGAGTACTACGAGAACAACCTCGTCTCCACGTTCTCGCTCGTGCGCGCGATGAGGCGCCACGGCGTGGACAAGCTCGTCTTCAGCTCGTCGGCCACGGTCTACGGCACCGACCAGGAGGCCGCCACCGAGGACCGCCCGACGTCGGCCACGAACCCCTACGGCTGGACCAAGGTGATGATCGAGCAGATCCTGCGCGACGTCGCCGCGGCCGAGGAGGGCTGGCGGATCGCGCTGCTGCGCTACTTCAACCCCGTCGGTGCGCACGAGTCGGGCACCATCGGCGAGGACCCGCAGGGCATCCCCAACAACCTCGTGCCGTTCATCGCGCAGGTCGCCGTCGGTCGCCGGGAGAAGCTGCAGGTCTACGGCGACGACTACGACACCCCTGACGGCACCGGGCTGCGCGACTACATCCACGTCGAGGACCTCGCCGCCGGCCACGTCGCCGCGCTGAACAAGCTGGCCAGCACCGACGAGCCGGTCAGCACGTGGAACCTCGGCACCGGCACGGGCACCAGCGTGCTCGAGATGCTGCACGCCTTCGAGCGGGCGGTCGGCCGCGAGCTGCCCTACGAGGTGGTCGCCCGTCGCGCCGGCGACATCGCGGTGTCCTACGCCGACCCCTCGCGCGCCAACGCCGAGCTCGGCTGGCGGGCCGAGCGCAGCATCGACGACATGTGCGCCGACACGTGGCGCTGGCAGCAGCAGAACCCCAAGGGCTATCCCGACGCCTGAGCCACGGACGCTCGCGGGTCGGGGGCGGCCCCGTCCTCCCCGACCCGCGACCGGGCACCGGCCAGGAGCCAGAGCAGCAGCACCGCACTCAGCGGACGGACCGACTGCACCGCGAGCCGCAGGGGTCCGTCGAGCCGGCCGGCCAGCTCGAACACGGGCAGCGTCCACAGCACCGTCCCGGCGAGGGCGAGCAGCCGGCGGCCCCGCAGGGACAGGGTCGCCCACCCCAGGCAGACCGCGAGGCCGTGGTGCGACCAGGACACCGGCGTCGCCAGCAGCGTGAGGACGCCGGCGGCGAGCGCCAGGTCGAGCCGGTCGGCGCGGCGCCGGCGCAGCGCGAGCGCCCACCACCCCACGGCCAGCAGCGCCGTCAGCCCCACCCCCGCGAGCAGCGCGGGCCGGTCGGCCAGCCCGGCGTGGGCGAACAGCCCCGGCAGCGAGGTGTTGGACGCCGAGCCGGTGCGGCCGACCCGTCGGGTGTCCCACAGCGCCGAGGTCCAGTAGGTCCAGGAGGCGGCTGGGGCCAGCAGCACCCCGAGCAGGGTCAGCACCAGGGCCGCCCCCAGTGCGTATGCCGTGCGGCGCACCCGGTCCGGCTGGAACCAGAAGGCGGCGAGGTCGGCCAGCGGGGTGATCTTCACCGCCGCACCGACCGCTGCCCACGCACCGGCGCGGGACGGGACCGCGGCGACCGCGGCGACCGCAGCCGCCCCGATGAACGGGCTCACCTGGCCGAGGGCCATCGCGTCGTTGACCGGGTCGGTCACCGCGAGGACGGCCGCCCCCAGGGACAGCGTCGCGAGGGAGGCACCCGGTGCGACGAGCCGGGACCACCACCGGCAGAAGGCCGTCCCTGCCACCGCGATGAGCAACACCCAGAGCACCCACGCCACGGACTGGTCCAGCAGCGCCCATGGCGCGAAGGCCAGCAGCGCCACCGGCGGGTAGGTGAAGCCGAGGCCCCGCTCCGTAGCCCAGCCGTATGGCGACCCCGTCGCCCACCAGGCCTGGACCGACTCGCGGTAGATGGCCAGGTCGTAGCCGTGGCGCCAGGCCGGGCTGAAGGTCACCCCCGCCAGGTTGAGCGCGGCCACCGCCGCGAACGGCAACGCCACCGCCAGCCACGGTCCGACGGCGCGACGACGACGCGAGCCGGCCCCCCGGCATACCCCCCACACACCCCCGAACCTCACGGTCCGCGGGAGCGTGGGCGAACCGGTGACGGTGGTCCCCGCCCCCTGAGGACCTTGGTCCAGCGACGCCGCCGGTGATGTCGGACACGGTTGTCGTGGAGGCTGCGACGGGGATCTACTACGCGTCGTAGTATCTACTACGCCCGGTAGTACTCCACCGATCGCGGGAGCAGTCTTGGGAACCGTCGACATCGCGCGATGGCAGTTCGCCATCACGACCGTCTACCACTTCTTCTTCGTGCCGGTGACGATCGGCCTGTCCGCCGTCGTCTTCGGCATGCAGGTCGCGTGGTTGCGCACCGGCAAGGACGAGTACCTGCGGCTGACGAAGTTCTTCGGCAAGCTCTTCACGATCAACTTCGCGATGGGCGTGGTCACCGGCATCGTCCAGGAGTTCCAGTTCGGCATGAACTGGAGCGACTACTCCCGCTTCGTCGGCGACATCTTCGGCGCCCCACTGGCGATCGAGGCACTGCTGGCGTTCTTCCTCGAGTCGACCTTCCTCGGGCTGTGGATCTTCGGCTGGGACAAGCTGCCCCGCAAGCTGCACGCCGCGAGCATCGGGCTGGTGCACGTCGGCACCCTGCTGTCGGCCTACTTCATCCTCGCCGCCAACTCGTGGATGCAGCACCCCGTGGGCTACCGGCTCAACCCGGCCACCCACCGCGCCGAGCTGACCGACTTCATGGCGGTGCTCACCAACAAGGTGCAGCTGGTGACCTTCCCGCACACCATCATCGCGTCGTACATGGTCGGTGGCGCGTTCGTCATGGCCGTCGGCCTCTGGCACGTGCTGCGCCGGCGGACCCCCGGCGGCGAGCGCCCGATGTACCGCACCGCCACCCGCGCCGGCGCCTGGGTCACCCTCGTCGCGGCGGTCGGCGTGATGGTCTCCGGCGACCTGCAGGGCAAGGTCATGACCGAGGTCCAGCCGATGAAGATGGCCGCGGCCGAGGCGCTCTACACCACCGCAAACCACAACGCGCCGTTCTCGCTGTTCACCGTCGGCTCGCTCGACGGCTCGCAGGAGAAGTTCGCCATCACGGTGCCGAGCCTGCTCAGCTTCCTGGCCACCGGCCACTTCGACGGGCGGGTGCAGGGCATCAACGAGCTGCGCGCGAGCTACCAGCAGACCTACGGCGCCAACAGCAGCGCGCTGACGTTCAGCCAGAGCGGCTACACCCCGGTGATCCCGGTGACCTACTGGTCGTTCCGGCTGATGATCGGCCTGGGCATCCTGGCCACCCTCATCGCGCTGGCCGTGCTGTGGTCCACCCGCCGGGGGCGCCTGCCCGTCGACCGCCGCTGGCTGTGGGCGGTGTACACCGTGCCGCTGATGCCGTTGTTCGCCAACAGCTTCGGCTGGATCTTCACCGAGATGGGCCGCCAGCCGTGGATCGTGTTCGGCGTCATGACCACCGCCCACGGCGTGTCCCCCAGCGTGTCCGCCGGTGAGGTCTGGACCTCGCTGATCGCCTTCACCCTGCTCTACGGCGGCCTCGCCGTGGTGGAGCTGAAGCTGCTGCTGCGCTACATCGCCAAGGGCGCCGAGCCGGTCGAGGCGCCGGTGCCGCCGTCCGAGCGGGACGAGGACGCACCCCTCGTCTTCGCCTACTGAGCCACCGCACGAGAGAGCAGGAAAGAGACCATGGAGCTCACCACCGTCTGGTTCATCCTCATCGGGGTGCTGTGGACCGGCTACTTCGTCCTCGAGGGCTTCGACTTCGGCGTCGGCATGCTCATGCCGGTGCTGGGCCGCGGCGAGGACGGCGAGACCCGCAAGCGCGTGCTGCTCAACACGATCGGCCCCGTCTGGGACGGCAACGAGGTGTGGCTGCTGACCGCGGGAGGGGCGACCTTCGCGGCGTTCCCCATCTGGTACGCCACGTTGTTCAGCGGGTTCTACCTCCCGCTGCTGCTCATCCTCGTCGCGCTGATCGTGCGTGCGCTCGGCTTCGACTACCGCGGCAAGGTCGACGACCCGGCCTGGCGCCGGCGGTGGGACGTCGCCATCGTCGTCGGCTCGGTGGTCCCCGCCCTGCTGTGGGGCGTCGCGCTGACCAACATCGTGCGGGGCGTGCCGATCAACGCGGCCAAGGAGTACACCGGCAACCTGTTCACCCTGCTCAACCCGGTCGGGCTGCTCGGCGGGCTGACCACGGTGGCGCTGTTCCTCACCCACGGCGCGATCTTCGTGGCGCTCAAGACCGAGGGGGACATCCGGCGCCAGGCGCGGGAGCTGTCGGTGCGGGTGGGCCTGGTGGCCGCCGCGCTGGCCGTGGCGCTGCTGGTGACCCTCAACGCGCAGACCGGTTCGGCTGCCTCGTGGGTCGCCGCCGGAGCCGCCGCGGTGGCGCTGCTGGCCGGCCTGTTCGCCTCCTGGCGCGACCGCGAGGGCTGGGCGTTCGTCGGCACGTTCGTCGCGATCGGCGCGGCAGTGGCCTCGCTGTTCCTCGCGCTCTACCCCGACGTCATGCCCAGCTCGACCAACCCCGCGTTCTCGCTGACCGTGACCAACGCGTCCAGCACGGCATACACGTTGAAGATCATGACGATCGTCGCCGCGGTCTTCACCCCGCTGGTGCTGGCCTACCAGGCGTGGACCTACTGGGTCTTCCGCCGGCGGATCGGCACCCGGCACATCCCCGCGGCCAGCGGTACCGCCCCGGCGCCGTCGGCCCCGCACGCCCCCGGCAGCAGCCCGGTCCCGCCGACCGCGCCGGCACCGAGTCGCTGATGCGCCCGTTCGACCCGCGCCTGCTGCGCCTGCTGCCGAGCGCCCGCCGTGCCGTGGCGGCGCTCGGCGGCCTCGGCGTGGTCCAGGGCGCGGCGACCGTGGCGACGGCGTTCGCGGTGTCCGCGCTCGTGGTCGCCGTGGTGGACGGGCGGTCGCTGACCGGACCGGCCCTGGCGGTCGCGACGCTGTTCACGGTGCGCGGCCTGCTCGCCGCCGGGATCGAGGCCACCGCCACCCGGGCCGGCTCGCGGGTCTCGACCGCCCTGCGCGAGCGCCTGCTGGCCACCTGGCTGGGACGCCCGGCCGAGGAGCGGCCCGAGAGCTCCCGGGCGCTGACCCTGGCCACCGACGGCGCCACCTCCGTCGAGCCCTATGTGGCGCGCTTCCTGCCCTCCCTGGTCCACGCCGCCGTCGTGCCGGCCATGGCCATCCTCACCCTGGCCTTCGTCGACTGGCCCAGCGCGCTCGTCGTGCTGCTGACCGTCCCCCTGCTGCCGCTGTTCGCGGCGCTGATCGGACGCACCACGGCAGATGCCACCGCCGCCCGGTGGCGGGCGCTGGCCACCCTGTCCGGTCACTTCCTCGACGTGGTCCGCGGGCTGCCGACCCTCGTCGCCTACGGCCGCGGCCGCACCCAAGCCAACTCGATCGAGACGGTCAGCCAGCGGCACCGCCGGGCCACGATGCAGACCCTGCGCCTGGCCTTCCTCAGCTCCGCCGCGCTGGAGCTGCTGGCGACCATCTCCGTGGCCCTGGTCGCGGTGACAGTGGGCCTGCGCCTGGCGGGTGGCGACATGCCGCTCGGGCCGGCGCTGACCGCGATCCTGCTGGCGCCCGAGGCGTACTGGCCGATCCGCCGCGTCGGCGCCGAGTTCCACTCCGCCGCCGACGGCGCCGCCGCACTGGAGGAGGCGTTCAGCGAGCTGGAGCGGCCGTCGCAGGCTCCGTCCCAGGGCGCCGCACCGCAGGCCCGGGCCACCGGCCTGGCCTACCGCCACCCCGGCGCGAGCAGCGACACCCTCACCGCGGTGGACCTCGACGCCCGGCCCGGGCTGACCGTGGTGACCGGGCCGTCCGGCTGCGGCAAGTCGACCCTGCTGGAGCTGCTGGCCGGGCTGCGGACCCCCACCGCCGGCCACGTCGAGGCGCCCCGGGCGCACCTGCTCACCCAGCAGCCGTTCCTGTCGGCCGGCACGATCCGGGACAACCTGCTGCTCGGCGCCCGCTACGGCACCGGCGACCAGCAGCTGTGGGAGGCGCTGCGCGAGGTCGGCCTCGACGGCCTCGTCGCCGGCCTGCCCGACGGCCTCGGCACCCGCATCGGCGACGACGGGTTCGGCCTGTCCGCGGGGCAGCGCGCCCGGCTCGGCCTGGCCCGCGTGCTCCTGAGCAGCGCCCCTCTGGTGCTGCTCGACGAGCCCACAGCCCACCTGGACCAGGACGCTGCGACCACCGCGCACCAGGCGATCCGCGACCTGGCCGAGGAGCGCGTCGTGGTGGCCGTGACCCACCGGCCCGAGCTGCTCGAGCACGCCGACGCGCACGTCGCCCTGACGCCGGCCCCGAGGACCGTGACGCGATGACCCGGTCCACGCCCCCGATCCTGCGCGCCGGGCTCATCGGCGCGGCCGCGACCGCGTCCGGGATCGCCCTGACCGCCACCTCGGGGTGGCTCATCGTCTCGGCCAGCGCCCGCCCGGTCATCCTCACCCTGCTCACGGCGATCGTCGCGGTCCGCGCCTTCGGCATCGCCCGCCCCGCCTTCCGCTACCTGGAGCGGCTGCGCTCCCACGACGCCGCCCTCGGCGACCTCGCCGAACGCCGGACCCGCACCTACCGCCGCCTGGTCCCGCTGACCCCCGCCCGGCTCGGCCGACGCGGCCGCTCCGAGGTGCTGACCGGGGCCGTGCGCGACCTCGACGACGAGGTCGACGCCCAGGTCCGGGTCACCGTGCCGGTGCTCTCGGCCCTGCTCGCCGCGAGCGTCGCCGCGGCCCTCACCGTGCTCGTGCTGCCCGACGCCGGGGCCGTCGTGGCCACCCAGGTGGGGCTGGCCGGGCTGCTCGCCGGCGGCCTGTGGCGCGCCGAGCGCAGCACGTATGCCGTGTCGCTGCGGGCCCGCGCCGAGGTCGCCCGGGTCTCCGCCCTCGTCTCCGGCAACGCCCTGGAGCTCCAGGCGGTGGGCGGCACCGAGCAGGCGAGCCGGTGGCTGGCTGCGGCCCACGAGGATCTGGTCCGGGCCACCACCCGGCAGGGCCGGGTGCGCTCGGTCGGGGTCGGGAGCCTGCTGCTGCTCACCGCCGGCGCCACCGTCGCCTCCGCCGTGCTCGCCGCCCGCGCGGACCTGGCCGGGCCGGTCGCGGCGCTGTTGGTGCTGACCCCCCTCGCGGTCGGCGACGCCCTCGCGGTGCTGCCCGACGCCATGAGCGCCCGCGCCCGGTCCCTGGCCGCCGCCGAGCGGCTCCAGGCCCTGCTCGAGCAGGAGCCGGCGGTGCGGGACAGCGGCGACTGGCCGGTGCCCACCGCCGACGGCGCGGTGCCGGGCCTGCGGCTGCGCCGGGTGACCGCGGCCTGGGCCGGGGACCGCGCGCAGCTCGGCCCCCTCGACCTCGACCTCGAGCCCGGGGAGCACGTCGCCGTCGTCGGCCCCAACGGGTCCGGCAAGTCCACGCTGCTGGCGGTGCTCGCGCGGGCGCTCGACCCCCGCTCCGGCCGCTACGAGCTGGACGGGGACGACGTACGCGGCCTGGACCTGGAGCAGACCCGCGCCCTGTTCGCCGTGGTCGACGACACCCCGCACGTCTTCGCCAGCAGCCTGCGGGAGAACCTGCGCCTGGCCCGCCCCGGCTGCGGTGACGACGAGATCGGCGTGGCCCTGCTCGACGCCGGGCTGGGGCACTGGCTCGCCGGCCTGCCGGAAGGCCTCGACACCGTGCTCGGCGCCGGCGGGCGTGGCGTCTCCGGCGGCGAGCGCGCCCGCCTCGGCATCGCGCGGGCCCTGCTCTCCGGCCGGCCGGTGCTGCTGCTGGACGAGCCGGTCGCCCACCTGGACCACCCGACCGCCGAGGCCGTGGTCTCAGACCTGCTCGACGCCTCCCGCGGGCGGACCGTGGTCATGGTCAGCCACCGCCTGGACAGCCTGGAGGGCTTCGACCGGGTGGTCGACCTGGGCGGGACCACCCACCGGGCGGAGGTAGGTTCCTGAGCATGGCCACTGACCCCACCCCGCGGCTCGGCGAGCTCGAGCGGGCCGTCATGGAGCACCTGTGGACCCGGACCGGGAACGGCGACGGGCCCGCGACGGTGCGCGAGGTCCACGACGTGGTCGGCGCCGAGCGGGACCTGGCCTACACGACCCTGATGACCGTGCTGGACCGGCTCACCCGCAAGGGCGTGGTCGAGCGCGAGCGCGACGGCCGGGCATGGCGCTACGCCCCGCTCGGCTCCCGCGAGCAGCTGACGGCCCGCACGCTGCGAGACGCGCTGGGTGGCCTGGGCGCCGACGACCGCCGCGCCGCGATGGTGCACTTCCTCGACGAGGCCTCCGCCGACGAGATCGCCGACCTGCGAGCCGCCCTCGCCGCGCTCGAGGCCCGCCGCGACGCACCCCCCGCCTGACCGTGCTGGTCGTCGCGGCCCTCGTGCTGGTCGCCCTGGTGCTCGCCGGCGCGGCGCCCCGGGTCATGGCCCGGCGCACCGGCTTCCGCCGCTCGCCCCGCCCGGCGCTGGTGGTCTGGCAGTGCGTCTCCCTCGCCGCCGTCCTGGCCGCGCTGGCCGCCGGGCCCGCCGTCCTGCCCGCCACCGCCGGCCCCGGCTCCGGCCACTCCGTCGTCGGCGGGCTCGCCCTGGCGCTCTCCGCCGCGATGCTGCTGCGGCTGCTGTGGTCCGGGCACCGGGTCGGCACCCGGCTGCGGGCCGTGCGGCGCGAGCACCGGGAGCTGGTCGACCTGCTCGGGCTGCCCGGCGACGCCGGCGCCGGCCGGGTCACGGACCGCGACGGCACGGTGAGGGTGCTGGCGCACCCGACGCCGACGGCCTACTGCCTGCCCGGCCTGCGGCACCGGGTCGTGCTCACCCGGGGGGCGCTGGAGTCACTGCCCCCGGACCAGCTGGCGGCCGTCCTCGCCCACGAGCGGGCCCACCTGCGCGCCCGGCACGACCTGGTGCTGGAGTTCTTCGCGGTGCTGCACCGCGCGGTCCCGCCGTGGCTGCGCTGCGAGGCCGCGCTGACCGAGGTGCGGCTGCTCGTGGAGGTGCTCGCCGACCGGGCGGCCGTGCGCGTCGCCGGCGTCACCCCGGTGGCGCGCGCCCTCGTCACGCTCGCGCAGGGCCGCCACCCCGAGGCCGCGATGGCCGCGGGCGGCGGGACGGCGCTGGCCCGGATGGAGCTGCTGGCCGCTGCGCAGCGGCCCGCCCGGGGGCTGTCGGCGCTGATGTACGCCTTCGCCGCGGCCGTCATCGCGGTGCCGGTGGCCCTCGTCGCCCTGGCCTTCACCTGACCCCCGACGGGACGTAGGGCGGGTGGCGCGCGCAGGACTGGAGGCGCACGATGGGTCGGACACCGACCCCGCGGAAGGAGTCACCGTGAGCCCGTCTCCCGAGGACAACGTCGAGCAGCAGGTCCCCGAGCCCGACGCCGCCGAGCAGCAGGAGCCCTGGGCCCCGGAGTCCGAGGACGAGGAGGCCGAGGCGGACACGGACCGTCCGCTGACCGCCCTGCCGACGGACGAGGCCAACGAGGCCGACGTGATCGAGCAGAGCCAGAGCCTGCCGGACGACGAGGACTTCTACGCGGGGGCCACCGCCGAGCCGGAATGACCCGCCCTTGCGCAAGAAGGGGTCGCTGCCAGGCCCCGTGACGGGCGATCCGGCGACCTCAACGTGCGCAAAGGTCAGCAACGTGCGCACAGGTCAGCCGGTCGCCAGCCAGGTGCGCAGCCGGTATGCCGCGAGCCGGGCCCGGTGCCGCAGCGCGGCTCCCCGGCACGGCCCGTTCCAGACGACCACGTCGTCGAACGCGTGCGCCCCCGGCCTGTCCGCGACCGACCGGGCCGCGTCCCGCACCGCCACGAGCTGCTCGACGGTCATCTGCAGCGGCGCCTCGTCCGGCTGCCAGGTGGCCCCGAGCGGGTAGTCCCGCCCCGGCGTCCTCGTCATCTCCACGTGGCAGCCCAGCACCGCGGTCACCGGACGTGAGCTCGCGAGCGCCACGAGCCGGTCCAGGCTGTCGAGGAACGCCGGCACGTCCTCCACGTAGAGCCGGCCGGGGTAGACCGTGTCACCGGTGAGCAGCCACCCGGTCCACGGGTCGTGGACCGCCACGGAGGCCTCGTGGTGGCCGGGGATGCCGGTCACCTCCAGCACCCGGCCGCCGAGGTCCAGCGTCACGACCTGCGCCGGCCAGTCGGTGAACCCGAAGAAGTCCTGCACCGCGGCCAGGTCGGTCCCGACCACGGTCACGTCCGTCCGCCCGGCGAACTGGACGTCACCGGCGACGTGGTCACCGTGCGCGTGCGTGTGCGCGACGACGAGCTCGTACGCCTGGCGCGGGTGCTCGCGCAGCCACTCCACCACCAGCGCCTCGATGGTGTCGGCCAGCGGGAACCGTGCCGGGTCGGCGGTGGCCCCGGTGTCGAACAGCACGGCACGCTCGTTGCCGAACAGCAGGAACAGGAACGGCCCCTCGTAGTCCACGTCCTTGCTCTGGCGCAGCACCACCGTGTGCGGGTCGGCCTTGTGCACCTGGATGGGCGGGTCCGTGTGGCCGCGCCGCGACCCGTGCACCCAGGCCACGTCGAGGTCCGTCGGCACCGGTGCCGCGTGGGTGAAGTCGACCTCCGTCACCGGCGCCTCTCCTCCCGGCCACCCGCCCTCGGGAGGCCATCCAGCGGACCTGCGGCACGGCATACCGCGGGGGTGGTCCACAATCGGTGACCATGACTGCCGTTGAGACTGACATTCTGGCCGTCGCGCGCGAGCAGGTGCTCGAGCGGGGCGAGGCGCTGCGCTACGAGCAGATCCTGGCCGTGCTGAACACCCCGGACGAGCAGCTCGAGGAGCTGCTGGCGCTCGCCCACGAGGTCCGGATGAAGTACAACGGCCCCGACGTCGAGGTCGAGGGCATCGTCTCGCTCAAGACCGGCGGCTGCCCCGAGGACTGCCACTTCTGCAGCCAGTCCGGGCAGTTCACCTCCCCGGTGCGCTCGGTGTGGCTGAACATCCCCGAGCTGGTCAAGGCGGCCAAGCAGACGCGCGAGACCGGCGCGTCCGAGTTCTGCATCGTCGCAGCGGTGCGCGGGCCGGACGAGCGCCTCATGAGCCAGATGCGCGAGGGCGTCAAGGCGATCCACGCCGAGGTCGACATCCAGGTCGCCGCCAGCCTGGGCATGCTCACCCAGGAGCAGGTCGACGACCTGCGCGACATGGGCGTGCACCGCTACAACCACAACCTCGAGGCCGGCAGGTCCTACTTCCCCCAGGTCGTCACCACCCACACGTGGGAGGAGCGCTGGGAGACCTGCCAGATGATCAAGGACTCCGGCATGGAGCTGTGCTGCGGCGGGCTGGTCGGCATGGGCGAGACCGTCGAGCAGCGCGCCGAGCTGGCCGCCCAGCTCGGGGAGCTCGAGCCGCACGAGGTGCCGCTGAACTTCCTCAACCCGCGGCCCGGCACGCCGTTCGGCGACCTGCCGGTCATGGAGGCCAACGACGCGCTGCGCACCATCGCGGCGTTCCGCCTGGCCCTGCCCCGCACGATCCTGCGCTACGCCGGCGGCCGCGAGCTGACCCTGGGCGACCTGGGCACCAAGAACGGCCTGCTCGGCGGCATCAACGCGGTCATCGTCGGCAACTACCTGACCACCCTGGGCCGCGACCCCAAGGACGACCTGGCGCTGCTGGACGACCTCAAGATGCCGATCAAGGCGCTCAACGCGACCCTCTGACACCCGTGACCACGACCGGTATGACGGGTGCCCCCGTCTGGTGCGGCCGCTGCGGTGAGGCAGCGGCCGAGGGCGACCACGGCGCGTGCGCCCGGGCGCTGGAGCTGGAGCCGCCGCGCTACTGCGTGGCGTGCCGGCGCCGGATGAAGGTGCAGGTCACGCCGGGCGGCTGGAGCGCCACCTGCGTCGAGCACGGGGTCAGCGAGACGTCGACCTGGGGTCGGTGAGCCGCTCCTCCTCGCGGCTGAGCTGCAGCAGCACCACGGGCAGCACGAACGGCACGACGAGCAGCTCGAGCCAGTCCCACAGGGTGTTGCCCCGGAAGCCGGTCCACGCCCAGCCGAGGACGTAGCCGCCGAGCACGAGGACGACGAACACCAGCCCGGCCAGGCCGAGGGCCAGGACCCACACCAGCTCCAGGCGGGTGTGGGTCCGCAGCCACAGGGGCAGCAGCGCCAGCACGACCGGCAGCACCATCAGGTGCAGCCAGTCCCAGAGGGTGTTGCCCCGGAAGCCCGTCCACGCCCAGCCGCCGAGGTAGCCCCCGAGCGCGCACACCGCGACCAGGCCGACCGCCCCGCCGAACGCCACCGTGTGCCGTCGTCGCACGACCATGGCGCCAGCATCGCCACGCGTCCCCCGGGGCGGTTCCCTCAGGTGGACGAGTGCCGGGTGAAAGGTTGACCACATCCGGGCGTGGTCAACCCTTCCCCTTGTTGCCGGTCAGCCGCCGACCTCGGCGAGCCGCCGCTGCAGGAACGCCCGCTCGGCCGCGTTGTCGGTCAGGTCCAGGGCCTGCCGGTATGCCGTGGCCGCCTCCCCTGCGTGGCCGAGCCGCCGCAGCAGGTCGGCCCGGGCGGCCGGCAGGTAGCGGTAGCCGGCCAGCGCACCGGCGTCGAGGGCGTCCAGGGCGGCCAGGCCGGCGTCCGGCCCGTCGCGCATCGCCACCGCCGCGGCCCGGTTGAGGGCGACGACCGGGGAGGGCCAGGCCTGCAGCAGCAGGTCGTAGAGGCCGACCACCTGCCGCCAGTCGGTCTCGCCCCAGCTCGGCGCCTCGGCGTGCACCGCGGCGATCGCGGCCTGCAGGGCGAACCGCCCCGGCCGGCCGCCGCGCAGCGCGTCCATGACCAGGACCCGCCCGTCCGCCACCTGCTCGCGGTCCCAGCGGCTGCGGTCCTGGTCCTCCAGCAGCAGCAGCTCGCCGGAATCGTCGACGCGGGTGGCCCGGCGCGCGTCGTTCAGCAGCAGCAGCGCGAGCAGGCCGCGGACCTCCCGCTCGTCGGGCATGAGCTCGAGCAGCACCCGGGCCAGGTCGAGGGCGCGGGCGACGAGGTCGGGCCGCACGAGGGTGTCGCCGGAGGGTGCGGTGTGCCCGGTCGTGAAGACCAGGTGCACCACGGTCAGCACCGCGTCGAGCCGCTCGGGCAGCTCGTGGGTCTCCGGCACCCGGTAGGGGATGCGCGCGGCCGTGATCTTCTTCTTCGCCCGGGT
Source organism: Oryzihumus leptocrescens (assembly GCF_006716205.1). GTDB lineage: Bacteria > Actinomycetota > Actinomycetes > Actinomycetales > Dermatophilaceae > Oryzihumus > Oryzihumus leptocrescens. The sequence goes on along the minus strand of NZ_VFOQ01000002.1, from coordinate 103,350 downwards.
CACCCGCGCCGCCATCGTCGGCTCGCTGACCAGGAAGGCGTGGGCGATCTCCGGGGTGGTCAGCCCGCAGACCAGCCGCAGGGTGAGGGCGACCTGCGCCTCACGGGCCAGCGCCGGGTGGCAGCAGGTGAACACCAGCCGGAGCCGGTCGTCGGCGATGTCGCCGCCGTCCGGCCGTTCGCCCGGCCCGTCCTCGGTCATCTCGGGCTCGACCAGCAGGGGCAGCTTGGTGCGCAGCGTCGAGGCCCGGCGCAGCGCGTCGAGCGCCTTGCGCTTGGCCGTGGTGGTCAGCCAGGCGCCCGGGTTGCGCGGCACCCCGTCGCGCTCCCAGGCCTCGACGGCGGTGAGGAACGCCTCCTGCGAGCACTCCTCGGCCAGGTCGAGGTCGCGGGTGAGGCGCACCGTCGCGGTGAGCACGTGGGCCCACTCGCGCCGGTGCGCCTCCGCGAGCGCCTCGCGGACCAGCTCACGCTGCGCTGCCAAGCGATCAGCCCTGCTCCGGGAACTCCATGACCGGGCGCACCTCGACCCCACCGAACGGCGCCGGGCACAGCCTGCTGATCTGCAGGGCGTGGTCGAGGTCCTTGGCCTCGATGAGGTAGAAGCCGCCGAGCGCCTCCTTGGTCTCCGCGAACGGGCCGTCGGTGACCACGTCGCCGCGGATCGAGGTGGCGGTGGCGGTCGGCTGCAGCGCGTTGCCGCCCAGGACCTGCCCGCCGAGCTCGACCACTTGCTCGGCGAACCGGTTGTGCGCCTCCATCGCCTGCTGCCAGACGCTCGGGTCGGGGTTGTCGTAGCCGGACTCGTTCTCGTAGATCAGGACCAGGTACTGAGCCATCGCGGTTCTCCTGTCGGCAGTCGGTGTGCTCGGACATGACCTCGACGAACGGGCCGCGCCGGAATCGACAGCCCCAGTCTCGGTCCCCGGTGCCCGCGAAGCCAGCCACGCGGCATACAGCACAATCGGTGGCGATGAGCGACCTCGACGACCTGCTCGCGTTCGACCGCGACCACCTCTGGCACCCGTACTCCTCGGCGCTGACGCCCTCGACCCCGCACCTGGTCGAGTCGGCCGGCGGCGTGCGGCTGCGGCTGCGCCTGCCCTCCGGGGAGCGCCGCGAGGTCGTGGACGCGATGTCCTCGTGGTGGTGCGCGGTCCACGGGTATGCCGTGCCGCAGCTCGACGCCGCGGCTCACCAGCAGCTCTCCCGGATGAGCCACGTGATGTTCGGCGGGCTGACCCACGAGCCGGCGGTCGAGCTGGGCCGGCGACTCATCGACCTGGCGCCGCGGCCCGAGGGCGCGGACGCGTCGCCGCTGCAGCACGTGTTCTTCGCCGACTCCGGCTCGGTCTCGGTCGAGGTCGCGCTGAAGATGGCGTGGCAGCTGCACGTCAACGCCGGGCGCCCGCGCCGCAAGATGTTCACCATCCTCGGCGGCTACCACGGCGACACGTTCGCGCCGATGAGCGTCACAGACCCGGTCGGCGGCATGCACACGCTGTTCACCGGGGTGCTGCCCGAGCAGGTCTTCGCCCCGCGCCCGCCGGCCGGCCTCGACGTCGGCCCCGACGACCCGGCGATGGTCGAGTGGGAGCGCGCCACCCGCGAGCTCTACGCCCGCTTCGCCGACGACATCGCGGCGGTCGTCGTCGAGCCGCTGCTCCAGGGCGCCGGCGGCATGCACGTCTACAGCCCGTATGCGGTGCAGGTGCTCGCGAGCCTGGCCCGCGAGCACGGCGCGCTGGTCATCTTCGACGAGATCGCGACCGGCTTCGGGCGCACCGGCACGCTGTGGGCCGCGCAGCGCTGCGGCGTGGTGCCCGACGTGATGACGGTCGGCAAGGCGCTGACCGGCGGCTACCTCACCCTCGCCGCGGTGCTGTGCACCTCGGACGTGGCCCGCGGTGTCAGTGGCGGCGCGTCCGGCGCGCTGATGCACGGACCCACGTTCATGGCCAACCCCCTGGCCTGCGCGGTGGCCCTGGCCAGCCTGGACCTGCTCCAGGCCAACGACTGGTCGGCCCAGGTGGCGCGGCTGGAGGAGGGGCTGGCTCGCGGGCTCAAGCCGGCCGCCGACCTGCCGCACGTCAGGGACGTCCGGGTGCTCGGCGGGGTCGGCGTCATCCAGCTCGACGAGCCGGTGCGCACCGCCGAGGTCGCCGCCGCCGCGATCGAGCGCGGGGTGTGGGTGCGCCCGTTCCGCGACCTCGTCTACACGATGCCGCCCTACGTCAGCACCGCCGAGGACGTCGCCACGATCTGCTCGGCCCTGGTCGGCGCCGTCGCCGAGGTCCACGGCGCGTAACCCGTTCTCTCATCCCCGAGTGGGACGTTCCTCAGGCTTGGAGGCCTCTCCAAGCCTGAGGAACGTCCCACTCGGCGGGGTGGTTGGGCATCCTGGGCGCGGTGGGTGGGTGCGTCCAGGGGGTGACCCCGTGGACGGGAGGCGGCCCGGCGTGGGGCACCCTTGGCGGGTGAGCTGGTTCCTCGATGACCTGGTGGCCCGCGCCGCCGAGCGGGAGCGCCTGGGCCTGACCCGGCACCTGGTGCCCCACACCCCGGCGAGCCATGGCGGCCTGCTCGACCTGGCCGGCAACGACTACCTCGGGCTGCTGCACCGCCCCGACGTCATCGCCAGCGCGGTCGCCGCGGCCCGGCAGTACGGCGGCGGCGCCGGCGCCTCCCGCCTGGTGACCGGCTCGCTGGACCTGCACGAGCGGCTCGAGCGCGAGCTGGCCGACCTCACCGGCAGCGCCGCTGCCCTGGTGTTCTCCACCGGCTACGCCGCCAACCTCGGCGCCGTGACGGCCCTGACCGACGCCGACACCCTCATCGTCTCCGACGCCCACGTCCACGCGTCGCTGATCGACGCCGCCCGGCTGTCCCGGGCGCAGGTCGCCGTCGCCGCGCACAACGACCTCGCCGACGTCGAGCGGCTGCTGCGCGACCGGTCCCAGCGCAGGGCCGTGGTCGTGGTCGAGTCGGTCTACAGCGTCCTCGGTGACGCCGCGCCGCTGGTGGAGCTGGCCGACCTGGCCGGCCGCCACGACGCCGTGCTGCTGGTCGACGAGGCGCACGGCCTCGGCGTCGTCGGCGAGCGCGGTGAGGGCCTGGCTGCCGCGCTCGGGCTGACGGGGCTGGACCACGTGGTGCTGACCGCGACGCTGTCCAAGTCGCTGGCGGCGCAGGGCGGGGCGGTCCTCGGTCACCCTGCGGTGCGCGAGCACCTGGCCAACACCGCCCGCACCTTCATCTACGACACCGGCCTCGCGCCTGCCGCCGCCGGCGCCGCCCTCGGCGCCCTGCGGGCCCTGCGGCACGACCCCGAGCTTCCTCCGCGTGTGCGCGCCAACGCGGCCACCCTGGCCGAGGCGTGCGGCGTCGACGCCCCCGCCGGGGCGGTGCTGTCGGTGCCGATGCCCGGGCCCCACGAAGCCCTGGCCGCGGTCGAGGAGGCCGCGGGGCACGGCATACGGATCGGGTGCTTCCGTCCCCCGTCGACACCGGACGGCACGAGCCGGCTGCGGCTGACCGCGCACGCGCACCACACCCGCGACGAGCTGGCCCTGGCCGCCAAGGTGCTGCGGGAGGTGACCGGTCGTGCCTGACCTGCCCCCCGTCATCGTCGTCACCGGCACCGGCACCGAGATCGGCAAGACCGTCGTCACCGCGGCGCTGGCCGCCAGCCTCCTCCACCGGGGACTCCGCGTCACCGTCGTCAAGGCCACCCAGACCGGGCTGCAGCCCGGCGAGCCCGGCGACGTCGACGAGGTCGCCGCCCTGGCCGGCGACGTGCGCGCCCGTGAGCTGGTGCGGCTGCCCGACCCGCTGGCGCCCGACGCGGCCGCCCGGGTCGCCGGCGTGGAGATCCCCACCGTGGCCGAGCACGCCGACTCCGTCATGCACCTCATCAGGGACGGCAGCGCCGACGTCGTCCTCGTCGAGGGCGCCGGCGGCCTGCTGGTGCGCATGGACTCCGACGGCGCCACCATCGCCGACCTGGGCACCGCCCTGGAGGCCCGGGGTGCGCGCGTGGGCTTCCTCGTCGTCGCGACCGCCGGGCTGGGCACGCTCAACCACAGCGCGCTGACCGCCGAGGCGCTGCGCCACCGCGGGCTGGACTGCCTCGGCTTCGTCATCGGCTCCTGGCCCGAGGACCCCGACCTGGCCATGCGCTGCAACCTGGACGACCTGCCCGCCGTCACCGGCGCCCCGCTGCTGGGCTGGGTGCCCGAGGGCGCCGGCCGCTGGGAGCCGGAGCGGTTCCGGGCCGAGGCACCGGCGTGGCTTCGGGTTGAATGACCGCATGACCCGCACCCCGGCATACCGCGTCTGCTTCGTCTGCTCCGGCAACATCTGCCGCTCGCCGATGGGCGAGGTCATCCTGCGGTCGCTGCTGGAGGAGGCCGGGCTGGACGCCCTGGTCGAGGTGACCTCGGCCGGCACCGGCGGCTGGCACGAGGGCGAGGGCGCCGACCCGCGCACCGTGCGCACCCTGGACGAGCACGGGTATGACGGGTCCGCGCACGTCGCGCACGAGTTCCTCCCCGAGCGGTTCGAGGAGCTCGACCTCGTGCTGGCAGCCGACCTCGGGCACGTGCGGCAGCTGCAGCGGCGGGCCCCGACGGCGGCCGACCAGGACAAGGTCCGGCTGATGCGCGAGTTCGACGAAGAAGCGGTCGCGGCCGGGACCCTGGAGGTCGACGACCCGTGGCACGGCGGGGAGGCCGAGTTCCAGCGCTGCCTGGCCGAGGTCCGCGCCGCGTGCCACGGGGTGGTCGCGCACGTGGCGGCCGAGCTGGCCGCGACCCGCAGATGACGCGGGAGCCCCGCGCCTCGACCGGCCTGGTGGTCGCGGTCGTCGCGGCGGTGCTGTTCTCCGTCAACGGCACCGTGAGCAAGGTCGTGCTCCAGCACGGGCTGTCCTCGCTGGAGCTGGTCTCGGTCCGCAGCGCCGGCACCGCGCTGGTGCTGCTCGGGATCACCGCCGCGACCCGACCCCGCGCGCTGCGGGTGGGCTGGCGCGAGCTGGGCTTCCTCGTCGCCTACGGCATCACCGGCATCGCGATGGTGCAGTGGCTGTACTTCGTGGCGCTGCAACGGCTCCCGGTCGGGGTCGCGCTGTTGTTCGAGTACACCGCACCGCTGATGGTCGCGCTGTGGGTGCGGTTCGTGCAGCGCCAGCCGGTGCGCTCCCGGCTCTGGCTCGGCCTCGCCTGTGCGCTGGGCGGCCTGGCCCTGGTCGCCCAGTTCTGGAAGGGCATGGTGCTCGACCCGCTCGGCCTGGTCTCGGCGGTGGGCGCCGGCGCGGCGCTGGCGACGTACTACCTCATGGGCGAGGCCGGCCAGCGCCAGCGCGACCCCATCTCCCTGATGGGCTTCAGCTTCGGCTTCTCGGCGGTGCTCTGGGCGGTCGTGCAGCCCTGGTGGACCTTCCCGTTCGGCCGGATGAGGCAGGCGGTCGAGCTGCCGGGTGCGGTGCCCGGCGCGGCGCCGTTGTGGGTCCTGGTCCTCTGGGTCATCCTGCTCGGCACGGTGGTGCCGTTCCTGCTCGTGCTGTATGCCGTGACGCACCTGGGCGCGGCCCGGACCGGGCTGGTCGGGATGCTGGAGCCGGTCGGCGCCGGCATCGTCGCGTGGGTGCTGCTCGGCGAGGCACTGGCCCCGGTGCAGGTGCTCGGGTCGGTCGTGGTGCTGGTGGGGATCGCGCTGGCCGAGACCGCGCGCCAGCAGGTCGCCCCGCCGACCGAGGAGGGGGCACCCCTGCCCGAGGGCGTCGCGCCCTGACCCGGGCAAACCCGTTGATGTGTCAACGTCGCTGCCGCTAGACATGGCCGCATGAACGAGCAGGAGCTGACGCCCGAGCTGGCCGCCGAGATCGAGCGGGGCTTCGCCGCCCGGGACCGCGACGACATGGGCCCGACGATCGCGTACTTCGAGGAGCTGCTGACCCGCCACCCGGGCCACGCCCACGTCCTCTACGAGGTCGGTGGGTCCTACGACACCGCCGGCCGCGAGGACGAGGCGGTCACCTACTACGAGCAGGCCCTGGACGCGGGGCTCTCCGGCGACACCCTGCGCAAGTGCCTGCTGCAGTACGGCAGCACCCTGCGCAACCTCGAGCGGTACGACGAGTCGGTTGCCGTGTTCACGCGCGCCGCCGTCGAGCAGTTCCCCGGGTTCGCCTCGCTGCGCCTGTTCCGGGCCCTGAACCTCCACGCCGCCGGGCGCAGCGACGCAGCCGTGGGTGAGCTGCTCGAGGTGGCCGCCGACCACATCGACACCGCCGACGTGAAGCGCTACGAGGCGGCGCTGCGCGGCAACGCGGAGTACCTGCGCGACCGCGACGCGGGCGTCGTCACGGCCTGACACCTTTGGGGGTGTCGGCCACCGGACCCGGGGTCGACCATGGGGCCGTGGGTGCCGACAACCCCGACCCGCCCACCACGCGGGCCCCGGAGAGCTACCTGTGGCCGATCCTGGCGATGGTCGCCGCGATCCTGCCGCAGGTCCTGGTCCCGGCCCGGCTCCGGGTCGGACCGGTCCCCCTGGTGCCCCTCATCGAGCTCGCCGCCGTGGCCGTGATGGTCGTCATCGCCGCGCGGCCGGGACCGGTGCCCCGCGGCGCCCGCCCCCTGGTGCTGACCCTCTTCGGCGTGCTGGTCGGCGCCAACACGGTCGGCGCGGCGCGCCTGGTCTCCCTGGTGCTCGACGGCCACCCCGTGGACGGCGCGGCGCTGACCGCGAACCGGCTCCTCGTCGCGGGCGCCCTGGCCCTGTCGACCAACATGTTCACCTTCGGCCTGCTCTACTGGCAGGTCGACGGCGGAGGTCCCTGGACGCGTGCCCGGGGCCCGGCGCAGCGCCCCGACTTCCAGTTCCCCCAGACCCTCGACCGGGAGCTCGGCGGGCCGGACTGGATCCCCCACTTCGGGGACTACCTCTACGTGGCCTTCACCAACCTGATCTCGTTCAGCCCGGCCGACACCTCCCCGCTCACCGGCCGGGCCAAGACGCTGATGGCCCTGCAGTCCCTCATCGCCCTGGCCGTCATCGTCGTGGTGCTCTCGAGGGTGATCAACATCCTCCCCGCGCCGGCCGGCTGAGCAGGGCCGGCTCGAGCACGGCCTCGGCCCAGGCGAGCAGCTGCTCGTCCGCCCCGGGGCGCGCCACGCACTGCAGTCCCAGCGGCAGCCCGCCTGGCGCGCACCCTGCGGGGAGCCCGACCGCCGGCAGGCCGGCCTGGCTCCACGGCAGGCTCATCACCGAGCTGCCGGTGTCCGCCAGACCCTTCGGCGCCGGGCCGACCGCCGACGGCGCCACCCACAGGTCGAGCCCCTCGGCGTCCATCCGCGCCACGAGCCCGGCCCGGTGCACCGCGCACCCGGCGAGCGCCTCGTCGTACTCCTGGCGGGTGACCGTCTGGCCCTGGCGGATCGCGGCGACCGTCTCGGGCCGGTAGCGCTCGGCGTGCGCGGCGAACCAGACCGCGTGCGTCCGCGCGATCTCGTAGCGCCCGACGTCGACCTGTCGCTGGGCGAGCGCCTCGAGGTCGCCCAGCGCCGGCACGCGTCGCACCTCGACGCCCGCGTCGCGCAGCCGCTCCAGCGCCGCGTCGTAGCCGGCCCGCCCCTCCTCCGACACCAGGTCGAGGTAGGGCCCCTCGGGCACCCCGACCACCAGCGGCCGGCCCGGCACCACCGCAGGCGTCCACCCGTCCACGACCACCGACGCCGCCAGCGCGACGTCGGCGACGCCACGTGCCAGCAGGCCCACGACGTCGAAGCTCGGCGCGTTGGCGATCACCCCGTCGACCGGGATGCGTCCGTGCGTGGGGCGGTAGCCGGTGACGCCGCAGTAGGCCGCCGGGCGGATCGTCGAGCCCACCGTCTGCGTGCCGACCCCCAGGGTGACCAGCCCGGCCGCCACCGCCGCCGCCGACCCGCTGCTCGAGCCGCCCGGGGTGTGGTCCAGCGCGAGCGGGTTGCGGGTGGGTCCCGGTGCGGCGTGGGCGAACTCGGCCGTCACGGTCTTGCCCAGGACCAGCGCGCCCGCCTCCCGCAGCCGGCGCACCACGGTCGCCTCGGGCCCGGCGAGGACCTTCGGCGGCAGCGTCGACCCGGCGGTCGTCGCCAGCCCGTCGACCCGCACGACGTCCTTGACCCCCACCGTGGCGCCGAACAGCGACGGCCGTTCCGGCCCACGAGACCAGCGCCGGGTCAGCCGTCCGGCCTCGGCCAGGACGCGGCCGCACCGGTCCGGCTCCGGCACGAACGCCTGCAGCACCGGGTCGTGCGCGTCGACGCGCTGCACGGCGGTGGCGGCGTGCTCGCCCAGGTCGGCCGCGGCGCCCAGCGCCGCGACCTCCTGCACCAGCCCTCTGGCCGGCGGGAACGTGTGGTCCACGCCCGCAGGCTAGGCCCGCGGTTGCCCCCCGGCCGGGACGTCGACGCCGGTATGCCGTGTCGCCGGCTGGCCGTCGTCCCGGGCGGCTCGGCCCGTCTGGGATGATGGCCACCATGGCCTCGCTTGCTGACGCGACCCCGCCCATCGCCCTCGGCGCCCTCGACGGCCGCTACCGCGGCACCGTCGCCCCGCTGGTCGACCACCTCTCGGAGGCGGCGCTCAACCGCGAGCGCGTGCGCGTCGAGGTCGAGTGGCTGATCCACCTGACCAGCCGCGGCGTCGTGCCGGGCGTGCGCTCCCTGAGCGAGGCCGAGCAGGCCCGGCTGCGCGCGGTGGTCGACGCCTTCGGCCCGGCCGACGTGGCCGAGCTCGCCGAGATCGAGCGCGAGACGGTGCACGACGTCAAGGCGGTCGAGTACTACCTCAAGCGCCGGCTGACCGAGGCCGCCGACTCCGACGTGGCGAGCCTGTCCGAGCTGGTCCACTTCGCCTGCACCAGCGAGGACATCAACAACCTGTCCTACGCGCTCATGGTCAAGGGCGCGGTCACCGACGTGTGGCTGCCCCGCGCGACCGCGCTGGTCGACGCCGTCGCCGCGATGGCCCGCGACCTGCGCGACGTCCCGCTGCTGGCGCACACCCACGGCCAGCCCGCGACGCCCACGACCATGGGCAAGGAAATGGCAGTGCTGGCGCACCGCCTGCGCCGCCAGCTCGCCCGGGTCGGCCGGGCCGAGTTCCTCGGCAAGCTCAACGGCGCCACCGGCACGTATGGCGCGCACCTCGCCGCGGTGCCGGAGGCGGACTGGCCGGCCATCAGCCGGGCCTTCGTCGAGGGCCTGGGCCTGACGTGGAACCCGCTCACCACCCAGATCGAGAGCCACGACTGGCAGGCCGAGCTCTACGCCGACATCGCGCGCTTCAACCGGGTGCTGCACAACCTGTGCACCGACGTGTGGACCTACATCTCCATGGGCTACTTCGCCCAGGTCCGCGGCCAGGGCACGGTCGGCTCGAGCACGATGCCGCACAAGGTCAACCCGATCCGGTTCGAGAACGCCGAGGCCAACCTCGAGGTGTCCAACGCCCTGCTCGACGTGCTCGGCTCGACGCTGGTGCAGTCCCGCCTGCAGCGCGACCTGACCGACTCCAGCATGCAGCGCAACATCGGCACCGCCCTGGGCCACAGCCTGCTGGCGATCGACAACGTGTCCCGTGGCCTGGCCGGCCTCGACGCCGTGCCGGAGGCGATGGCCGCCGACCTCGACGCCAACTGGGAGGTGCTCGGCGAGCCGGTCCAGTCGGCGATGCGGGCCCTGGCGGCCCAGGGCGTGGCCGGCATGGAGAACCCCTACGAGCGGCTCAAGGAGCTCACCCGCGGCCGCCGGATCACCGGGGAGGACCTGCGCGAGTTCGTCCGCGGCCTGGGCCTGCCGGCCGACGTGGAGAAGCGCTTCCTCGAGCTGACCCCGGCGACCTACGTCGGCCTGGCCCCGCAGCTGGTCGACTACCTCGGCGAGTAGTCCTCCAGGCCGAGCAGCACCCACGCCTCGACCGGCTCGGCGCGGCCCTTGAGCTCCAGCGCGCCGAGCCGCTCGGTGACCGCACCGGGCAGCAGGTCGCGGGTGGCGGGGCCGATCGCCACGCCACCGACCGGCGCCCTGCCCTCCAGCCGGGACGCCACGTTGACCGTGTCGCCGATGACGGTGTGGGTGCGTCCCCCGGAGGCGCCGAGCAGGCTCAGCGACACCTCGCCGCTGTTGACGCCGACCCGGAAGCGCGGCCAGCCCTCGTGCGCGGCGGCCACCCGGCCGGTGGCCTCCTGCAGGTCCAGCGCGGCCAGGGCGGCCCGCCGGGCGTGGTCGGGCTGGTCGCCGCGCTTGTTGAACGTCACCATCAGCGCGTCGCCGATGATCCGGTCGATCTCCCCGCCGTGCCGGCGCACGACCGGAGGGATCGCCACCTCGAAGTAGGCGTTGAGCATCGCCGTCACCTGCTGGGGGTCGTGCGCCTCGGAGAAGCTGGTGAACCCCTGCAGGTCGGCGAACAGGATGCTCATCTCCCGCGTGCCGGAACGGGTCTGGTCCAGGTAGAGGTCGGCGTACCGCTCCTCGTGCCACTGCACCCGCGCGCCCCAGGCGACCAGGGCGAAGGCCAGGAGCATCAGCACGTGCCACTCCCACCAGCTCAGGTGCCAGCTCGGCGCGTAGACCACGGCGATCAGCGCCTCGGCGAGGAGCACGAACGCCGCCGCCATGGCCAGGAGCATCACCGCGGGCCGCACGCGCCACAGCGCCAGGAAGCGGGCGGCCGCCACGGCATACAGGACGATGCCCAGCACGGCGGTGACGACCAGCGGCCCGGCCGCGCGCTCGGGCGGCTGGTGCCCGTTCAGCGGGGGCAGGTCGGCCAGGGAGGCCACCGCCCACAGCCCCATGAGGACCAGCAGGCCGGCCCGCAGGCCGCGGGCGAGGCGCATGACGCGCACGCCCCGCTCACCCTCGAGGTCGGCGCTGGACCAGGCGGCGAACACCCCGCCGAGGGCCAGGCCGACCGGGATGGCCACGACGAACCCGGCGTTGGGGTGGTCCAGCACCGCCCCGGGCGTGGCCACCGCGTGCAGCCCGAGGAACCCGGCCGCGGCCAGGAAGGCCAGGGACACCAGCATCACGCGGGCGTCGCCGCGGGCCAGGGCGGCCGCGCCGGTGCCGTAGGCGACCACCGCGCTGAGCAGGGCGGCGAGCAGGACGAGCCAGAAGTGGGAGGGGTGGTGCTCCCAGACTGCGTCCAGGCCGGGCCGGCGCAGCAGCAGGAGCAGGCCGGCCAGCGGCAGCGCCAGGGCCAGCCCCGTGCCCACCCGCCGGGCCATGGGGCCCGACAGCCGGGGGCTCACCGGGTCGTCGCGGACGCGGCCGCCCGCAACCCGGCGAGGTACTCGTGCAGCTGGGACACCACGACCGAGCCCTCCCCGACCGCGTTGGCGACCCGCTTGACCGACCCGGCGCGCACGTCACCGACCGCGAAGAAGCCCGGCAGGGCGGTCTCGTACGGCAGTGGCGGCCGCTCCAGCGGCCACGCGCCGGCAGCCAGCGCCTCGGCGCCGCAGAGCACGAAGCCACGCCGGTCGCGGGCCACCTGCTCCGGCAGCCAGTCGGTGCGCGGCTCGGCGCCGATCATGACGAACAGCCCGTCGGCCCGGACCGTCTCGGCCTCGCCGCTGGTGCGGTCGGCGATCCGGACCTCCTGCAGCCAGCCGGCGCCGCCCCCGCCGACGACCTCGGCGTTGGTGCGCACCGTGATCCGGGCGCTGGCCTCGATCTCCCCGGACAGGTACGAGGACATGCCGTCCGACAGGGCCCCGGAGCGGACCACGAGCGTGACGTGCGCGGCATACCGCTGCAGGTGCAGGGCGGCCTGCCCGGCGGAGTTGCCTCCGCCGACGACGACGGCGTGCAGCCCGGTCAACCCGTGCGCCTCGGAGACGCTGGCGCCGTAGTACACCCCGGCACCGGTGAGCGCCTCGAGGTCAGGGATGCCGAGGCGGCGGTAGGACACGCCACTGGCCAGGACCACCGTCGTGGCGGTCACGTCGCCGACGTCGGCCAGGCTCGCGACGAACCCGCCGTCCACCGGGCGCACCGCGGTCACCTCACGGGTGAGCACGAACCGCGCGCCGAAGACCCACGCCTGCTGGTAGCCGCGCTGGGCCAGCTCGGCGCCGCTGAGGCCCCGGGAGAAGCCCAGGTAGTTGCGGATCAGCGAGCTCGACCCGGCCTGCCCGCCGAGCGACTCGCGCTCGACGGTCAGCGCCCGCAGCCCCTCCGAGGCGCCGTAGACCGAGGCCGCCAGCCCGGCCGGCCCGGCCCCGACGACCAGCGCGTCGAAGCGCCGTTCGTCCGGCTCGAGCGTGGTGCTGATCCCCCAGGCCTCGCAGATGTCGGCGTCGGTCGGGTCCTCCAGCACGGTCCCGCCGAGCGCGGGCATCCACACCACCGTCGGGCCGTCCTCGTCCTCGGCGGACTCCACCGCGATCCGGCGCAGCGTGGCGATGCCCTCCTCCGAGCCCCGCTCGAGGAAGGCGTGCGGGATGCCGTTTCGGGTCAGCAGGCTGCGCACGCCGTGGGCGCGGGGGTCGTGCCGACCGGCCACGACGACGACCTCGCGCTCGGCGACCACGGCCGAGCGCGACCACTCCTGCACGAACTCGGCGACGGTGCGCACGAACAGCTCGTCCGGGCTGGTCCAGGGCTTGAGCACGTAGTAGCTGATGTCGCCCAGCGCCATCGCCCGCAGGATCGCCTCGGCGGTGGGCCGGTGCGCCCAGGCACCCCACTCCACCAGGAGCGCGCGCCGGGCGTCGGGGTGCAGCACCCGGAGCCGGGCGAGCAGCTCGGCGCCGGAGAGCCCCGGCAGCCACTGGTCGGCCAGCACCACCGCCACCGGCTCGCCCCGGTCCAGGGCCCCCTCGAGCAGGCGCAGCGCGTCGGCGGAGGACAGCTCGCCGCGCACCCGGAAGTCCGCGCCGAAGCGGCGCTGCAGGGCGGTCTCGATCCGCGACAGCGAGGCCGGGTCCGCGTCCACCGCCAGGATCAGGGGTCGGGTCATCGTGCCTCCGGGACGGCGGCGCCGGGCCGCCGGTTCGGGGTCAGGATGGCACTGTGGGCGCCCGCGGGGATCCCCCGTTTGTCGCAGCGCGTCCCGCGCCGGAATACCCCTTGGGGGTATATCGTTGGACCAGGCGACACACCGGCACAGGAGGCGCCATGGCGGGCTACACCGGCACCAAGGACGACTACCTCAAGCGGCTGCGCCGCATCGAGGGACAGGTCCGCGGGGTCCACAAGATGGTCGAGAACGACACCTACTGCATCGACGTCCTGACCCAGGTCAGCGCCATCACCAAGGCGCTGCAGGCGGTCAGCCTCGGCCTGCTCGAGGACCACGTCGGGCACTGCGTCGTCGACGCCGCACGGGAGTCCGACGAGGCCGCCGCGACCAAGGTCGCCGAGGCCTCCGCCGCCATCGCCCGACTCGTCCGCAGCTGAGGAGCCCACCCATGAGCCAGACCACCACCATCACCGTCACCGGCATGACCTGCGGGCACTGCGCGCAGGCGGTCACCGGGGAGCTGTCCGCCGTGCCCGGCGTGACCGACGTGGCGGTCGACCTGCGCGCCGGCGACGACTCGCCGGTGACCATCACCAGTGACGCCACCCTGGACCCGGCCGCCGTGCGCGCCGCCGTCGCGGAGGCGGGATACGCGGTCGCGACATGAGCACCTCCCACGACACCCGCCACGAGGTCGACCTGGCCATTGGGGGCATGACCTGTGCCTCCTGCTCGGCGCGCATCGAGCGCAAGCTCAACAAGCTCGAGGGCGTGGAGGCCAGCGTCAACCTCGCCACCGAGCGCGCGCACGTGCGGTATGCCGTGCCCCTCACCCCCGCGGACCTCGTCGCGACGGTCCAGCAGACCGGCTACACCGCGCGGGTCCTGGAGCCCGAGGCGCCGGCCGGCCACGAGCACGCCGGCCACGACGTCCTCGACGAGCCGCAGCTGAAGGTGCGGGCCCTGGTCTCCTTGGCCCTCGCGATACCGGTGGTCGTGCTGGGCATGGCCCCGCTGCCGGAGTCACCGCTGTGGCCGTGGCTGGAGCTCGCCCTCGCGACGCCGATCGTGGCCTGGGCGGCCTGGCCGTTCCACCGCGCCGCGGCGGTCAACGCCCGGCACGGCGCCTCGACGATGGACACCCTGGTCTCCCTCGGCGTGCTCGCCGCCTACGGCTGGTCCCTGGTCGCCGTGCTCACCGGCAACACCATGCACCTCTACTTCGAGGTGGCCGCGGTCGTGACGACGTTCCTGCTCGCCGGGCGCTGGGCCGAGTCCCGCGCCCGCGCGTCGGGGCGCTCGGCGCTGCAGGCGCTGATGGAGCTCGGTGCCAAGGACGTCGCGGTGCAGCGGATCGACCCGGCCAGCCGGGTCACCACCGAGGTGCGCATCCCGGTCTCGGAGCTGGCCGTCGGCGACCACTTCTTCGTCCGGCCCGGCGAGAAGATCGCCACCGACGGCGTCGTCGTCGACGGCAGCAGCGCGGTCGACCGCAGCCTCGTGACCGGTGAGTCGATGCCGGTCGACACCAGCCCGGGCGACGAGGTCACCGGCGGGACGATCAACACCAGCGGCCGGCTCGTGGTGGAGGCGCGCCGTGTCGGCGCGGAGACCACGCTGGCGGCGATGACCCGGCTGGTCGAGCGGGCCCAGCAGGGCAAGGCGCCGGTCCAGCGACTGGCCGACCGCGTCTCGGCGGTCTTCGTCCCCACCGTGCTCGTCCTGTCCCTGCTGACCTTCGCCGGGTGGCTGGTCGCCGGCCAGCCGGTGACCGGCGCGCTCAGCGCCGCCGTCGCCGTCCTGATCATCGCCTGCCCGTGCGCGCTGGGGCTGGCCACGCCGACCGCCCTGCTGGCCGGCACCGGCCGCGGCGCCCAGCTCGGGGTGCTCATCAAGGGCCTGGAGGTGCTCGAGAGCACCCGCCAGGTCGACACGGTGGTGCTGGACAAGACCGGCACGCTCACCGTCGGCGCCCCGAAGCTGACCCACGTGCGCGCCGCGGGCCGGCTGTCGGTGACCGCCGCGCTGCGCACCGCCGCCGCCGTGGAGGTCGGCAGCGAGCACCCGGTCGCCCGGGCCATCGTCACCGCCGCGCGCGACCGTGGCCTGGACGTGCCGGCGGTCACCGGCTTCGAGGCGCTGGCCGGCTCCGGCGCGCGGGCGTTCATCAAGGGCACGCTGATCACCGTCGGCAAGGCCGAGATGTTCGAGCAGGTGCCCGAGGAGATCGCCCAGGTGACCGCGCCGGGCACCACCGTCTGGGTGGGCTGGGGCGGCACCGCCCGGGCCGCGCTGACCGTGGCCGACGAGGTGCGTGACTCCTCCGCGGACGCGGTGCGCGACCTCGGCGAGCTGGGGCTCACGGCATACCTGCTGACCGGGGACAACGAGCAGACCGCCCGGATCGTCGCCCAGGCCGTGGGCGTGGAGCCGGCGCACGTGCTCAGCGACGTCCTGCCCGAGGACAAGCACGCCGCGGTGCACCGGCTCCAGCAGCAGGGCCACGTGGTGGCCATGGTCGGCGACGGCGTCAACGACGCGGCTGCGCTGGCCCAGGCCGACCTCGGCATCGCGATGGGCAGCGGCACCGACGTGGCGATCGAGTCCGCCGACATCGTGCTGATGCGACCCGACGTCGCCGCGGTCGCCGACGCGGTCGCGCTCTCGCGCCGGACCCTGCGGGTCATCAAGCAGAACCTCGCCTGGGCGTTCGGCTACAACGTGGCCGCGATCCCGCTCGCCGCGCTGGGCCTGCTCAACCCGATGGTCGCCGGCGCCGCCATGGCCCTGTCCAGCGTGATCGTCGTGACCAACAGCCTGCGGCTGAAGACGTTCCGCCGGCACTGAGCCCGCACGCGCCAGGAGGCCGCGACCCGCAACGGGTCGCGGCCTCCTGCGCGTCGTGGGAGGACGGTCAGACGGTGACCTGGCCGTTCGGGGTGTCGAAGGTGACCGACAGCAGCCCGGGGGTGCCGTGCGGGGCGACGAAGTCGAAGTCGATCACCGAGGAGGTGTACTCCGGGGGCAGGCCCAGCCAGTCGCGCAGCCGGTCCGGGTCGCCGGCGATCTGCAGCTTGCTGATCGTCACGTCCGTGCTGGCGCCCACGGACGGGTGGACCGCGGGGTCATCCCAGTGGATGTAGTAGGGCAGCTGCGGGTCGGACATCAGGCCCTTGATGCCCAGCTGGCGCCACTTCAGCTCCACCCCGTCGGGACGGTGGCGGTAGCCGTCGACCGCCTCGCGGCCCAGGCGCTGCTCGGCCTCGGAGAGGTCGTCGACGTTGACGACCCAGCCCAGCCAGCCGCCGCCGGCCTCGGAGCGGGCCCGCACGGCCTGCCCGAAGGCGGCCTTGTCGGATGCGGGGTGGTCGAGCACCTCGACGACCTCGACGTAGCGGTCGTGGGCCAGCGGGAAGATGATGTTGCGCGTGCCGAACCGCGGGTGGATCCCCCCGTCGACCGGCTCGACGCCAATCTGCGCCGACAGCCTCTGCGCGGTCGCCTTCAGGCCGTCGTGCTCAGCGGCATAGGAGACGTGGTCAACTCGCATGGCAGTCATCGTGACACAGCCCGACGGGTGGTCATGACCGGGGTCACAAACCCGGGCCCTCGGTCCCACCGGCGGCGCGCCGCTGGCGGACCGCCTCGTAGAGCACGATCGCGGCCGACGTCGCGACGTTGAGCGAGTTGGCCCGGCCCACCATCGGGATGCGCACCTTGTAGTCGGCGGCGGCCAGGACCTCGCCGGTCAGGCCGTACTTCTCGGCGCCGACGGAGATCGCGACCGGACCGGTGTAGTCGACGTCGGTGTAGTCCAGGTCGGTGTCGGGCGTGGTGGCCACGAGCGCGATCCCGTTGTCCCGCAACCATGCCAGCGTCGCCTCGGTCGAGTCGCTGGCCACCGGGACCGAGAACACGGTGCCCTTGCTGGCCCGCACCAGGTTGGGGTTGCCCCAGTCGGTGACCGGGTCGGCCGCGATGACCGCCTCGACCCCGGCGGCGTCCGCGGTGCGCAGCATGGCGCCGAGGTTGCCCGGCTTCTCCACCCCCTGGCACAGCAGGGCCAGCGGCGCCGGTCCGACGGTCAGGTCGGCGCAGGAGCGCACCACCGAGTCGACCACGGCGAGGAAGCCGTCCGGCCCCTCGCGGTAGGCGACCTTCTCGAAGGCCACCCGGCCCAGCTGGACGGTCTCGACGCCCCGGGCGGCCACCCGGCGCACGACGTCCTGCTGCACCACGGGCTCCAGCATGAGCTCGGGGCAGTAGTAGATGGTCCGCGGCAGGACCCCTGCGTCGAGGGCGAGGCTGAGCTCGTCGTAGCCCTCGATGAGGGTCGTGCCTGTCTCCTCGCGGGTCCGGCGGCGGCGCAGGGCGGTGAGGGACTTCAGGCGCGCGTTGGCCGCCGAGGTGATGATCAGGTCCGTCATGACGTGGCACAGCATGTCAGGCGGGCCCGCCTGCCTGCACCTATCGTGAATCGTGTCGAAGCGGCTGTCGCCGGCGGCCGCGCCGGGACCGAGGAGGCAACAGATGCCCACGCGCACCGCACGCACCGCCTGGAACGGCGGCCTGCAGGACGGCTCAGGCCAGGTCGAGCTCACCAGCTCCGGGGTCGGCACCTTTGACGTGTCCTTCCCGCGACGCATCGCCGACACCGCTGACGGCGTCACCAGCCCCGAGGAGCTCATCGCCGCCGCGCACTCCTCCTGCTACGCCATGCAGTTCTCGGCCCTGCTCGCCAGGGCGGGCGGCACCCCGCAGAGCCTGGACGTGACGGCGGACGTCACGGTGCAGCCGGACCCGGCCGGCGGCCTGCGGATCACCGGCATCACCCTCACCGTGCGCGGCGAGGTCGAGGGCCTGGACGCGGAGGGCTTCGCCAAGGCGGCCGAGGAGGCCAAGGCCACCTGCCCGGTGAGCAAGGCGCTGACCGGCACGGAGATCACCCTGGACGCCGCCCTGGAGAGCTGACCGGCCGCGGGGCCCTCAGCCGACGACGATGACGTGCAGGGTGCGGGGGCCGTGGACGCCCTCGACCCGGCTGAGCTCGATGTCGCTGGTGGCGCTCGGCCCGCTGACCCACGTCTGCGGGCGCAGCGGGTCGAGCAGCGCCACCGCCGCGGGCACGTCGGCGACCACCTGGTCCGCACGCAGCACGCACACGTGCCGGTCCGGCACCAGCGTCAGCGCCCGTCGCCCCTGGCCGGGACCGTGGTCGAGCACCACCGTCCCGGTCACCGCTATGCCGACGGTGGCCGTGGTCAGGACCGCGTCCACCCGGTCCAACCCTGCGGCCGTGCCCGGGTCCTGCACCCGCTGCCACACCCGCCGGGCCCACTCGTCGGGGACGTCCCGGGGCACCACCACCCGCTCGGTGCCCCGCAGCGCCGCCTCCACGGCGACCGCCACCTCGTCCGCACCGCACCGGGTCACCCGGGCGCGGTAGTCCGCGACCCGCTCGCAGAACAACCCGACCGGGTCCGCGAGGGTGCGCTCCCGCGCATACGTCCGGGGCACCTGCGTATCGCGCGTCGCGCCGCCCAGCGCGTGGCGCACCCGCGCGAGCACCTCCTCGCGCGCACTCATGACCGGCTCCCCTCGCGCAGCCACCAGGACCGGAACGGCCGGCGCGGGACCGGTGGCAGGTCGCGTGCGCGCGTCCAGGCCGAGGCCGGCCAGGGCAGGCGGCGCACGCCGAGGCGGCCGACCGCCCGGCCGAGCAGCCCGCCGGCCCGCTCGACGAACGCCCAGCGCCGGGGTCGGGCGAAGGCCCACGCCCCACCCCGCATCGCCACCGCCTCCGGCCGGGGCAGGCCGCCGCGGTGCGCGTCCACGACCTGCGAGCGCAGGTGCACCAGCACCTCGGGGATGTCGATGCGCACCGGGCACACCTCGAAGCAGGCGCCGCACAGCGTCGAGGCATAGGGCAGGGAGTCGGTCTGGGCGTCCTGGCCGACGCCGCGCAGCAGCGGGTTGAGGATGGCGCCGATCGGGCCGGGGTAGACCGAGCCGTAGGCGTGCCCGCCGGTGCGCTCGTAGACCGGGCACACGTTGAGGCAGGCCGAGCAGCGGATGCAGCGCAGCGCCTGGCGGCCCACCTCGTCGGCGAGCGCCCGGGTGCGGCCGTTGTCGAGCAGCACCACGTGCACCTCCTGCGGGCCGTCGCCGGGGGTCACCCCGGTCCAGGTGGAGGTGTAGGGGTTCATCCGCTCGCCGGTGCTCGAGCGCGGCAGCAGCTGCAGGAAGACCTCGAGGCCGGACCAGGTCGGCACGACCTTCTCGATCCCGACGACGCTGACCAGCACCTCCGGCAGGGTCAGGCACATCCGGCCGTTGCCCTCGGACTCGACGACCACGAGGGTGCCGGTGTCGGCGACGGCGAAGTTCGCCCCGGAGACGGCGACCCGGGCGCGCAGGAACTTCTCCCGCAGGTGCAGCCGGGCGGCCTCGGCCAACCGGGCCGGGTCGTCGGTCAGGTCCGCGGGCGCGGGGCGTCCCGCCGCCCCCATGGCGCGGGCGAAGATGTCGCGGATCTCGGCCCGGTTGCGGTGGATCGCCGGCACGAGGATGTGGCTGGGCAGGTCGTCGCCGAGCTGCACGATGAGCTCGGCCAGGTCGGTCTCCCAGGCAGCGATGCCCTCGGCGGCGAGTGCCTCGTTGAGCCCGATCTCCTGGGTGGCCATGGACTTGACCTTGACCACCTCGTCGACGCCGTGGGCCCGCGCCACCTCCGCCACGACCGCGCACGCCTCCGCGGCGTCGCGGGCCCAGTGCACCAGCGCGCCCCGGGCCTGCAGGGCCGCCTCGAGCCGCAGCAGGTGCTCGTCCAGGCGGAGCAGGGTCGCGTCCTTGATGGCGGCGCCGGCGAGCCGCAGCTCCTCCCAGTCCTCCACCTCGGCGACCACCGCGGCCCGCTTGGCGCGGATGGTGCCGGTGGCGTGGGCGAGGTTGGCCCGCAGCTGGGCGTTGCCGAGGGCCTCGCGGGCGGCCTGGGGGAACGCCGGCATCCCGACGAACGTGGCGCTCACGGCGACCCCGTGGCGGCCAGGACCTCGGCCAGGTGCATGACCCGCACGCCGGCGCGCTGGCGCGACAGGATGCCGCCGACGTGCATGAGGCAGGAGCTGTCGCTGGCGACGAGCACCTCGGCGCCGGTGTCCAGCACGTGCCGGGCCTTGTCCTGCCCGATCACGACCGACGTGTCGGCGTTCTTCACCGCGAACGTGCCGCCGAAGCCGCAGCACTCCTGCGCGTGGGGCAGCTCGAGCAGCTCCAGGCCGCGCACCGCGCGCAGCAGCCGGGTGGGCCGGTCGCCCACGTCGAGCAGCCGCAACGAGTGGCAGGTCGGGTGGTAGGTCACCCGGTGCGCGAAGGTGGCGCCGACGTCCTCGACGCCGAGCACGTCGGTGAGGAACTCGCTCAGCTCGTGCACCCGCGGGGCGGTCCGCGCGACCGCCTCCGCCAGCGCCGGGTCCCCGGCCCGCCGGGCGACGAGCGCGTGCTGGTGGCGCACCGACCCGGCGCACGACCCCGACGGCGCGACCACCGCGTCGTACCCGGCGAACGCCTCGACGAAGGTGCGCACCACCGGCACCGCCTCCTCGAGGTAGCCGGTGTTGACCATCGGCTGGGCGCAGCACGTCTGGCCGGTGGGGACCTCGACCCCGACCCCGAGGCGGCGCAGCAGCGAGACCGTCGCCCGGCCCACGTCGGGGAAGAGCGCGTCGCCCAGGCAGGTGACCATCAGCGCGACCCTCACGGGACCCGACCGTACGCGTGCCCGGCGCCAGCGCCCAGCGCCGCTGCGTCATGTCACGTTCCGGCCGGCTCGCGGGTCCTTGGGTGTGACAGCATCAAACCCGGCACTGGAGGGGCACATGACCCGCATCCCGCCACCGCCGCCCTGGCCACCGGACCCGCGTAGGAGGTGCCGCAGGGTGCGTGCCGGGTGAGGATGGGGGCATGAGACTGCAGCGCAGCGTGACGGTGGACGCCTCACCGGAGAAGGTCTTCGCCTACCTGTCGGACTTCACGACCACCGCGGAGTGGGATCCGGGCACGGTGCGGTGCGTGCGCACCAGCGGCGACGGCGGGGTCGGCACCGTCTACCTCAACACCTCGAAGTTCCTGCGCCGCGAGACCGAGCTGACCTACACCGTCCTGGACGTCGACCCCGGCCGCCGGGTGCAGCTGCGCGGCCAGAACAAGACCGTCACCGCCACGGACACGATCGAGGTCAGCCCCAACGGCTCCGGCAGCGACGTGCTCTACACCGCCGACTTCGAGTTCCAGGGCATGGTCAAGTTCCTCATGCCGCTGTTCATGGGCGCGCTGAAGAAGCTCGGCGACGAGGCGGAGCAGGGCCTGCGCGAGTCCCTGTCCCGCCTCTGAGCCCAGGCCCGTCAGTCGAGCAGCGAGCGCAGGACCGGCACGAGGCCGTCGTCGTCGACGTGGCCGGTGACCTCGTCGGCCGCCGCCTTGACCTCGTCGGGGGCGTTGCCCATCGCCACGCCCCGGGCGGCCCAGTGCAGCATCTCCAGGTCGTTGCGCTGGTCGCCGACGGCCATCGTGTGCGCCGGCTCGACCGACAGGTGGCGACGCACCTGCTCCAGCGCCGAGCCCTTGGACACGCCCTCGGGGTTGATGTCGAGCCACGCGGTCCAGCCCACGGCGTAGGACACCTCGTGCAGCCCGGCCTCGCCGACCAGGCGCATGAACTCCTCCGCCGTGGCCTCCGGGCTGCGCAGCGTGACACGGGTGGCGGGCGCGGAGACCAGCTCCTCCCACTCCACGACGCGCAGCTGCCCGACCAGCTCGCCGTCCGGGAACGGCTTGCTCAGCTTGAAGCCGACGCCCAGCTCCTCGACCGCGACCGCGGCGTCGGGGATGCGCTCGCGCAGCAGGTTCAGCGCCGGCGCCGGGTCGAAGGTGACGACGTCGAGGAAGCGGTAGCCGCCGTTCTCGGACGGGTCGAGCTCGAGGGTCACCGCGCCGTTGGAGCAGACGGCGAACCCGTGGGACAGGCCCAGCGCGTCGATCACCGGCATCGCGGCCACCGTGGAGCGGCCGGTCGCGATGACGACGTGCACCCCGGCGTCGGCCACCGCGCGCACGGCGTCCCGCACGACGGGCGAGAGCTCCCCGGCGTGGTTGACGGTGGTGCCGTCGAGGTCGAGGGCGACCAGGCGCTCGGCCATGCCCCGCCTCAGCCCTGCGGGGTCAGGACGTCGAGCCCGAGGAACGGCCGCAGCGCCTGCGGCACGACGACCGAGCCGTCGGGCTGCTGGTGGTTCTCCAGGATCGCCACCAGCCAGCGGGTCGTGGCCAGGGTGCCGTTGAGCGTGGCCACGATGCGGGTCGCACCCGACTCCGAGCGCTCACGCACGTTGAGCCGTCGGGCCTGGTATGTCGTGCAGTTGCTCGTGGAGGTCAGCTCCCGGTAGCGGCCCTGCGTCGGCACCCACGCCTCGCAGTCGAACTTGCGCGCCGCGGGGCCACCGAGGTCACCGGCAGCGGTGTCGATGATCCGGTAGGGCACCTCGATCTTGGCGAGCATCTCGCGCTCGAAGTCCAGCAGCCGCTGGTGCTCGGCCTCGGCGTCCTCGGGCCGGCAGTAGCTGAACATCTCGACCTTCTGGAACTGGTGCACCCGGATGATGCCGCGGGTGTCCTTGCCGTAGGACCCGGCTTCCCTCCGGTAGCAGGTCGACCACCCGGCATACCGCTTCGGGCCGCCGGACAGGTCGAGGATCTCGTCGGCGTGGTAGCCGGCGAGGGCGACCTCGGAGGTGCCGGTGAGGTAGAGGTCGTCGGCCTCGAGGCGGTAGACCTCGTCGGCGTGGGCGTCGAGGAAGCCGGCACCGGCCATGACGTCGTTCTTGACCAGGGTGGGCGTGATCATCGGGGTGAACCCGTGCTCGACCGCCTGCGCCACCGCCATGTTGAGCAGCGCCAGCTCGAGGCGGGCACCGACCCCGGTGAGGAAGTAGAAGCGCGACCCCCCGACCTTGGCGCCGCGCTCCATGTCGAGGGCGCCCAGGCCCTCGGCGAGCTCGAGGTGGTCCCGCGGCTCGAAGCCCTCGGCCGCGAAGTCCCGTGCCGTGCCGTGGGTCTCCAGCACGGCGTAGTCGTCCTCGCCGCCGCTGGGGATGCCCTCGATGACGACGTTGGGCACCCGCCGCACCAGCGCGTTGAGCTCCGCCTCGGCCTCGTCGGCGGCGGCCTGCAGCTCCTTGACCCGGTCGGAGGTCTTCTTCGCCTCGGCGACCAGGGCGGCCTTCTCCTCGCCCTTGGCGGCGGCGACCTTCTTGCCGAACGACTTCTGCTCCGCCCGCAGCTGCTCGAACTCGGTCAGGGACGACCGTCGGCGCTCGTCGGCGGACAGGATCGCGTCGACGATCCCCTCGTCCTCGCCACGCGCGCGCTGCGAGGCGCGCACCACCTCAGGGTCCTCACGCAGAAGTCGGATGTCGATCACGGGCCCGAGCCTATCGGCGCACGTTGCGCGGCTCCGAACCGTTTGCCAACTGCAGGGGTATGCCGCGTGGCCGGCTCACGCGCCCACGTCGTGGCCGTGGTGCACCAGGTCGTGGACGAAGTACTGCCCGAGCGTCTCGACGGTGAACGCGGAACCGTTGCTGCGCAGACCGGTCCGGTCCCACTCCTCCTCGGTGACCTCGTCGAACCGGGCGGCGGCCAGCTCCGCGGCGCCGGTCAGCTCGGCGGACACCACGGCCGGGTCCTGCTCCCAGTAGCGCTCGGCCAGCGCGGTGGCGTCCTGGTCCCAGTTGGCGAACCGCGGGTCGTCGGTGGTGAGCATGAGGTGGACCCGCTCGGCGAAGACCCGGCACACGTCGCGGACGTGGCAGGCGTACTCCAGCGGCGACCACACGTGGGGCTCCGGGCGCAGCCGGGCGTCCGGGCGGGCCAGCACCGCGGCCCACCGCGCCGCGCTGTCGCGGACCACGTCGGGCACCTGCGTCCCGGCCACGTGGGCCGCGTCGAACCCGCACTCCGGGCACGGCTCGCGCAGCACCCAGGTCCAGTCCTTGTCGTCGGGCGGCGGCGGGGTCGGTGCCGTGGGACGGGCCATGGGGCGCAGCCTACTTTCGGGTAACGTCCGCGCTGTGCTGAAAGACAACGCCGGGTGGATCGCCGTGCTGGCCATCCTCCTCGTCCTGCTGCTCGCGGGGGCCGTCACGGCCGCCTCGAGCCGTGGCGCTCGCGCCCGCGTGGACCAGGCGTTGCAGGCGACCCGCCGCTTCGCGCGGCGCCGCCCCCACCGGCAGCACTTCCGACCGGAAGGAGCTGAGGTGGCCGAGGACAAGCCCCGCCGCGCTGCGATCATCATCAACCCGACCAAGTTCGAGGACCAGTCGGCGGTCCGGCGCAAGATCGCCAAGGGCTGCGCCGACGCCGGCTGGGCCGAGCCGCTGTTCATCGAGACGACGGCCGAGGACACCGGCGAGGGCCAGACCCGGCAGGCACTCGAGGAGGGCGTCACCGTCGTCTGCCCGCTCGGCGGCGACGGCACGGTCCGCGCCGTGGCCAGCGTGCTGGTCGGCACCGAGACCCCGCTGGGCCTGCTGCCCGGCGGCACCGGCAACCTGCTCGCCCGCAACCTCGACCTGCCCGTCGACGACCTGTCCGAGGCGCTGAAGGTGGCCCTGACCGGGCAGAACAAGCGGGTCGACGTCGGCCGGATCCGGGTCGACGCCTCCGGGGAGCACGAGCGCCCCGCCGAGCACGTCTTCCTCGTCATGGCCGGGCTGGGCTTCGACGCCGCGATCATGGCCGGCGCCCCCGAGGCGCTCAAGGCGCGGGTGGGCTGGCTGGCCTACGGCGTCGCCGGCGTCCGCAACCTGCGCGGCGCCCAGTTCAAGGTCCGCCTCAAGGTCGACGACGAGCTGGAGATCTCCCGCCGGGTGCGCACCGTCGTGGTCGGCAACTGCGGCAAGCTCACCGGCGGCCTGGTGCTCATGCCCAAGGCGGAGGTCGACGACGGCTGGCTCGACGCGGTCACCCTCTCCCCCAAGGGCATCGTCGGCTGGCTGGCCGTGGCGGCCCGGGTGCTGACCAGGACCCGCAAGGGTCACGAGCGGGTCGACCACCTGCGCGGCCGGGAGCTGTCCATCCGCAGCGACCGCCCCGAGGAGGTCCAGCTCGACGGCGACACCATCGGCAAGGCCCTCGCGCTGGGCATCCGCGTGGAGCCGGGCGCCCTCGTCGTCCGGGTCTGACGTGCTGCGCCGGGTCGGGCGGGGGCTGCTGGTCGGGGTCCTCGCGCTCGTGCCGGTCGTCGTGGTCGCCGTCCTGGTGCGGGAGCGGTTCCAGCCGCTCATCCACGTGGACGACGCCGCGATCCGCGGAGCCACCGACGTCACCCGTGCGCACCCCGCCCTGCTCCGGACGCTGCTCGTGGTGCAGGCGGTGATGCAGCCGGTCTGGGTCTACCTCGTCGCGTTCGCCACGTGCGCCTGGGTCTGGGCACGCGGCCTGCGCTCACGGGCGCTGTGGGCCGTCGCGACCATGCTCGTCGGCTGGTTCCTGGGCTTCCTCGTCAAGCTGGTCGTGCAGCGGGCCCGCCCGGTGGTGAGCGACCCCGTGTCGCACTCCCCGGGATACAGCTTCCCCTCGGGGCATGCGTTCAACGCCGCGCTGGCCCTCACCGTCGTCACCGTCGCGGTCTGGCCGCTGGCGCACCGCGCCGTCAAGGCGGCGCTGCTGACCGTCGGGTCGCTGGTGGTCGTCGGGACCTGCCTGGACCGGGTCTTCCTGGGCGTGCACTTTCCTTCCGACGTCGTCGGTGGTGTCATCCTTGCGCTGGCCCTCGTCGCCGCGTCGTGGGCCGGGTACCGCGGTCCACGTCAGGTTGCCCGCGAGGCCGCCCACTCGATCGAAAGGTCCGCACCATGACCGTCCTCACCCGCTGGTCCCCGCCCACCGAACGCGAGCGCCCCGGCGCCGGGGCGGTGGCCAAGAGCCTGCTGCTGCGCGTCGTGCTGCCGGGCATCCTCATCTGGGCGGTCATCTGCGGGATCGGGCTTCTGCTGGCCGGGCCGCTGAAGTCGGTCGAGGACACCGAGAACTCGGTCAACAAGGCGCTGGCCAGGGGCCGCACCGCGACGATGAACTCGGTCACCGCCGTCTGGTCGCACATCGGCAACACCGAGATCGTCATCGGCGTGTGCGTGGTCGCCTGCATCGTGCTGCTGGTGCTGACCCGGCGCTGGTGGGTGGCGATCATCCCGGCGATCGCGATCGCCCTGCAGGCCTCGACGTTCGTCGGCGCCACCCTGGTCGTCGGCCGGGACCGCCCCACCGTGCCGCACCTCGACCCCGCCCCGCCGACCTCGAGCTACCCCAGCGGCCACGTGGGCGCCTCGACCGCGCTGTACGTCTCGTTCATCCTGCTGGCCTCGCGGATCGAGCGGGTCTGGCTGCGCAACACGCTCATCACGATCTTCGCCGTGATCCCGGTGCTGGTGGCGTACGCCCGCCTCTACCGCGGCATGCACCACGTGAGCGACGTCCTGGTCGGCTTCGCCAACGGGCTCGTCTGCGCCCTGCTCGCCCGCTGGTGCATCCGCGAGGCCGACGGCGGCCGCACCGCGCCGGTCTGACCGGTCGTGGCCCCACCGGTCTACCGCTTCGCCACGACGTGGCGGCTGCCCGCCGAGCCCGAGCGGGTCTACGCCGTCCTCGCGGACATCGAGCGCTACGACCGGTGGTGGCCGCAGGTCCGGCGGATCACCCGGCTGGACGACGAGTCCGGCGACGTGCAGATCCGCAGCGTGCTGCCATGGACCCTGCACCTGCACCTGCGCCGCGAGGTGGAGGACGCGGGCGCCCTGCGTCTGCGCGCCGCGGTCCGCGGCCACCTGCACGGCTGGTCCAGCTGGGAGCTGAGCCCGGTGCCGGGAGGCACGCACGCGGCATACCGGCAGGAGGTGGAGCTGCACGCCCCGGTGCTGCGCCGGGCGTCCTTCCTGCTGCGACCGGCGCTGCGGGCCAACCACGCCGCGATGATGCGCGGCGGCGAGCGCGGGCTGGAGGTCCACCTGACGGCCTGAGCGTCAGCCGTTGCGCAGGCCCCGCAACCAGGCGCGCGCCGCGGTGAAGTCCGTGTCGCGGGTGCCCGGCCGGACCTCGACGACCGCCCCGTCGGCGCGCGGGTAGGAGCCGAGGAAGCGCACGTCGGCACACACCCGGCGCAGCCCCATGAGCGTCTCGCCGACGCGCTCGTCGTTGACGTGGCCCTCGAAGTCGATCGAGAAGCAGTAGCGGCCGAGGGCGTCGCCGGTGGGCCGGGACTCCAGCCGGGTCAGGTTGATCCCGCGGGCGGCGAACTGCTCCAGCAGCTCCAGCAGGCCACCGGGGTGGTCGTCGGCCTGGAACAGCACCACCGACGTCTTGTCCGCCCCGGTCGGCTCCGGCAACCGGCCCGGGCGGGCGACCAGCACGAACCGGGTCACCGCGCTGCGGTTGTCGCCGATGTCCTCGGCCAGCACCTGCAGCCCGTGCGCCTGCGCCGCGACCGGCGCGCACACCGCCGCCTCGTATGCCGTGTCGTCGCCGGCCAGCCCGGCCGCGGCCGCCGCGGTGGACAGGCACGGCACGTAGGTCGCCTCCGGCAGCCGGGCGCCCATCCAGTGGCGGACCTGGGCCCAGGCGTGGGGGTGGCTGCCGACGCCGCGGATGTCCGCCAGCGTGGTGCCCGCGCGGGCGGCCAGGACGAAGGTGATCGGCACGAGCACCTCGTGGACCACGACCAGGTCGGCCCCGGAGGACAGCGCGTCGAGGGTGGCGCTGACCCCGCCCTCGACGGAGTTCTCGATCGGCACGACCGCCGCGTCGACCGACCCGTCGCGCACCGCCTCCAGCGCCGCCTCGACCGAGGCGATGGGCACCCGTTCGACGTCCTCGACGCCGGGCAGGCGCAGCAGGGCCATCTCGGTGAACGTCCCCGCGGGGCCGAAGTAGCCGTATCGCATGCTCACGCCCGGCAGCGTATTGCCCGCCCGGCATGCGTGCCCGGACGTCCCACGGAGCGACCGATTAGGGTCGGGAGCACCATGAGTGCCCTCGCCATCGCCGCCACCGCCTTCGTGCTGATCTTCCCGATCGAGCTGCCGGACAAGACTTTCATCGCCACGCTCGTGCTGGCCACGCGCTACAAGCCGCTGGCGGTCTGGGTCGGGGTCACCGCGGCGTTCCTCGTGCAGACCGTCGTCGCCTGCACCCTCGGCGGGCTGCTCGCGCACCTGCCGCGCACCCCGGTGGAGGTCGTGGCCGGCCTGCTCTTCCTCGTCGGCGCCATCATCCTGTGGCGCGGGGCCGCCCACGCCGAGGCGGAGGAGGCCGAGACCGAGCACGAGTTCGCCGCCAAGGCCCGCGCCGGCGTGCACGGCTGGCGCGCGGTGGGGGCCAGCTTCCTCGTGCTGTTCGTCGCCGAGTGGGGCGACCTGAGCCAGCTGCTGACCGCCGGCCTCGTGGTGCGCTACAACGCCCCGGTGCCCGTCGGTATCGGCGCCTTCCTGGCCCTGGCCACGGTGTCCGCACTCGGCGCGGTGCTCGGCCGGACCCTGCTCAAGCGGATCCGGCTCGGCACCCTGCACCGGGTCGGTGCCGGGCTGTGCCTGCTGATGTTCGGGCTGACCGCCCTGCAGGTCGCCGGCGTGGACCTCATCGCCTGAGGCCTTGCTCAGCCCAGTCGGCTCTGCTCGCCCAGGGCCGCTGCCGGAGCCCCCACGGGGGCGTCGGAGCGGTCTGAGGTGAGCACACCCGCCTCGGAAGCGGTGCCGGGGTCGTGGTCGTCGCGGGTCTGCAACGTCCACGCCAGCATCGCCAGGGCCATGAGGGCGCCGGCGGTGTCGGCGTTCTGCAGCAGCCGGCCGAAGAACACGGGCCCCACCCGGTCGTTGAGCCAGGTGATCCCCCACCAGGGCATCCGGCACAGGAACCACGCCGTGACCACCGCCGCGGCCACCAGCCGGCGGCGGTCGCGCAGCGGGTCCGCGCCGAGGATGGCGAAGATGACGACGACCACCCAGTGCAGGTGGTGGATCCACGCCACCGGCGAGAGCAGCACCGCCATCAGCCCGACGACCGCGACCTCGGCGATGGAGTCGTGCTGCCGGTAGGCCCGACGGGCCAGGGCGAAGCCGATGACGCCGACCACGGCGACGCACACCAGCCAGAGCACCGTGCCGGGCAGGCCCTGCGGCCCGACCCGGAGCAGGAACCCGCGCAGCGACTGGTTGGACGTGCCCGAGTTGGGCCCGAGCCGGCTGGGGTCCTGCAGCGCGCCGCCCCAGAAGGCGAACGAGGCCTCCGGCATCAGCAGCCACGTGCCGACCGTGACGCCCACCGCCGTGCCGACCGCCCAGGCGGCCTCCCGCCAGCGCTTGTTGACCAGGTAGTGCACGACGAAGACGCCGGGCGTGAGCTTGATCGACATGGCGAGCCCGACGAGGACACCCGGCGGGATGCGGCGCAGCAGGCCGGGTCGGGGCCGGCGCAGGTCCATGAGGCAGGCCAGCACCATGAACGCGTTGACCTGGCCGAAGCGGATGCCGTCGGCGACCGGGTGCAGCCAGGTCATCGGCACGACGAGCAGCGCGAGGACCAGCGGCGCGCGGGCGCCGGCCCGGTGGATCAGCCGCCACCCGGCATACCAGACGATCGCGGTGGTGGCCGCGAGCTGCAGCGCGGTCCACAGCCAGCCGACCGCCCCGAACGGGATGAGCGCCAGCGGCAGCGCCCACAGCGCCGCGAACGGCGGGTAGGTGAACGGCAGCAGCTGCGGCGACTCGGTCATCGCCTCGTAGATGGGACGGCCGGTGAGGATGGACACGCCGGCCTCGCGGTAGACCTCGACGTCGACCTGCCACTGGTCCAGCGGCCAGAACACCAGGTAGCGCAGCCACACCGGGCTGGAGCCCACGATGATGACCAGGACCGCGAGCAGCCACATCCGCCCGGTCGCGGACGAGCGGGGGGCAGGGCGCTGAACGGTCACCGCGCCATTGTGGCGGGTCCGCCTGCGCGGGGCGCGACTGCCCGGGACCGGCGCCCGGCGAGGGGCCGTAGCCTGTCCTCGTGACCCGACGTCCCCTCATCGCCGTGCTCGCGGTCCTGATGGTGCTCGGCGCGCTCGCCGGTCGGTTCATCGCGTCGGGGTCCCCGGCCAGCGCCTCCGCCGAGGCGCGGGCCACCTCGAGCTCGCCCGCAGAGGGCTCGGCGACCGGCCCGATCATCGTGATCGGCACCGGCGGCCTGACGTGGAGCGACGTGTCGCGGACGGACACCCCGGCGATGTGGTCGTTCCTGCGCGACGGCGGCGCCGCCTCCCTCACCGTGCGCTCGGTGCACACCAACACCTGCCCGGTGGACGGCTGGCTGACGCTCGGCGCCGGCGAGCGGGCCGGGGACGTCGACCAGGGCAGCAACAGCAAGCCGCCGTGCCGGACGATCGACCAGGGGCCGGGCGGGGACGGCAAGGTGCCGCACTGGGACACCTGGCTCAAGGCGGCGTCCGACGCGAACTTCGACGCCCACCTCGGCCTGCTCGGCGACCAGGCGGCCGGCGGCGGCAGCTGCGTGCAGGCGGTCGGCCCCGGCGCCGCTCTCGCCGCGGCACGCTCCAACGGGACCGTCGCCCACTACGCCCCGTTCGGTGGCCAGCTCACCAGCGCCCTGGTCGCCTGCCCGCTGACCTTCGTCGACGTCGGCGTCGTGCGCGACCCGGCCGACGTCGACCCGGCCGAGAAGCCGGTCCCCCGGGACAGCCGCGCCCAGCAGGCGCGCCAGATCGACAACCGGATCCAGCAGGTGGTCCAGCAGGCGCCGGCCGGTGCCGACCTCATGCTGGTCAGCCTCGCCGACGCCGGGCAGACCGAGCGGCTGCGGCTGATCGCGGCCAAGGGTCCGCACTTCGGCGCGGGCACGCTGTACTCCTCCTCCACCCGGCAGCCGGGCCTGGCTCAGCTCCCCGACATCGCCCCCACCGTGCTCAGCCACATCGGCGCCCCGATCCCGAGCGCCCTCGGTGGCGCGCCGCTGCGCAACGAGCCGGCGGAGAACAACTCAGAGGACTCCGCGCACCAACGCCTGCAGGGCTTCGTCGACTACGACCTGGCCTCCCACGAGGTGCACTCGCTGGTGCCGCCGTTCTTCACCGGGCTGGTCTACTCCCAGCTGGCGATCTACCTGTTCGTGGCTGTGGTGTGGCGACGGCGGTGGGGCTCGGAGCAGACGCGCCTGCAGCTGCTGCGCGTGGTGCGCCGGGTGGCCCTCGTCGCGGCGACCGTGCCCGTCTCGACGTTCCTGGCCAACCTCTTCCCGTGGTGGCGCTTCCCGTGGCCGATGGTGGCGGTGGTCGCCTCGGTCGGCGTCTTCGTGGCGCTGATCTCGGCCGTGGCGATGAGCGGGCCGTGGAGCCGCTCGCTCTTCGGCCCGCTCGTGGTCATCTCGGTGGTCACCATGGCCGTGCTGGCCGCCGACGTCATGACCGGCTCCCGGCTGCAGCTGTCGTCCCTCATGGGGCTCCAGCCGGTCGTGGGTGGCCGGTTCTACGGCATGGGCAACGTGACGTTCGCGCTCTTCGCGACGGCGACGTTGCTGCTGGCCGTCGCTGTCGCCGACCGGCTGAGCCGCAAACACAGCCCGGTGGTGGCCGCCATCGGCGTCGGCGTGGTCGGGCTGTTCGGCGTCGTGGTCGACGGGTCGCCCTCCTGGGGCAGCGACTTCGGCGGACCGCCGGCGCTGCTGCCGGGACTGGCCTACCTGATTCTCGCGGTCCTGGGCATCAAGCTCACCTGGCGCAAGGCTGCCATGGTCGTCGGCGGCACCGCCCTGTTCCTCGTCGTCATCGGCTTCCTGGACTGGCTGCGCCCGCCGGACTCCCGCTCGCACCTGGGCCGGTTCGTGCAGACCGCGATCGACGGCGGCGCGACCGACATCGTGATGCGCAAGGCGCAGCAGAACTTCAGCATCCTCACCGGCAGCAGCCTCACGCTGCTGGTCCCGGTCGGGCTGGTGTTCATGGTCTACATCCTCGCCCGGCCGACCTCGTGGGGGTCGCGGGCGCTGCAGCGCTCCTACGAGCGGGCACCGCTCCTGCGCCCCGGCCTGATCGCGCTGCTCATCACGCTGGTGATCGGCTTCGCCATGAACGACTCCGGCACCGCGATCCCCGCCGTGTCGGCGACCCTGGCCATCCCGCTGGTGATCGCGGTGAGCGTGCAGGCGCTCGAGGACGACGAGCGCGGCACCCGCCGCAGCAGCCGCCGGGGCGGACGACGCAGCCCGGTCAGCCCTGGCGCACCGGCTGCTGCGGTGGCGGTGGCGACGCCGGCCCCGGAGGCCGCGGGCCCGGTGGCCGCCCCGGTCGACCAGGCCGACCCGCCCCCCTACGCCACGCGCGCACAGCGGCGCCAGCAAGGAGAAGCCACACGAGGATCCCGGCGTACGGGGCGAGGTTCCTCCTCACGCCGAGGCTGAACGACTCGACCGCGGGCGACATGGCCACGACCCGCCCCGGCACGTAGGCCAGTACGAGCACGAGCAGGCGCGCCAGCAGGATCCCGTCGAGCGCGCTGGCGGCGAGCGCCGGCAGCGTCGCCCAGGTCAGGGCGTCGTACCACGGCAGCGAGTACGGCGCGCCCAGGACGTATGCCGTGCCGGTCACCAGCGTCGCCAGCAGGGCCGAGGTGGTCATCGCGTCGGCAGCCCCCGGCGCCGGCCCCGCCGCGCGGGCGAGCACGGCGAGCAGCAGCACCAGCGCGACGACCGCCACGACGGCCGCGGTCGTGACGACGGTCCGGGCGGCGCCCCCACCCAGCGGACCGGTCAGCCACTCCAGCACCGGGCGCCACGGCGTGGCGAAGGACACCGACCGGCGCGCCTTCTCCAGCTGGGAGAACACGTGCGGCCCGGCCCACACGTGCAGCGGCGCGGCGACCACCACGAACCCGGCGAACGTCAGCAGCGCCCGGCGGACCAGCTCGGCGCGACCCAGCGCCCGCCAGGACCACAGCAGCGCCAGGCCCACGACGGCGTCGGTGACCTTGGTGCTCACGGACAGCCCGAGCACGAGCCCGGCGAGGCCGGGGTGCCGGGCCGCGAGCACCACCGCCGCCAGGGCCAGGGCCGTGGCGATGACGTCGACGTGGGCGCCGAGCACGACCACGCCGAACACCACCGGGTTCGCCGTCCACAGCAGGTCGACCCGCCCCTGCCAGCGCGGCCCGGTGCCGGCCCGCAGCAGCAGCCAGCGCACGGCCAGCCAGGACAGCACCACGAGGACCTGCCACACCCAGACCGTCTGGCGCAGGTTGGCGCCGCCGACGAGCGAGGCCAGGGCCTGCAGGGCGGTGGCGGCGGGGCCGTAGATGCTCGGCGTGTGCGTCCACGGCGGCTCGACCGCGCTGGTGACCGGGTCATGGCCACCGGCCCACGTCACCGGCGGCACCAGGTAGGCGTCGCCGCCCTGGGCGGCGATCCGGCCGTAGGCGGCGTAGTTCGTGTGGTCGGCCGAGCCGAACGGCGCCGTGAGCAGCGCGAGGCCGCCCAGCCCCAGCACCAGCGGCCAGCCCAGCCGCGGCGCGGTGCGCCGCCACAGCCCGAGCGCGACCGCCAGGGCGCCGAGCAGGTATGCCGCCCACAGGGTCGCGGTGACCGTCGCCGAGGTCAGGTGCAGCGGCAGCTCCCCCGGCGCCCAGCCGCGCGGCCCGAGCCCGGGGCGCGCCGCAGAGGGGCCGGCGACGCCGACGAGCAGCAGGCCGGTGCCCGAGGCGAGCAGCAGCAGCTGCTGGCCCCGGGTGGCGGTCAGCTGCTGCTCAGGGGCGGGCACGGCGCAACCGGCGGGCGGCGAGCGCGAGCCACACGTCGCGATACTGCCGGGCCCGGTGCAGCTGCCCCCTCCAGTCGCGGCCGCTGACCCGGTGGTGCAGCTCGCAGGGCACCTCGCGCACCCGCAGGCCACGGGCGAGGACGTCGACGGTCAGCCCGACCTCGACACCCCAGCCGCGGGCCAGCGGGGTGGCCGCGTCGAAGGCGGTCCGGGACAGGCACCGCATGCCGGACAGCGGCTGGGTGGCCTGCCAGCCGGTCAGGCCGTGGATCCCCTTGCGCGCCAGGCGGACCACGAAGCCGCGCCCCCCGCCGGCCTGCTTCTGCGGGGGCAGGATCGCGATGGTCATGTCCACCTCGCCGCCAGCGACGGGAGACACGAGGACCCCCAGGTTCGCGGCGCTGGCCTCGAGGTCGGCGTCGACGAACAACAGCGGCCGTGCGGCCCCGGAGTCTTCCCGGGCCACCCGCGCGGCACCGGTGGTCATGGCGGCCGCCTTGCCGCGGTTGCGCGGGTGGCGCTCCACGGCCGCCCCCGCCTCGCGCGCGATGTCGGCGGTGGCGTCGGCGCTGCCGTCGTCGACGACCACGACGAGGTCGACACCGGGGATCGCCCGCACCGCCGCGATGGTCGCGGCGATCCGCTCGGCCTCGTCCTTGGCGGGGATGACGGCCGCGACCGCGACGGGGGACGGCTGCGGGGTGGGTGTGGTCACCGGCTGCCTCAGCGCAGGGTGACCTGGCGGCTGAGCAGGCCGGAGCGGGCCCGGCGCTCCTCGGCAGTCAGCGGCTCGGTCGCTGCCAGCGCCTGGTCGTAGCGCTTGAGCCAGGCCGCCGCCTCGTCCTCGTAGTCGGCCGCCTCGCGGGTCGGGTCCAGGTCCCACACGGGCACGAGCAGGCCGCACGCGCGGAACGCCCCGAGCAGGCGGGTGCCCTCGCCCAGGCCGCTGTCGTGGGCGGCGTGCAGCCGGGCCAGCGCGTCCGTGGCGCGGTCCTCGTCCTGCGGCAGCACCCAGCGCAGGTGGGTGCGCTCACCGATGCGGCACCAGTAGGCCGAGGTCACGCCGGACAGCGGCCGGGTCGGCACGGCCACGGCGTTGGCGCGCTCGAGGCTGGCGCGGCCCTCCTCGTCGAGGTCGGTGACGTCCTCGACCCAGAAGTCGAAGCCCTCGTGCACCGTCACCTCGAACGGCGCGGACGGGTCGAGCACGTCCTGCAGCCGCGGGGTCTCGGCGGTCGCCTGCGGGGTGGAGGTCACCGGGGAACCGGGCTCGGCGGCCAGCGTCGCGAGCAGCACCTGGGCCAGGTCACGGCTGGCGTCGCCGGTGCTGCTGCCGGACTGGGTGGCCACGAGCACCTGCCCGTCGGTGCGGTGCAGGCCCGGCCAGGCCAGCGGCAGGACGGTGGCGATCGTGGCGGTGCCGGCAGCCCCCTCGGGGACCGCGTCGCCGGTGACCCGCACCGTGGCGGTGGCCGCGGGCAGGATCTCGCGCAGCGCCACCCAGTCGGTCTCCCCGGTCAGGCCCTCGAAGGGGCGCGACACGAAGGGTGCCGGTGCGGGGGTCGCGGCGCGCTGGCCGGATGCGGACTGACGACTGCGTCGGGAAGCCTTGCCCATGGTCGCCAACCCTAGTGGGCGGGTGGCTCAGCCGGTGCGGCGCCGCGACGGACCGCCGAGGGCGACCCACACCGTGCAGCCGGAGCGCTCGTCCTGCACGCCCCACTCGTGGGCGAGGCTGCGCACGATGCGCAGGCCGCGACCGGCCTGGCCCCAGACCGAGGGCGGCGCCGGGCGCGGGCTGGTCGGCCCGCCGCCGTCGGTCACCTCGACCTCGACCACCGGGTCCTTGACCTTCCAGTGCACCCGGACTGCGCCGTCGCCGAGCGGCTTGGCGTGCCGCAGCGCGTTGGCGACCAGCTCGGACACCACGATCTCGGCTTCGTCGACCACCTCGGAGCCGACACCGCGGGCGCGCAGGTCGGTCACGACGGCCCGCCGGACCTTGGTCACCGACGCCGCGTCCCACGGCACGCGGATGGTGCGGGTCTGACCGACCCCCACCTCGCCGCCGAAGTCGTCCACCAGCGGAGCCTGCTGGCCCTGCGCCAGTGCTGCAGTCGCCGGGTCAGAAGCAGTACCGCCCCCTGCCGCCCCCATCACGTCTCCGTCCTCGCGAAGCTGCCCACCCGGCTCTTGGTCACAGGCTAGTGCGTGTCCCGGGTGTGGTCGAGGACGAAGTGCGGGCGGTTGGTGATGATCGCGTCGACGCCGAGCTCGAGGCACAGGTCCACGTCCTCGGCGGTGTCCACCGTCCAGACGTAGACCTGGTGCCCGCGGCGCTGCTGCCGGGCGACGGTCTGCGGCCAGCGGCGCACCAGCTTGATGTCCAGCCCCGCGATCCGGACGCCCTTGGGCAGCGAGCCGTCCCGGAACCGCAGCGGGACCGAGCCCTCGATGAGGTAGACGAGGTCGAGCTCGGGGCACAGCTGGCGCATCCGCTGGCAGGCCAGCTGCGAGAACGACATGACCCGCACGTGCGGGCGGCCGGGCACATGGGCCCGGTGCAGCCCCATCTCGGTGAGCACCCGCGCGAGCTCCCGCTCGACCAGCCCGGCATACCGGGTGGGGTGCTTGGTCTCGATGGCGAGGCCGACCTCGCGGTCGGCCTCGAGGACGGTGCGCAGCAGCGAGCGCAGGGTGAGGATCCGGTTGCGGTCGCGGTCCGGCAGCTCGTCGTCGGTGCCGTGCAGCTCGTGCCAGGAGCCCCAGTCCAGCCCCTCGAGCTTGGCCAGCTCCAGGGTGGAGACCAGCCCGCTGCCGTTGGAGGTGCGGTTGACCCGCCGGTCGTGCACGCACACGAGGTGGGAGTCGGCGGTCAGGCGGACGTCGCACTCGAGCGCGTCGGCCCCCTCGGCGATGGCGCGCTTGTAGGCCTTGAGCGTGTGCTCCGGTTCGGCCTTGCTGGCGCCGCGGTGGGCGATGACCAGGGGTTTGCGGACAGCCGTCGGCGCGACCTCGGGAAGCACGAAGCCATCGTGACATCCGGGGCTCAGGCCTGCACGGCTACCCCCGTGTCGATCAGCGCGTCGACGTCGGCGACGCCCCAGTCGCCCAGCGCCTCTCGGGTGTGCTGCCCGGTCGCCGCCGGGCCCCGGCCGACCGCCCCCGGGGTGCGCCCGAAGCGCGGCGCCGGCGCGGGCTGGGTCACCCCGTCCACCTGCGTGTATGCCGCTCGGGCGGCAAGGTGCGGATGCTGCGGGGCGCGGTGCAGCGGCACGACCGGCGCGACGCAGGCGTCGGAGTCGGCGAACGCCTCCACCCACTCGGCCTGGGTGCGGCCGGCGAAGGTGGCCGCGAGGGTGGTGCGCAGGCGCGGCCACAGCGCCGGGTCGTTCCGGTCGGGGACCTGCGCCGGGTCGAGCTCCAGCCCCTCCAGCAGCGCGGCGTAGAACCGGGGCTCCAGCGCACCCACCGCCATGTGCTCGCCGTCGGCGGTCTCGTAGACGTCGTAGAACGGCGCGCCGGTGTCGAGCAGGTTCACCCCGCGGCTGGGCTCCCACACCCCGGCGCCGACCAGGCCCTGGAGCTGGGCCGTGAGCAGCGCGGTGCCGTCGACGATCGCGGCGTCGACGGTCTGGCCCAGCCCGCTGCGGGTCCGCTCGTGCAGCGCGGCGAGGATCCCGACCAGGCAGGTCATCGCGCCGCCGCCGAAGTCCCCGAGCAGGTTGGCCGGCACCTGGGGCGGCCCGCCGGCCCGGCCGGTGGCGTGCAGGGCGCCGGTGAGGGCGATGTAGGCGATGTCGTGGCCGGCGCGCTGCGCCAGCGGGCCGTCCTGCCCCCACCCGGTCATCCGGGCATAGACGAGCCGCTCGTTGCGGGCGGTGCACTCCTGCGGCCCGAGGCCGAGCCGTTCCATCACCCCGGGACGGAAGCCCTCGAGCAGCACGTCCGCCCGGTCGACCAGCTGCAGCACGGCCTCGCGCGCCTCGGGCCGCTTGAGGTCGAGGCAGACGTTGCGGCGGCCCCGGTTGAGGACGTCGTATGCCGGTGCCGTCACCTGCAGGCCGGGCCCGCCGGGGCGGTCCACCCGGATGACGTCGGCGCCGAGGTCGGCCAGCACCATGGCCACGAACGGGGCCGGCCCGATGCCGGCCATCTCGACGACCTTGAGACCGGCGAGGGGACCTGTGGGCTGCGGGGTGGCGTCCATGCGACGGCATGCTGCCGCACCTGGCACCGCGGGGGCAGCCCGTGGCGCTGAGAGCCCGAACACGATCCTGACATTCCCTTGCCTGGGGCCGAACCTGGCTGCGGCAGCGTGGGACCCGACCGCAGGACCCCTCTGACATCGGGAGCACCCATGATCACCAAGGCAGTCGTCGTGGCCGGCGCCGCGGCCCTCATCCTCGGCGGCGGCAGCGCTGCGCTGGCCTCCTCGCAGTCCGGCCCGGCCCCGGCCAGCAGCACCGTGTCGCCGGCGTCGTCGGCCGCGGACTCGGCCGGCGCACTGCCCGCGGGCAAGGACGGCCGGCGGGTGCGCCTCGCCCTGCTACGAACCCTCCACGCCGAGTGGGTCACCCGCGCAGGGAAGGGCGGCACCGGCTACGTCACCCACCACGCGATCCGGGGCGACGTCACCGCTGTCTCGCCGACCTCCATCACGGTCAAGGCGCAGGACGGGCTGAGCCAGACCTTCGCGGTCGGCAAGGACACAGTGGTCCGCTCCCACCCGCTCGGTTCGGGGCGGGACAAGGGCACCGCGTCCTCGATCGGCCAGGTGCACACCGGCGACAAGGCCCTGGTCATCGGCACGGGGACCGGGTCGCTGACCGCCACCGCCGTGGTCGACGGCGGCACCGGCAAGGCTGCGGCGGGCGCCGACAGCTGAGCGGGACCGGCGGCGGGGCCGAGGGGCCCCGCCGTCACCCGTGCCCAGGCGCGGGCAGCCGGACGGTGAACCGGGCACCGCCCTCGGGCGCGTGCCCGGCCTCCACGCTCCCGCCGAGGCGGGTCACCAGCCCGTGCACGATCGCCAGGCCCAGGCCGGTGCCGACCTGGCGCACCCCGCGGTAGCGGTCGTAGAGGGCCGACGGCTCGAACGCCACCGGCAGGTCGTCCGGCGCCAGCCCTGGCCCGCCGTCACGCACCTCGGCGACGACGACGCCACCGTGGGGGCCGGGCTCGGGGCGCACCGCCAGCACGATCGGCGCCCCGGCGGGGGTGACCCGCAGGGCGTTCTCCAGCAGGCCGTCGAGGACCTGTCGCACCCGGGCGGCGTCGGTGACGGCGACCACCGGGCCGGCGGGCAGCTCGGCAGCGAAGCGCACCCCCGCGGCGGCGCACCGCGCGTCCCACACACCGGCCGCGTCACGGGCCATCGCGGTCAGGTCCGCCGGCACCAGCTCGACCCGGAACTGCTCGGCACCCAGGCGGGCCAGGTCGAGCAGGTCGTGGACCAGCCGCCCGAGCCGTTCGGACTCCCCGAGCATCACGGCCCCGACCCGGGGCGCCTCCTCCGATGGGACGACCCCCTCGGCCAGCGACTCGGCATACCCGGTGATGGCGGTGAGGGGCGTGCGCAGCTCGTGCGAGACGGACAGGAGGAACTCCCGCTGCCGCGCCTCCGAGCGCGAGAGCGCGCGGGCCAGGGTGGTGACCGCGTCGGCCACCTCGGCGACCTCGGCCGGCCCCTCGGCTGCGACCACGACGTCGCGGCGGCCGCCGGCGAGCTGGTGCGCGGCGTCGGCGGTGCGGCGCAGCGGGCGGGCCAGGCGCCGGGCCAGCAGGACGCTGAGCGCGATCCCCGCCGCCGCGGCCACGACCAGCGCGAGCACGGTGCGCCGGATCGCCTGCTCACCCGCCGCGAGCGCGGCGCCGCGCGGCTGGACCAGCGCGATGCCCCCGGCGGGGGTGCTGCGCGCCTCCAGCAGCACCGGTATGCCGTCCACGAGCCGGCGCGCGGACACGCTCCCCCCGGCCAGCAACCGGCTGACGTCCTGGGGAGTGAGCGCGTCGCCGGCCAGCCGGGAGGTGCCGACCACCCGGCCGGCCCGGCTCACGGTGGCGAACTCGACGTGCAGCGCGGACAGGGTCCGGCGGGCGCGCACCTGCCCGGCCTGCGCGGTGACGCCGGTGTCGGCGGCGGTGTCCGCGGCGTCGGCGAGACGGGCCAGGACGCCGCGGGCGGCGAGCTCGTTGGACTGGCGGGCGAGCCCGACGGCCAGGGCGCCGGCGACCACGGCGGTGACGACGGCGACGGCCACGGCCAGCAGGGAGATCTGCCGGGCCAGGCTGCCGCGGGAGCGGCTCACCCGGCCGCCGCCTCGACGCCGTAGCCGACCCCGCGCACGGTGCGGATCGGGCTGGCGTCGCCGAGCTTGGCGCGCACCTGGGCGACGTGGACGTCCACGGTGCGGTTTCCGGCCAGGGCGCTGTAGCCCCACACCTCGCTGATCAGCTGCTCCCGCGAGAGCACCCTTCCCGGCCGGCGCATGAGGTGGGCGAGCAGGTCGAACTCGGTGGCGGTGAGCGCCACCTCGGTGTCGTCGACGAAGCAGCGGTGGTCGGCGAGGTCCAGGCGCACCCGGCCCAGCGACAGCGGCGCGGGGCCGGCCAGCGGACCCCGTGCCCGGCGCAGCACGGTGCCCACGCGGGCGACCAGCTCCCGCGGCGAGAACGGCTTGGTGACGTAGTCGTCGGCGCCGAGCTCCAGCCCCACGATGCGGTCGACCTCGTCGTCGCGGGCGGTGACGAACAGGACCGGCACCCAGTCCTCCGCGGCGCGCAGCCGGCGGCACACCTCGATGCCGTCCAGGCCGGGCAGGCCGACGTCGAGGATGACCGCGGCCGGGCGCAGGGTGCGGACCGCGGACAGCCCCGCGTCACCGTCGCGCTCGACGTGCACCCCGTAGCCCGCTCGGGCGAGGTTCATCCGGATCACCTCGGCGATGGCCGGCTCGTCCTCGACGACCACGACCAGGCCGCGGGCGGGGGCGTCGGTCGGCACAGCCGCACTGTAGCCAGCGCGCGGTCCCGGCACGGTCACCTCGATGTCAGGGTCGTGTTCGGGCGGGGTGAGGCCAGTGCCTGATGCATGAGGCCCCCCGGGGCGGCCGGGTGTAGGCAGGGACGGTCGGGACGCCGAGGGTCGGGACCCCGTCCTCGTCGGCTCCCGCTGGAGGAGGGAGGACCGCCATGCCGTTCGGGATCATGCTCGACGTCGCCGCGCCGGTGGAGGTCTACGACCAGATCCACGCCCACCTGATGGCGCAGGGGCCCCGGGCCAGCGAGGGCCTGGTCCTGCACGTCGGCCACGCGACCGGGTCGGGCTTCCGTGTGGTCGAGGTGTGGGAGTCCCGGGAGGCCTACGACCGGTTCACCACCGAGCTGATGGTGCCGATGATGACCGCCATGGACCCGGAGCACGCCGGGCCGCCGCCCGTCGCCACCGAGTTCGAGGTCCGGGGCCTGGTCATCCCGGGGGCGCACGTCGTGGCCTGAGGCGACAGCCCGGCCGGGCAGCCTGCCGGCGCACTAGGCTCACACGGTCTGCCGCCCCACCGTTGGATGACCGTGACGCTGCCTCCCTTCCAGCACCTCGTCGACGCCCACTGGCGTGACGTCGCGCGGCTGGCGCATGCCCTGGCCGGACCGGTCGACGGTGACGACGTGGCCCAGCAGGCGTGGACCCAGGCGCTCGCGGCCTACCCC
The DNA here is from genome assembly GCF_006716205.1 of Oryzihumus leptocrescens. Lineage (GTDB taxonomy): Bacteria > Actinomycetota > Actinomycetes > Actinomycetales > Dermatophilaceae > Oryzihumus > Oryzihumus leptocrescens. The sequence goes on along the minus strand of NZ_VFOQ01000002.1, from coordinate 61,770 downwards.
GGGCTGCGCTCGTCGGCCAACCTGCGCGGCTGGCTGCTGACGATCACCTCGCGCTGCGCGATGGACGCCCACCGCGGGCGCGCCCGTCGTGCGGTCCCCGCCGAGGACGTCGCGGCGGTCGCGGACGCGACGGGCGCCCGCGCGGCGGCCGCCGACGCGGACCGGCCCGACGAGGCGCTCTGGGCCCAGGTCGCCCGGCTGCCGGAACGTCAGCGTCACGCGGTCGTCCTCAAGTACGTGGCCGACCTGGACCACCCCGCCATCGCCCGGGCCCTGGACACGACGCCGACGATGAGCCGGCGCCTGGTCAGCGACGGGCTGGCGAACCTCAGGAAGGTGATCGCATGAGCCACGACCTCGAGACCGGCCTGGCCGCCTTCGAGCCGTCCGGGCTGACCCCGCCGGTGCTGCCCGAGTCGGACGTGTCCTACGTCGTCGAGGACACCGTCATCGGCCGGATGCTGTTGGCCCGCAACGCTTCCGGCGCCATGGTCGCCTCGGCGTTCCTCGGCCCCCGCGGCTCCGAGGACGACTGGCTGGAGCGGCTCTCCCGGACCATCTCCCCGCGGGTGCTGCGCCAGCCCCGTGCCCTGGATGAGGCCCGGCGCGAGCTGGAGGCCTACCTGTCCGGGCAGCGGCACGCGTTCGACCTTCCCGTCGACCTGGCCCTGGCCACGCCGTTCCAGCGCACCGTGCTCGGCCGCCTCGGCGAGGTCGTCCGCTACGGCGAGCGCACGACATACGGGGACCTGGCCCGGCGCATCGACCGGCCCAGCGCCTCCCGCGCCGTCGGCGCGGCCCTCGGCGCGAACCCGCTGTGCGTCGTCCTCCCCTGCCACCGGGTCGTCGCCTCCTCGGGTGCCCTGACCGGGTATGCCGGTGGGCTGGCCGCCAAGGAGTACCTCCTCTCCCTGGAGGCCCGCGGCTGACCCCCGTGCGAGGATCGCCGGCATGAGCGTGGAGACCGACGTGGAGTTCCGGCCCGGCGCGGTGGCGACCGACGAGGTCCTGTTCGCCCGGCAGGGGTCGCTGGGCCGCATCCGGCTCAACCGGCCGCGGGCCATCAACGCGCTCACCGACGCCATGGTCGCCTCGATGCAGGCGCAGCTGGAGCGCTGGGCCGCCGACGACGCGGTGACCGCGGTGGCGCTGGAGGGCGCCGGCGAGCGCGGGCTGTGCGCCGGCGGTGACGTGCGGGCGCTGCGCTCGGCGATCCTGTCCGGCGAGGACGACCCGGCCCGGTTCTGGGCGCGGGAGTACGCCCTCGACGCCGCGATCGCGAGGTTTCCCAAGCCTTTTGTCGCCCTGATGGACGGCATCGTCATGGGTGGCGGCCTCGGGCTCTCGGCGTGGGGGTCGCTGCGCGTGGTCACCGAGCGGTCCCGGGTGGCGATGCCGGAGACGGCGATCGGCTTCTTCCCCGACGTGGGCATGCTCTACCTCCTCGCCCGCGCCCCCGGTGAGGTCGGCACGCACCTGGCGATCACGGGCGTGACGGTCGGCGGCCCGGACGCCGTCTACGCCGGCCTGGCCGACGTGGTCGTCGAGAGCCGCCGGCTGCCCGCCCTGGTGCGTGAGCTGGCTGACGGCCGGGTGCCCGAACCACGGGAGCTGGACGACGACCGCGTCCCGGCGCCGACGCTCGGCGCGGAGCGCGACTGGATCGACGAGTGCTACGCCGGCGACGACGCGGCGGTCATCCTCGACCGGCTGCGCGGGCACGGGTCCCCGGCCGCTCGGGCGGCGGCGGAGGTCATCGCCTCCCGGTCGCCGCTGTCGGCCGCGGTGACGCTGGAGGCGGTCCGGCGCGCGGCACGGCTGGCCACCCCGGAGCAGGTGTTCGCCCAGGACCTGGCGCTGGGGCGGGCGTTCCTGGCCGGCTCCGACTTCGTCGAGGGGGTGCGCGCCGTGCTCGTCGACCGCGACCACGACCCGCGGTGGACGCACGCCGGCCTGGCCGACGTGCCCCGGGACGCAGTTATGCGGATGTTCGCGGGGGCACCGCAGCCCTAGGCTCGCTCGGGTGGAGATCACCTCGCTCGGCTACCGCACGGACCTCGCCCTGCTGCGCCTCGGCGGCACCGAGGTGGAGGACCACGGGGACCACCTGGTCGTCCGCAGCCCGCACAACCCGGGGCACTGGTGGGGCAACTTCCTGCTGTTGTACGGCGTCCCGCCCCAGCAGCAGTCGGAGCTGTGGGTCGACCGGTTCCACGCGCGGTTCCCCGAGGCCGAGCACATCGCGATCGGCTTCGACGGCACGACGGGCACGGTCGAGGACCTGGCCGGCTTCACCGCGGCCGGCCTCTCGGCCGAGGCCCAGACCGTGATGACCGCGACCAGCGTCCACGAGCCTCCCCGCCCCAACGACGAGGCGACCTACCGGCAGCTGACCTCGGACGAGGACTGGAAGGCGAGCGTTGACCTGCGCGTGGCCTGCAACGACCAGGACATCGACCCGGGCTACTTCCACCACTTCGCCGAGGCGAAGGCCGCCACCAACCGCGCCCTCGTCGAGAAGGGCCACGGCGGGTGGTTCGGCGCGTTCGTCGACGGTCGCCTGGTCGCGCAGATGGGCCTGTATGCCGCGAGCCCGGGGCTGGCGCGGTTCCAGTCGGTGGAGACCCATCCCGACTTCCGCGGCCGGGGCCTGGCCGGGACCCTCGTGCACCACGTCAGCCGCTACGGGTTCGACGAGCTCGACGCCCACACCCTCGTGATGGTGGCCGACCCGGACTACCTCGCGATCCGGGTCTACCGCGCGGTCGGCTTCACCGACACCGAGCGCCAGCTGCAGGCCGAGCGCCCGCCCGCCCGCTGAAGCAGCGGGCGGACGGCGTCACGCCAGGACGGTCAGCGCCGGCCGACGCGGGTGCCGGCCGAGAAGGCCGCGGCGCTTCCCGTGGAGGAGCTGCTCCAGGCCACGGTGCTGCCGCCGCCGGCACGCTTCGGCGCACCGCCGGAGCGGCCGGCGCCGCCGGTGCCGTTGCCGCGCTTGGGCGCACCCGAGCGACCCGAGCCACCGCCGTTGCCGCCACCGCGGGCCGCGCCACCGCGTGACCCACCGCCCTGGCCGGAGCGGGAGCCGCCCTGGCCACCGCGCGCCGCGCCGGAGCCCTGGCCGCCACGGCCACGACCGCCGCCGGAGCGGGCACCCGAGCCCGACCGCGGAGCGGGGTTGGTGACCGGGGCCACGGGGGTGGGGCTGTCGACGAAGACCCGCTCGCCCGGCGCCAGCTCACGCAGCAGCGGGTGCTCGGCGTCGATCCGGGTCGTGGTGGGCTTGATCCCGGCCTTGCGGGTCAGGTCGCGCACGTCGCGGACCTGCTCGTCGGTCATCAGGGTCACGACGGTGCCCTCGGCGCCGGCGCGGGCCGTGCGACCGGAGCGGTGCAGGTAGGCCTTGTGCTCGGTCGGCGGGTCGGCGTGGATGACCAGGCTGACGTCGTCGACGTGGATGCCTCGCGCCGCGATGTCGGTGGCGACCAGGGTGCGCGCGGACCCGGAGTGGAACGCGTCCATGTTGCGGGTGCGGGCGTTCTGGCTCAGGTTGCCGTGCAGCTCGACCGCGGGCACGCCGCTGGCGTTGAGCTGCTTGGCCAGCTTCTTGGCGCCGTGCTTGGTGCGGGTGAACACCACCGTGCGGCCGGGCGCGGCAGTCAGGTCGACCAGCACCGGCAGGCGCGACTCCGGCTGCAGGTGCAGCACGTAGTGGGTCATGGTGTTGACCGGCGACTGGGCCGAGTCGGCGCTGTGCGTCACCGGGTTGTTCAGGTAGCGCTTGACCAGCACGTCGACGCCGGCGTCGAGGGTGGCCGAGAAGAGCAGGCGCTGGCCGCGCTTGGGCGTGCGGTCCATGAGCCGGCGCACGCCGGGCAGGAAGCCCAGGTCGGCCATGTGGTCGGCCTCGTCGAGCACGGTGATCTCGATGGCGGACAGGTCCGCGTGGCCCTGGCCGACGTGGTCCTCGAGCCGGCCGGGGCAGGCGACGAGGACGTCGACGCCGGCGCGCAGGCCGCTGATCTGCGGGTTCGGGCCGACGCCGCCGAAGACGGTGAGGGTCTTGAGGCCGAGCGCCTGGGCCAGCGGGGCCATGGCCGCCTCGATCTGGGTGGCCAGCTCACGGGTCGGCACGAGGATGAGCGAGCGCGGCTTCTTCGGCTGGCGCCGGGTGTTGCTCTGCGACAGGCGGGTCAGCAGCGGCAGCAGGAAGCCGTAGGTCTTGCCCGAGCCGGTGCGGCCGCGGCCGAGCACGTCGCGCCCGGCGAGGGAGTCCGGCAGCGTGGCCGCCTGGATGGGGGTGGGGGTCGTGATGCCCGACTCCGCGAGGACGCGGGTCAGGGACGTGGGCACGCCGAGGTCGGCGAAGGTGTGCGTGGACAAAAGGGTTACTCCGCAAAGTCAAAGGGACGTTCTGCCCGGCGCAGACCATGGAGGTCGCGGCGCGTTGGCGATCGACGTCAAGGGCGGTCCGAGGCAGAACTGTGCGGACCGCAGGCCCCAGTCTAGGGGCTCGGCGCGACCGGACCTGCACCATGGCGTCGCCGCCGCGCGCCGCGGCCCCCTCGATCGCCACCTCTATGACTCTCTAGCAGTATCCCGATACTCACCTAGCGAGCCTCATCGAGTCCCCCCGCCGTGCCGGCGGGCGTCAGGACGCCGCCCGCAGCCGGCGCAGCATCCGCGCGTCGCTGAAGCCGACGGCCCGGGCCACCGACTCCTGCGTCCACCCCTGACCGGCCAGCGCCTCGGCCCGCTCCAGACGCAGGGCCTGCTGGTAGCGCAGCGGCGTGAGCCCGGTCGCCGCGACGAACGCCCGCGTCAACGTGCGCTCGCTGACCCCGAGGTCCGCAGCCAGCACGGGAAGCCGGAGCGACTCGGCATACCGGTCGTCGATGACGTCCTGGGCGCGGTGCACCAGGTCGGCGAGGTGGTCCCGGTGCCGCAGCATGGCGCTCTCCTGCGGCGCGGTGCCGTTGCGGCGGGCCGCGACCACGAGCGCTCGCGCGGTGCGCGCGGCCACGGCGGGACCGTGGTCGACGGCCAGCAGGTGCAGCGCGAGGTCGATCCCGCTGGCGATGCCCGCGGAGGTGTGGATGCGCCCGTCGCTGACGTGCAGCACGTCGCGGACCACGTCGACCCGCGGGTGGCAGCGTGCGAGCTCGTCCTGGATCTCGTGGTGCGTGGTGGCGCGGCGGCCGTCGAGCAGGCCGGCCTCGGCGAGGGCGAAGGCCCCGGCACACACGCTGACGACCTGCCCCCCGGCGGCGTGGTGGGCGAGCACGCCGGCCCGGGCGGCCTCGGGCAGGGCCCGGCCGGCGCCAGTGTCGTCCGGGACGTGCCACCCCGGGACCACGACGTAGTCGCGGGGTGACAGGTCCGGCCACGCGGTGCCCGCGGACAGGCCCAGGCCCTGGTGGCTCGGCACGAGCGGCTGGTCCGCGACATAGGTGAGCCGGTAGTGCGCGCCGTACTCGCCCGCCTCGCAGAAGACCTGCGCCGGACCGGCGACATCGAGGAGCTCCACTCCTGGCACGAGGACGAAGACGACGGTGCGCGGCGCGTTGGTGCTCATGATCCGGTCAGGATGACAGCACCTGCTCGATCGTGACCACCTCGGCGAAGCGGCCGTGCAGGGCGGCGGCGGTGCGCTCCTTGACCTGGGCGGCGGTCAGCTCGCCGGAGCCGTCCCACAGCGGCAGCGGGTCGGTGGCTGTCGCGTCGAGGACGAAGCGCACCTCGTAGCCGAGGTCACTGGCCACCCGTGCGGTCGTCTCGCAGCACTGCTCGGTGCGGATGCCGGTGATGACGACCTCGCGGGTGCCCCGCTCCACCAGCTGCTGGGCCAGGTTGGTCGTGGTGAACGCGTTGTGGCTGGTCTTGGTGACGGTCGGCTCGCCCGGCTCGGGCTTGAGACCGGGCAGCAGCCGCACGTGCCCGAGCTCGGGGTCGAACTCGCCGCCGCTGCCGGGTTCGGCGTGCAGGACCCAGATGACGTCCTGGCCGGCGGCCCGCGCGTGGTCGACGAGCCGCGCGATGCGCTCGTCGATGTCGGGGGTGTCGATGCGGTTCCAGGCCTCGCGCTGGCGGAAGGACTCCTGGACGTCGATGACGATCAGTGCGGTGGTGTTCATGAGCACCAGCGTGCCGGGACCGACGTGGGCCGGCGAGGCCTGATCCAGCCGAACACCGGAACGATCCGGTCAGCCCACGCGGACCCAGGCGGTCGCGTCGGCGGGCAGCCGACCGTGCTCCAGCGATGCGCTGGCGAGCAGCACCTCCCCGTCGGGCAGCGCCACCGGGTCGCCGAACGCCGTGACGCAGTGCCACCCGCCGGGCCGAGCGAGATGCAGCACGTGCGGCTCGTCCTCCACCCACACCAGGTCCTCACCCCGGGCCAGCCTGCGGCGCAGCGCCAGCGCGGACCGGTAGAGCGCCAGCGTCGAGGAGGGGTCGGCGTCCTGGGACTGCACGGCATACCGGCCGAACCACGCGGGCTGTGGCAGGTGCGCGCCGTTGCCACCGAACCCGAAGGACGGGCCCTGGGCCGTCCACGGCAACGGCACCCGGCAGCCGTCCCGGCCCTTCTCGGCGCCGCCGGAGCGGAACGCCATCGGGTCCTGCAGGGCGGCCGCGGGCAGGTCCCCGACCTCGTGCAGCCCGAGCTCGTCACCCTGGTAGACGTAGGTCGAGCCGGGCAGGGCGAGCAGGACCAGAGCCGCCGCTCGGGCGCGCCGCTCCCCCAGCGCCCGGTCCAGCACGGGTTCGGCCCCGTCGCGCAGCAGCCACTGCCGCGCCACCTGCTGGGCGTGCTCGCCCGGCCCGACCGGCAGGCCGTAGCGCGTGGCCACCCGCGGGGTGTCGTGGCAGCCGAGCAGCCAGGTCGTCGACGACCCGCTCTCGCGCATGTCGGCCAGGCCGGAGTCGATGACGCGCCGGTAGTCCTCGACCCGCCAGTCCGCCTCCTGCATCTCGAAGTTGAACGCCTGGCCCAGCCCTTCCGCCGAGGCGTACCGCGCGCGCCGCCGGGGGTGGACGCTCGCCTCCGCGACGGCGAACCGGGGCGGGTCGTACTCGTCGAACACCGCCCGCCACGAGGCGTAGACCTCGTGCACCCCGTCCCGGTCCCACAGCGGGTGCGACCCGTCGCCGCGCTGCATCTGCGCCACGTCGACCCACGCGTCGAACGGCTCGCTCATGTCCTTGACCAGCCCGTGGGCCACGTCCACCCGGAAGCCGTCGACCCCGCGGTCGGCCCAGAACCGCAGCGTGGTGCGGAAGTCGGCGCGGACCTCGGGGTTGTCCCAGTTGAGGTCGGGCTGCTCCCGGGCGAAGTGGTGGAAGTACCACTGCCCGTCCGGCGTGCGCTCCCACGCGGGACCGCCGAAGCCGGACTCCCAGTCGTTCGGCGGCAGGTCGCCGCCGGGGCCCCTTCCGTCACGGAAGATGTAGCGGTGGCGCGCGGCCGACCCCGTCGGCGACGCGAGCGCCTCGCGGAACCAGGCGTGCCGGTCAGAGGTGTGGTTTGGCACGATGTCGACGACCACGCGGATCCCGTTGTCGTGCAACGCCTCCACCATCGCATCGAAGTCGGCGAGCGTGCCCAGCCGCGGGTCCACGTCTCGGTAGTCGTCGACGTCGTACCCACCGTCGGCCAGCGCCGAGGGGTAGAACGGGCTGAGCCACACGGCGTCGACACCCAGCTCGCGCAGGTAGCCCACGCGGGAGGTGATTCCCGGCAGGTCACCGATCCCGTCGGCGTTGCTGTCGGCGAAGCTGCGGGGGTAGATCTGGTAGACCACCGCCGAGCGCCACCACGTCGGGTCGGACAGGTCGGTCACGTGGGGCTCCTCCTCGGGCGGGGGCGTGCTCTCCGAAGCATGGCAGGGTCACTGCCGACGCACCGTGTGGAGCAGGTAGCCCTTGCGGTCGAGCGGGTTGTGGTCCGTCCTCGCGCGCTCCGGTGCCGGGCCGCGGACGGGCTCGTGGTGGTCGAAGGCGTCGACCAGCACGCCCTCGCCCCGGCTCACCCCGGGCAGCTGCTGGCGCAGCGCGTGCACCCGGGCCGCCGGGACCAGCCCCGACAGCAGGTGTGCCGTGCGCCTCACCTGCGTCTCCAGCGGCACGGCTTGCGCGCGGGAGAGGAGCGCCAGGACCGCGCCGAGCGCGTCGGCGGGCACCTCGACCTCGAACCGGTGGACCGGCTCGCAGACCACGGTGCCGGCCCGGCGCAGGGCGGTGGCCAGCACGAGCGGGGTGAGCAGCCGGAAGTCACCGGCGGTGCTCGACATGCTGGCGTCGAAGGTGCCGTGGGCGTGGCTCTGCCGGGCCCAGTAGCCGGAGTGCGTCATCGTGACCACGGCGTCGGGGACGGCCCAGCCGTGCAGGCCCTGGAGCAGGGTCTCCCGGAGCGCACCCTCCACCGCGGTGAAGAAGGCCGGCGGCATGGACCCGAGCTCGACGCCGAGCCGGAAGTCCACGCCGTGCCCGACCGGCGCCGGCTCGATGGCCAGGCCGACCGTGGCGAGGAACGGGTTGGGGTCGACGTCGATCAGCTCGAACGCCGCACCCGCGCCCAGCACTCGCTCGACGCACAGCGGCGTGGTCTCCCGGAAGCCGACCGGGACCCCGTAGTCGTCGGCAAGGGTCGCCGCCAGCACCTCCTTCTGCACCTCGCCGTAGAGCGAGACCGAGAGCTCCCTGCGCACGTCGTCCTGCCGCAGGCCGACCATCGGGTCCTGCTCACAGAGCTCGGTCAGGGCGGCGTGCAGGGCGGCGCGCCGGCGGGGGTCGCACGGCTCGACGACCGCCTCCAGGGAGGGCGGGGAGAAGTGGTGGGCGGGCGCAGCGCCCGCCCAGGGCATACCGACCGCGTCACCGACGCGCGCGCCGGTGAGGCCGGTCAGGACGCCGACCCGGCCGGCCGCGAGCGCCTGGCTCACCACGTCGTCGCCGTCCTCGCACACGCGGATCCCGGTGACGCGCGCCTCGGCGCCGCCCACCGGGAGCCGGTCGCGCACCCGGAGGGTGCCCGAGAACATCCGCACCCAGGCCAGGCGCTCGCCCGCCGGGCCGCGCTCGACCTTGAACACGGTGCCCGACACCGGGCCGTCGGCGTCGCCGGCGGCCGTGGGCAGCAGTGCGGTCAGGGCGGCCATGAGCTCGGCGACCCCGGCTCCGGTGGCCGCGGACCCGAACAGGACCGGGTGCACCCGCACCGCGGCGGTCTGCTCGGCCAGGGCGGCTCGCAGCCGGGCGGGAGCGACGCCGTCGCCTGCGCCGTCGTCGCCGAGCCAGGCCGCCAGCAGCCGGTCGTCGTGCCGGGTCAGGACCTCCGCGAGCCGGTCCAGCGTGACCGGGTCGGTGTCCGGCGCGCGCTCGACCCGCGCGCCCCGGGTGCCGGCACCGATGACCTCACCCAATGCGACCGCATCCGGCGTGAGCCGGTCGGCGATCTGGGCGAGCACCGCCTCGGGCCGCGCGCCGGCACGGTCGACCTTGTTGACGAAGACCAGCGTCGGGATGCCCAGCCGGTGCAGCACCCGCATCAGCACGCGGGTCTGGGCCTGCACGCCCTCGACCGCGGAGACGACGAGGACCGCGCCGTCGAGCACCGCCAGGGCGCGCTCGACCTCGGCGATGAAGTCGGAGTGCCCCGGGGTGTCGACCAGGTTGACCGTGACGTCGCCGAGGGTGAACGAGACGACCGCGGAGCGGATGGTGATGCCGCGCCGGCGCTCCAGCGCGAGGGTGTCGGTGTGGGTGGTGCCGTGGTCGACGCTGCCGACCTCGTCGATCACGCCGGCGGTGTGCAGCAGCCGCTCCGTGAGGGTGGTCTTACCGGCGTCGACGTGCGCCAGGATCCCGAGGTTGAGTGTCCGTGCCAAGCTTCATGTCCTTCGCACCAAAGAGGGTCAGCGGGCGGGGCATGAAGGCTTCGCGCATGGGAGTGGGTCCTGTTCCTGGGTGTCGCTGTCCGTGCCAGTGCAGCAGGGTCGCCGCTGTGCGGACAAAGGGTTTTCGCCGGTATGCCGGTCGCGCACCGCCGGGCGCGACCGGCACGGGCCTCCCGATCCGGTCAGGCCTCCGCGGCGAGGAGCTCGTCGATCTGGTTGATCGCCAGGCGGGAGCCCTCCTCGACGCCCATGTCGAGCACCTTCTGCAGGTCCTCGGCCGACTCGTACGTCGAGACGTAGGTCGCGCGGGTGCCCTCGCCCTCGGCCTCGAACGTGTAGACGTTGCGCGAAACCGGCATCCCCGGCGCGGCGTTGAAGTCCATGTCGGCGAAGCCGTCGTCGAAGGCGAAGCTGCGCGGCTCGTCGACGGCCGTGATCTGCCACCAGCCGGCGTGCTTGTCCCCGGTGGGGCCCGTCATGTAGTACGTCGTGCGCGAGCCCACGGTCAGCGAGTGGTCGACGAAGGTCGCCGGGTACGTCGGCGGCCCCCAGACGCGCTCGAGCTGGCGCGGGTCGGCATACAGCGCCCACACGCGCTCGACGGGGGCGGCGAACGACGCCGTGATCGTGATGGTGCGGGTGTCCACGTCCTTGGTGATGTCGGTGACGGGCATGCTCACTTCTCCTCCGCGAGTAGGGAATCGATGCGGTCGATGCGACCGCGCCACACCGCCTCGAGCTCGTCGAGCATCGAGGCGACCGAACGCACTGCCTCCACGTCGCCGCTCGCCAGGGCCTCGCGTCCGCTGCGCCGCTTGGTGAGCAGGCCGGCCTTCTCGAGGACGGCGACGTGCTTCTGGACGGCGGCGAAGCTCATGTCGTAGGCCCCCGCCAGCGACGAGACGGAGTGCTCGCCCGCCAGGACGCGGCGCAGGATGTCGCGCCGGGTCCGGTCGGCGAGCGCGTGGAACAGGGCGTCGGCCCGGTCCTCGTTCCTCTCGTCCATGCCGCCAATGTACAACCGAACGGTTGTATGTCGTCAAGGGCGTCCGGCCGCCTGGGGCCGGCGGGTCAGCCGTGGGCCCGCAGATAGCGCCCGAAGTGCGGCACGGTGAAGGCGATCCGCCCGCGCTCGCCGGAGTAGATCAGACCCTTCTTGAGAAGGGCGTCCCGCGCCGGCGAGAGCGACTGCGGCTTGCGCCCCAGGATCGAGGCGACGGCGGCGGTGGGCACCGAGCCGACCTCGTCGACGGAGGCGTCCTCGCCCAGCGCCTCCACCTCGGCCAGCGCGGCGTCGGCCATGGCGCGCAGGTACTCCCGCTCGGCCGGTGTGGCCCGCTCGTAGCGTGAGCCGAAGAAGCCCACGGCCAGCTCGGCTTCAGCCTCGGGCGCCGCGACGCGCACGTCCTCGGCACTGATCGGGGTGCCGACCGCCACGTCCCAGGCCACCTTGCCGTAGGCCTGGACGAAGTACGGGTAGCCGGCGGTCGCGGCGTACATGGCCTCGAGCGCCTCGTCGTCGAACTCGGCGTCCTCGTCCTTGGCCGGGGACTGCAGCGCCCGGTCGGCGGCGGCGCGGTCGAGGCGGTCGATCCGGTTGTAGCGGAACAGCCTCTCGCTGTAGGACTTCGAGGCGCTCAGCACCGCCGGCAGGTGCGGCAGCCCCGCCCCGACGACGATGACCGGCAGGCCGCTCTGGCTGATCTCGTGGCAGGCGGCGCAGAGCGCGGACACGTCCTCGGGGTCGAGGTCCTGCATCTCGTCGATGAAGACGCCGACACCCTTGCCGACATCCGCCGCCAGTCCGCCCACGTCGGTGAGCAGCTCGACCAGGTCGATCTCGATGTCGCCGGAGTCGGCCCGCCCGGGGACCGCGGCGGCATCGATGCCGGGCTGCCAGCGGTCGCGCAGCTTCGCGTTGGCCGGCGCCTCCCGCTGGGCAAACGCCTTGATGACACCGAGGACGTGGTCCACCTCGGCGGACTGCGCGTGCCCCAGCTCGCGGACCGCGGTGTGCAGGGCGGCGCTGAGCGGGCGGCGCAGCCGCTGGTCGGGGCGGGCCTCCAGCTTGCCGGTGCCCCAGTGGGCGCGGACGGCGGCACTGCGCAGGGCGTTGAGGAGCACCGTCTTGCCGACGCCACGCAGCCCGGTCAGGACGATGGACCGCTCGGGACGCCCCCTGGCGATGCGTTCCAGCACCACGTCGAACGCCCGCAGCTGCTCGTCGCGGCCGGCCAGCTCCGGCGGCCGCTGGCCTGCTCCGGGGGCGTAGGGGTTCCGGATCGGGTCCACGCTCGGAGACTATCCGGCTGTCTAGCGCCTGCCCGAGAACTCGCGATAGTCGCCGATCGTGTCGCGACGGCCGTGCGGGCGCCCCCGTAGCCTGTGCCGCATGAGCGCTCGGGGCACACGCTGGCGGTTCGCCGGGCAGATCGCGGGCCTGGGCACCAGCGGCGGCACCCGGGTGGTCATCGGCCGCTGGCCGCAGTCGCCCCTGGGGTCCTTCGCGGACGTCATGGTGGAGCGGCCGGACGGGCACCGGGTGCTGCTCGCCCCGACGCAGCAGGTGGCCGACTTCGTCGCGGCGACCTACACCTTCGACGAGGTCCGGCTGACGCCCGTCGATGTCGACGTCACCGCGGACCGGTGGCGGCTCGAGGCTGGGCCGTTGACGCTGACCCTCTGCCTCGGCCGCCGGACCGCGCTGGGGTGGCTGCTGCACGGCATACCGGCACCCGTCGCGACCGCGCCCTGGTTCGCGGGCGCGGTCGACCCGCTGGCCCGGGTGGTGCTGCGCGGCGTGCGCACGCGAGGGACCGCCGGCCAGGGCCGGCGCGAGTGGTATGGCGCGACGGACGTCCGCGCGCTGCGCACCGCCGCCGGCGCCTGGGAGGGCGAGGACCTGGGCGCTCTGCGCCCGGTGCACCCGCCGGTGCGCTTCGGCTTCGGCTCGACCCCGGCCCGCCCGTCGGTCACCTCGGTGGTGACGACGGTCGAGTCGCTCAGATGACGGAGGGCTCCGAACCCGAGTCGGCCTCGATCGGCTTGCCGGCCGCGTGCCAGGCCTTCATGCCGCCGTCGAGGTTGGCCACGTCGAAGCCCTGTTGCTGCAGCCAGGCCACGGCACGGGAGGAGCGCCCACCGCCGCGGCAGGTCACCGCGAGGGTGCCGGCGTCGGTGTCGGGCAGGTCCGCGAGGCGGGCCGGCAGGTCGCCCAGCGGGATGTGCACGGCGCCGGGCGCGTGGCCGGCGGCCCATTCATCGGGCTCGCGCACGTCGAGGATCGTCGCGTGGTCATGGACGTCGGAGACGGTCACCGTGGGGATCTGGGTCATGCGCGGCATCCTGCCATCCGGCAGCCCGTGAACCCCAAGCGCCGGCGGCCAGATGGGACGGGACTCACTTGAGCAGACGGGAGAGCCTGCGGTCGGCCAGGGGCTTGCCGCCGGTCTGGCACGTCGCGCAGTACTGCAGCGAGGAGTCGGCGAAGGACACCTCGCGCACGACGTCACCGCAGACCGGGCAGGCCTGACCGGTGCGGCCGTGGACCCGCATGCCGGCGCGCTTGGCGTCCTTGAGGTCCTTGGCCGGCTTGCCCGACGCGGCCGCCACCGCGTGCTCGAGGACGTCGCGCAGGGCGGCGTAGAGGCGCGCCACCTCCTCCTCGTCGAGGGCGGCGGCGAGGGCGAACGGCGAGAGGCGGGCCGCGTGGAGCACCTCGTCGGAGTAGGCGTTGCCGACGCCGGCGAGGAAGCCCTGGTCCTTGAGCAGGCCCTTGACCTGCGTGCGACGACCGGCCAGCAGCGCGGCGAAGTCGGCCTCGGTGAAGCCGTCGGCCAGCGGGTCGGGCCCCAGGCTCGCGATGCCGGGCACCTTCTGCGGGTCCTCGACGATGTATGCCGCGAGCCGCTTCTGCGTGCCCGCCTCGGTCAGGTCGAAGCCACTGCCGTCGGACAGGCGCACCCGCAGGGCGATCGGTGACTTGCCGGGGCGCACCGGCGTGGTGGTCAGCTGGTCGGACCAGCGCAGCCAGCCCGCACGGGCGAGGTGGAAGACCAGGTGCAGGCCGTCGAGGTCGAGGTCGATGAACTTGCCGTGGCGCTGCACGCCGCTCACGAGGAGGCCGGCCAGCGCCTGCGGCGGCGGGTCGTAGGTCTTGAGCACGTTGATCGAGCCGAGCTCGACCCCCGCGACGGCGAGGCCGTCCGTGCGCTCGCGCAGGAAGTCGACGAGCGCCTGGACCTCGGGCAGCTCCGGCACGCCCTCATTCTGACCCAGCGGACCGACAGCGACCGGCCGAACGCGGCAACTCTCCGCGGGCGTCCGCCGGCCGGGCCGCTCAGGATGTGGCGACCGTCATGCGGACGGGGACCGTTTGAGGGTGGGCGGATCGGGCACGGGTCAGGGACCGACTCAGGGAGGTTGTCCATGCAGAGCACCCACCGGCACCACCGCGAGCCCGCGGCGACCGGAGGCCGCCATGGCTGAGACCGACGCCATCGTCCACGACGACGCTTCCGTGGCCGAGCTGCTGACGAGGCTGTCGGAGCAGTCGACCCGCCTCGTCCGCGACGAGCTGGAGCTCGCCAAGGTCGAGATCACCAGCAAGGCCAGGCATGCCGGCGTCGGTGCCGGGATGTTCGGGGCCGCAGGGGTCCTGGCCTGGTTCGGGCTCGGAGCCCTCATTGCCACGGCGATCCTGGCCCTGTCCCTTGTGCTGCCGGCGTGGCTGGCTGCGCTGGTCGTCACCGTCGTCGTCTTCGCCGCCGCGGGGGTCGCCGCGCTGCTCGGCCGCCGGCAGGTGCAGGAGGCGGCACCCCCCATGCCCCGCGAGACCATCGACAGCGTCGAGCGCGACGTCGCCGAGGTGAAGGAGGCAAGCCACCATGGCCGCCACACCGTATGACGAGACCGGCACCGCCGGCCCCGCCCTCGACTCCCAGCCGTCCCCGGCGACGAAGGCCGAGCTCGAGCAGGACATCGCACTCACCCGCGCGCAGCTCGGCGAGACGGTCGAGGCGCTGACCGAGCGGCTCGACGTCAAGAGCCGGGCCCAGGCGGGGGTGTCCCGCGGCCTGGCCCGGGCCCGTGACGCAGCGCGGACCCACGTCGTGCCGACTGCGGCGCTGGCCGCCACGGCCGTGGCCTCGATGACAGGGCTGGTCGTGTGGCGGCGGCGCCGCCGATGAGCCGGTCCGCGGGTCGGCACGGGCGGGTGGCGCCGGACCACCCGGCCAAGCCCGAGGCACCGACCGACCTGACGAGGCCCTCGTGGGGCTACGTGCTGCGCAAGACGGCGCGCGAGTTCTCCACCGACCAGTGCACCGACCTCGCCGCGGCGCTGACCTACTACTCGGTGCTGGCGCTGTTCCCCGCCACCATCGCCCTGCTGTCCCTGGTCGGGCTCTTCGGGCAGGGGCAGCAGACGGTCGACACGCTGCTCGGCATCCTGCGCCAGGTCGGGGCCGGCACCGCGGTCGAGACGCTTCGGCCGGCGCTCGATTCGCTGAGCCAGCACACCCACACCGCCGGCCTCGCCTTCGTGCTCGGCCTGCTGACTGCCCTGTGGTCGGCTTCGGGCTACGTCGGGGCGTTCGGCCGCGCGATGAACCGGATGTACGGGATCCGCGAGGGAAGGCCGTTCTGGAAGCTGCGCCCCGCGCTGCTGCTGGTCACGCTCGCTGCCGTGGTCCTCTCCGCGGTGGTGGCGCTGGCGCTCGTGGTGACCGGCCCGGCGGCCAGGGCCGTGGGCAACGCCATCGGCCTGGGCAGCACGGCGGTACTCGTGTGGGACGTCGCCAAGTGGCCGGTCATGCTCGTGGCCGTCATCGTGATCGTCGCGATCCTCTACTACGCGACACCGAACGTGGAGCAGCCCAGGTTCCACTGGACCAGCGTGGGCGCCGTCCTCGCGATCGTCGTCTGGGTCCTGGCGTCGGCGGGGTTCGGCTTCTACGTGGCCAACTTCTCCAGCTACGACAAGACCTACGGCACGCTCGCCGGAGCCGTGGTGCTCCTCCTGTGGCTCTGGATCAGCAACCTGGCGCTGCTCTTCGGTGGCGAGCTGGACGCCGAGCTCGAGCGTGGCAGGGAGCTGCAGGCCGGCCTGCCCGCCGAGCGCAGGGTGCAGCTGCCGCCACGGGACACCCGCGAGATCGAGAAGGCCGAGGCCAAGGAGGCCGAGGACGTCGAGCGCGGCCGCCGGCTGCGGGAGAGCCGCGGCCGGGAGGCCGAGGTCCGCGACAACGACCCGAAGGAGGCGGAACGGCATGACCGTTCGTCAGCACGTCAGGAGTGAGCAGCAGGGCAGCACCGCGGCCAAGGTGCTCTACCGCCCCGTTGGGCTGGCCGGCAGCATCGTCGGCGGCATCGTGGCGGGCGCACTGTTCAAGCAGGTGTGGAAGCGCGCCGCGGTCGGGTCCGACGGTGACGCACCCAAGGCACTGGAGTCGGAGTACCCGGTGCGCGCGGTGCTCCTGGCTGCGGCCCTCCAGGGCGCCCTGTTCGCGGTCGTCAAGGCGGCGATTGACCGCGGCGGGGCGCGGGCGTTCGAGCGTTGGACCGGGGAGTGGCCGGGCGACTGACCGACCCTTGACGAGGCGGGCTGCTCACCTAGAGTAGAACACACGTTCGAATCATGGCGCTGGGGGTGCCACACATGGGGGACCAGCTCGACCGCAGGTCGGCGACGCCGCGCGAGGTGCTCGACGCCCTCGTGCGGGTGGTGCGTGCCGACGCCCCCGCCGAGGCGCAGTGGTTCACCGCCGACGAGGCGCTTCGGGTGATCGAGGCCGGCGAGGCGGTCAAGGCGTGGGTCGACGCGGTCTCGCTCGACTGCACCCGCGCCCTGGCGGGGCGGGTGTTCGAGGCCCGCGACGACCTGTGCGCGTCTGCCGAGGGGCGACCACGGACCGACGACGAGTGGGACCGGGTGCGCGAGCAGGCTGCCCAGGCCGCAGCGTCGGAGATCGAGGCGGCCACCGGCATGGGCTACACCGAGTGCCGCGCCCGGGTGTCGTTCGCGCTCGCCGAGGAGGAGCGCACCGCGACCGTCCGCGAGCGGATGCACTCCGGGTGCCTGTCGTCCTACCATGCTCGGCTGCTCTTCGAGGAGACCCGCCACTGCCCACCGGACGTGGCCGACGGCATCGCCGGACGGGTGCTCGGCGACGACGGCGACGTGCCGGCCTCCCACGCCACACTGCGGCGACGCCTGCGGCGGCAGCTGGTCCTGCACGACAGCGACTACCCACGCCGCGCCCGGGCCGACGCCGTGTCCCGCCGCCGGGTCCGTTCGGACCTGCGGCCCAACGGGACCGGGTGGCTGGACATCACCGGTGACGGGGAGCGGATCGTCGCCGCGCGCGAGCGCATCGAGGCGATCGCCCGCCGGCTCAAGGCCGAGGGACGGGGCGACCAGCGCGCCCACGACGCGATCTGCTCCGACGTGGCGCTCGACCTGCTGCTCTACGGCTGGGTCACCGACGACGAGCCCTACCGCTCGCTTGGACGCCCGCCGGCCGCCCACGTCACTGTCACCGTCTCCCTCGCGACCCTGCTCGGCGTCACCGAGGGCACGGGAGAGATCCCCGGCCACGGCTTCGTCCAGGCCCACCACGTCCGCGAGATCGCCACCGCCGCCGGGTCGGTCTGGCGCCGGCTGGTCACCGATCCGGTCACCGGCGAGCTGCTCGACCTCGGCACCCAGCGCTACGTGCCCACACCCCGGATGCGCGAGCTGGTCGTCCACCGTGACGGGGTGTGCCGCGGACCTGGCTGCGAGGTCGAGGCCCGGCGCTGCGACCTCGACCTCGAGATCGCCTGGCCTCTCGGGCCGACGCACCCGGCCAACCTGGCGGCCAAGCACCGGCGGCACCACAACCTCAAGAGCCACGGCTGGTGGACCTCGACGATGACCCACAACGGGCGCGTGCACTGGCGCTCCGCCGCCGGACGCGCCTACGTCACCCACCCCCGGGTCTACGACGATCCGCTCGACGCTCCCCTGACCGCCGACGACCCGACCGGCGTCCCACGGACGCCCGACCTCCGGCGCGGGGACGGCGCGACCCTGACCGCCCTCGGTCCACCCCCGTTCTGAGGCAGACCCGCTCACTGGGGCCAGACCCGCGGCAAATGTTCTACGTGGAAGGCGTCGGTGTCCGGCAGGATTCGGGCATGCCCGCCGCGACCCAGACCACCCGCTTCGACGACGTCACCCTCGAAGGCGAAGGCCTGAGCCTGCGCCCCTTCACCGACGCCGACCTGGACGCCATCGCCGAGGCCTGCGCGGACGAGGAGACGCAGCGCTGGCTGCCGCTGCCCCGGACCTACAGCCGCGACGACGCCCGCTGGTTCGTCCAGACCTTTGCGGTGGCGCAGCGCGACAGCGGCGCCGGGCTCGTGCGCGCCATCGAGGTCGACGGTCGGCTGGCCGGCGCCATCGACCTGAAGAAGACCAACTGGACCGCCCGCACCACCGAGACCGGCTACTGGGCTTCGCCCTGGGTGCGTGGCCGTGGCGTGACCACCGCCGCCGTGCGGTTGCTGGCCAGCTGGGCGCTGACCGACCAGGGCTTGGAGCGGGTCGAGCTGCTCACGGCCATGGGCAACACCGGCTCGGAGCGAGTCGCCGACAAGGCCGGCTTCCAGCGCGAGGGGATCGCCCGCAACGCAGGCGTCATCCACGCGGGCCGGGTCGACCTCACCGTGTGGTCCCTGGTGCCCGCCGACCTCATCCCCACGCCCGACGAGGCCGCGGCCGAGCCGGGACGCCGCTGACCGCGGCATCCTACGCGCTCGGGAGCGCGGACCTCAGGAGCGCGCGGCCCGCAGCAACCGGAGCAGCCCGTAGCCGTCGGGCGCCCGGCAGACCGGCACGCTGCGCCGGGTCCGCGGCGCGAACTCCTCGTTGGACACCGGTATGCCGTGTGAGAGGACCTGCTCGGCGGGCGTGAGCTCGCGGATGGCGATGGCCTCGACCCGCTCGGGCCGCTCGGAGGCGAAGTCGCCGTAGATCCTGGGGTCGTGCTGCCCGTCGTCGCCGATGAGGATCCACCGGACCTGAGGGAACTCGCGGGCGAGCCGGCGCAGCGCGGCGCGCTTGTGCTCCTGCCCGCTGCGGAACCACCCGGTGTTGGTCGGGCCCCAGTCGGTGAGCAGCAGCGGCCCGGCGGGGTAGCCGCAGCGCTCGAGGAAGCGGGTGAGGGTCGGCGCCGTGTTCCACGCCCCCGTGGACAGGTAGAAGATCGGTGACCCGGGCGCCTCGTCCAGCAGCGCGCGGTACATCGGGGCCATGCCCGGCACCACGCGGCGCGCCTGCTCGTGGCGCACGAAGGTGTTCCACGCGGCGATCATCGGCCGGGGCAGGGCGGTGACCATGACCGTGTCGTCGATGTCGCTGACCAGGCCGAACGTCACCTCCGACCCGATGACCTGGACCGAGGCGGTCGCCGGCTCGGCCCCCTGGGCCTCGATGGTGGCCTCGTGCCAGCCGGGCGCCAGGCCGGGATCTGGCACGCGGGTGTCGATGTAGCCGCCGCGGTCGGTGCGGGTGGTCACCGACCGGCCGTTGACCCGCACCGTGACGGGCACGTCCATGGCCGGCGCGGTGAGGAACGCCCGCCAGCCGCGGCGCACCTCCTCGGCCCGGCGCAGCTCGCCGTCGCTGGCGTCCACGTCGGCCGAGCCCGGCCTGCCGTCCCCGATCCGGCCGAGGACGACCCGGGCCATCACCCGGACGAAATCCGTTGACCCGTAACCGGTGTACGTGATCGTGCGGGTGGTCCAGCCACGCTTGCGCAGCCACGTGTCGAGGCGGCGGTGGACGGCATCCTCGACGACGGCGGCGGCATGGGGGCGGGCCATGCACAGAACCTAGCGCCGCCCGCGTGCCTGCCGTGATCCGGCAGGCGCGCGACGGCCACCACAGTGACCGCACAGCCCGCACACACGGCACCATTCCTTCGCCGGATGGACCGCGAGTGTTCCGCCACCGGGCGAGCGGACGTCGCCGGTGCGCGACTGACTGCGACCATGACCAGATCCCGGCGCACCGTCGCCACCGCCTCCGTCGCCCTCGCCGCTGTGGCCACCCTGGGAGCCACGCACGCTTCTGCCGCCCCGAGTCCGCGCCCTCGGGCCGGCCACCCCGGCTCGCGCCATGTGCTGCTGCTGTCGGTCGACGGCCTGCACCAGAGCGACCTGGACCGCTACGTGCTGGTGCACCCGGGCTCGGCCCTGGCCCGGCTGGTGCGCACTGGCACCAGCTACACCCACGCCAGCACCCCCGTGCCCTCCGACTCCTTCCCCGGCATGGTCGGCCAGGTGACCGGGGGCAACCCCCGCACCACCGGGATCTACTACGACGACACCTGGAACCGCGGCCTGCTGCCCGCCGGCACCACGCATTGCGCGGGTGCCTCCCCCGGCGCCGAGGTCGCGTTCACCGAGGCCGCGGACAAGGACCAGAGCCGCCTCGACGCCGGCCAGGGCCTGTCGCACCTGCCGTCCGACATCCTGCAGATGACCGGCCACCCGCAGTCCCTGCTCAACCCGGCCGCCCTGCCCGTGGACCCGCGCACCTGCAGGCCGGTGATGCCGCACCAGGCGCTGAAGGTCAACACCGTCTTCGAGGTCGCCAAGCGCGCCGGGCTGCACACCGCCTGGTCGGACAAGCACCCGGCCTACGAGATCCTCGGCGGCCCGTCCGGCACCGGGCTCGACGACCTGTTCGCCCCCGAGATCAACAGCGACGCTCCCGGCTACGCCACCGGTGACGACTGGACCAAGGACAACGCGGCCACCCGGCAGTACGACGGCTTCAAGGTCAGGGCCGTCCTCAACGAGATCAACGGCCTGGACCACTCTGGCCGCACCCACGCGGGGGTGCCGGCGATCTTCGGGATGAACTTCCAGTCGGTCTCGACCGCGCAGAAGCTGCCGACCTCCGGTGGCCAGCCCGGCGGCTACCTCGCCGACGGCACCACGCCCGGGCCGGTCCTGAGCCAGGCGCTGGACTTCGTCGACTCCTCGGTGGGGGCCTTCGAGCAGGAGCTCGCGGCCCGGCACCTGACCGGCTCGACCACGGTGATCCTCTCGGCCAAGCACGGGCAGTCCCCGACCCGTCCGGCCGACCTGACACGCGTCCCCGACGCGCCGATCCTCAAGGGCATCAACGACGCCTGGTCCACCGCCCACCCCGGCGCCGGTGACCTGGTGGCGTTCAGCACCGACGACGACATCGTCCAGCTGTGGCTGCGCGACCGCTCGGCCGCAGCGACGGACTTCGTCCGCGCCTACCTGCTGGGCCACCCCGCCACCGGCAACGACATCCATGGCGCCTCCCGCACCGTGCCCGCCTCCGGGCTGACCAGTGTGTACGCCGGTACCGACGCCGCGCGGTTCTTCGGCGTGGGGGTGGACGAGGCCAGGCACCCCGACGTCGTCGGGATCGCCCGGCACGGCGTGGTGTTCACCGGCGGGACCTCCAAGATCGCCGAGCACGGCGGCGCGGACCCCCAGGACCGGGACGTCCCGCTGGTCGTCAGCGGCCCGGCCGGCCACCCCGGCTCCCGCGTCCCCGCCCCGGTGGAGACCACCCAGGTCGCCCCGACGATCCTGCGGTTGCTGGGCCTCGACCCGCGCCTGCTCCAGGCCGTGCGGATCGAAGGCACGCGCTCACTGCCCGGCCTGCTGCCGCAGCAGGGCTGAGCCGGCGCAGGGACGCCGTTGCGGGACGGGCTCACCCCGTGACGGCGTCCCACCGCCCGCGCAGCCAGCCGAACACCTCGGGCAGGCGGCGCGTCACCAGCGTCAGGTGGCCGTCCTCCTCGGTCAGTCGGGCGTCGACGACGCCGTCGAGCTGCCGGGCCAGCCACTGGCCGTGGCCGAAGGGCACCATCGCGTCCTGCCGGCCCTGCAGCAGCAACACCGGGACCCGGATGCCGTCGAGGTTGCAGCCCCAGGGCCGGGTGAACATCAGGTCGTCGTCCACCCAACCGTCGACGCCGCTCGCGAAGCCGGTCCGCGTCTGCGCGGCCAGCGTCGCCCCGATGGTGCCGGGGCCGGTGATCTCCGCGGCGTCGACCGGGGTCAGGTGCGGCGCCATCGCCTCCGCCAGCTCCGCCGGCGTCACGTCAGCCATCGCCGCGCCCTGCTCCTGCGCCAGCGGCCGCAGCGCCTCCTCGCCCGACAGGGCCAGGCCGAACTCCTCGATGTTGCCCTCGCCCATGCCCTCCATGAAGTCCAGGCCTTCGGCGTCGTACGGCGCGACGCCGGCCAGCGTCGCCGCGGCCACCACCCGCCCGGGCAGCAGGGCGGCACACGCCAGGGCGTGCGGTCCGCCGCCGGACCAGCCCCAGGTGACGAACCGGTCGACGCCGAGGTGGTCGGCCAGGGCGACCGTGTCGGCGACGACGTCGGCGACGCACCGCCCCGGGTGCCGCGTCGACCCGGCATACCCCGGGCGGGCCGCGAGGACCAGGCGCAGGCCGTGCTCGCGGGCGCTGGACTCCCAGCCCGGGTCGAGCACCGGGCCTCCGGGGGTGCCGTGGTGGACGAGGGTGGGCACGCCGGCGGGGTCACCGCCCTCGACGTACTCCAGCACGCGGCCGTCCGGCAGGGTCAGGGTCGAGGTGGTCATGGGTCGATGTCTACCACCGCACCGTCAGGGGCGACCCCGAGAATGGGGGGGTCCCACGAGTCAGGAGGTGAGGCGTCCGATGCGGTCGCGGCCCAGCGTCATGCACCTCGACCTCGACGCCTTCTTCAGCGCCGTGGAGCAGCGCGACAAGCCCTCGCTGCGCGGCAAGCCGGTCGTGGTCGGCGGGGTCGGCGGGCGCGGGGTGGTCGCCACGGCGTCCTACGAGGCCCGGCGCTACGGCATCCGCTCGGCCATGCCGACCGCCGAAGCGCGTCGACGCGGACCGGCCGGCACGGCCTTCCTTGCCGGGCGGTTCGACGCCTACCGGCTCTCCTCGCGGGTCGTCATGGACGTGCTGCGCGAGTGCTCCCCGCTGGTGGAGCAGGTCTCCATCGACGAGGCGTACGTCGACCTCGCCGAGATCCCCGGCTTCGACCCGAGCGTGGAGGCGGTGACCGCGCTGGCCACCGACCTGCGCGCCCGCCTCCGCGACCTCACCGGCGGGCTGACCGCCTCGGTGGGGGTCGGCACCTCCAAGATGATGGCCAAGGTGGCCTCCGAGCTGCGCAAGCCCGACGGCCTCACCGTCGTCGACGCCGGCGAGGAGCTGGAGGTGCTGCACCCCCTGCCGGTCCGCTCGATCGGCGGCGTCGGGCCTGCCACCGCCGAGCGGCTGCGCCCGCTGGGCGTCGAGACCGTTGGCGACCTCGCCCGGCTGGAGCTGGCCGACCTGCTCAGCCTCTTCGGCCAGGCCCACGGCACCTCGCTGCACCGGCTGGCCCGGGCCCAGGACGACCGCTCGCTCGTGGCCGAGCGCGAGGCCAAGAGCGTCTCGGCGGAGGAGACCTTCGCCCGCGACATCACCGACCCGGCCGCGCTGCGCCGCGAGATCGACCTGCTCACCGCCCGGGTCGGGGCCCGGCTGCGCGGGGCCGGCACCGCCGGTCGCACGGTCACCCTCAAGCTGCGCCGGTATGACTTCAGCACCCTCACCCGCTCGACCACCCTCACCCAGGCCACGGACGACGGGCGCGCGCTGGCCCACACGGCATACCGCCTGCTCGCCGAGGTCGACGTCGCCGACGGGGTCCGGCTGCTCGGGGTGGGCGTCTCGGGCCTGTCCGACTTCGTCCAGGACGACCTGTTCGGCACCCCGGAGGCCGAGGCCACGCCGGTGGAGCCGGCCGAGGCGCAGGAGCCGGCCGCGGCAGCACCGCAGGTATGGCGGCCGGGCCAGGACGTCGTGCACGCCACCCTCGGCGCGGGCTGGGTGTGGGGGTCGGGACGCTCGCTGGTGACGGTGCGCTTCGAGGGGCCGCGGACGCCACCAGGGCCGGTGCGGACCTTTGGTGCCACGGACCCCGACCTGGCGCCGGGGCCTCCGCCGGACTGGCGTGAGCCACAAGGGGGTTGACGCCGAGACGTAGTGTCGAAGGCATGACGCTCTCCGCGCTGCCCACGACCCTGGCCGAGCTCCGTGCCTCCGGCTGGGAGCCGAGAACGGTCAAGGAGGAGATCCGGGCCAACCTGCTGGCGCGGCTGCGCTCGGGTGAGCCCGCGTTCCCCGGCATCGTCGGCTTCGACGACACCGTGCTGCCCGAGCTCGAGACCGCGCTGCTGGCCGGGCACGACCTGGTCCTGCTCGGCGAGCGCGGGCAGGGCAAGACCCGGCTCATGCGCACCCTGGCCGGCCTGCTCGACGAGTGGTCGCCGGTGGTGCAGGGCTGCGAGATCAACGACGACCCCACCGACCCGGTGTGCGTGCGCTGCCAGCGGCTGCTGGCCGAGGTCGGTGACGAGCTGCCGGTCGTGTGGCGCCACCGCGACACCCGGTATGCCGAGAAGCTCGCCACCCCGGACACCTCCGTCGGTGACCTCGTCGGTGACGTCGACCCGGTCAAGGTGGCCGAGGGCCGCACGCTCGGTGACCCCGAGACGGTGCACTACGGGCTGGTGCCGCGCACCAACCGCGGCGTGTTCGGCCTCAACGAGCTGCCCGACCTGGCCGAGCGGATCCAGGTGGCGCTGTTCAACGTGCTGGAGGAGCGCGACATCCAGGTGCGCGGCTACTCGCTGCGGCTACCGCTGGACCTGCTGCTGGTGGCCACCGCCAACCCCGAGGACTACACCAACCGCGGCCGGATCATCACCCCGCTCAAGGACCGTTTCGGCGCCGAGATCCGCACCCACTACCAGCTCGACGTGGCCGACGAGGTCGAGCTCATCGCCCAGGAGTCCGCCGTCGTGGCGAGCGTCCCGGAGCACCTCGTGGAGGTGGTGGCCCGGTTCACCCGCGGGCTGCGCGAGTCCGCGTCGGTCGACCAGCGCTCCGGCGTCTCGGCCCGGTTCTCCATCGCCGCCACCGAGGCTGTCTCGGCCTCGGCGCTGCGCCGGTCCGCCCGCACGGGCGACGACGCAGTCGTGGCCCGGGTCTGCGACGTGCCCGGCGTGGTGCCCACCCTGCTGGGCAAGGTCGAGTTCGAGATGGGCGAGGAGGGCCGCGAGCGCGAGGTGCTCGACCACCTGCTGCGGGTCGCCGTCGCCGAGACGTTCCGCTCACGGCTGGCCGGCCTGGACCTGACCGGCTTCACCGCGCTGTTCGAGGACGGGTCGGTCGTCGAGACCGGCGAGCTGGTGCCGGCGGCCGAGCTGCTCGGCCAGCTCGGCACCGTGCCGGGCCTGTCCAAGGTGCTCGACCGGCTCGGCCACGGCGACGACGCCAGTGTCGGCGAGACCGCCGCCGCGGTGGAGTTCGTCCTCGAGGGGCTGCACCTGACCAGGCGCATCGACAAGGACACCGTCGCCGGGCGCACGGTCTACGGGGCCTGAGAGCCATGGCCGCCCAGCCGCACGACAGCCCGCACGGCCGGTTCCGCTACGGCCCGTGGCGCGGTGGCCCGGACCCGCTCGCCCCGCCGTACGACGTGCGCTCGGCCGTGGATGCCATCGGCCGGGAGGTGCTGGCCGGCGGCGGTGTCCGCGAGGCGCTGCAGGACCTGCTGCGCCAGGGGCTGTCCGGCCGGCAGGGCCTGGACGAGCTGCGCGAACGGATCCGGCGGATGCGCGAGTCGGCCCGCCGGCGTGGTGACCTCGCCGGGACCCTGGACCAGGTGCGGGCCGCGCTGGACCAGGCGCTGGCCGAGGAGCGCGACCAGCTCGCCTCGGAGTCCTCGGATGCAGCCCGGATGGCCGAGATGGAGCTGGCCACCCTGCCCGACGACACCGCCGGCGCGGTGCGCGCGCTGTCGGACTACCAGTGGCACTCCCCGCAGGCCCGGCAGACCTACGAGTCGATCAAGGACATGCTGCGCCGCGAGGTGCTCGACGCCCAGTTCGCCGGGCTGAAGCAGGCCCTGTCCGGCGGCGACCCGGAGACGATGCAGCGGGTCAAGGACATGCTGGCCGACCTCAACGCGCTGCTGGCCGCCCACGCCCGCGGCGAGGACACGTCCGACCAGTTCCGGGAGTTCATGGACCGGCACGGGGAGTTCTTCCCCGAGGACCCCCAGGACGTCGACGAGCTCATCGACGCCCTCGCCCGGCGGCAGGCGGCCGCCCAGCGGATGATGGCCTCGCTCTCGCCGGAGCAGCGCGAGCAGCTGGCCCAGCTCATGAGCGAGGCGCTGTCCGACCCCGACCTGGCCTCGCAGATGAGCCAGCTCTCGGACAACCTGCGCGCGTTGCGGCCGGGCATGGACCGGGGCCGCCCGGTCGGCATGCAGCCGGGCGGGCCCTCGCTCGGCTACAGCGAGGCCGTGGAGGCGGTCTCGGAGCTGGCCGACCTGGAGTCACTGGAGCGCCAGCTGTCCCAGGGCTACGTCGGCTCGACCCTGGACGACGTCGACGTCGAGACGCTGGAGCGCCGGCTCGGGTCGGCCGCGGCGGCGGACGTCCAGGCACTGCGCCAGCTGGAGCGCGAGCTCGAGCGCCAGGGCTACCTGACCCAGGGCGAGGAGGGGCTGCGGCTGACCCCGCGCGCGGTCCGCCGGCTGGGCGAGACCGCCCTGCGCCGGGTCTTCTCCCACCTCGACGCCGCGGCCCGCGGCGACCACGACGAGCAGCGCACCGGCCAGGCCGACGAGCCGACCGGGCTGACCCGGCCATGGGTCTTCGGCGACGAGCTGCCGATCGACGCCGCCCGCACCGTCGGCAACGCGCTGCGCCGCGGCGGTATCCGCGCCGGTGGCGTGCGGCTGGAGGTGGAGGACTTCGAGGTCATCGAGACCGAGCGGCGCACCACGGCGGCGGTGGCGCTGTGCGTGGACCTGTCGTTCTCGATGGTGCAGGAAGGCCGCTGGGGCCCGATGAAGCAGACCGCCCTGGCCCTGTCGCACCTGGTGGAGACCCGCTTCCGCCAGGACGCCCTGCAGGTCATCGGGTTCAACATCGCCGCCAGGCGGCTCTCGCCGGTGCAGCTCGCCGAGGTCGAGCCGGAGTGGGTGCAGGGCACCAACCTGCAGCACGCGCTCATGCTCGCGCTGCGCCACGTGCGCCGGCACCCCGACGCCGAGCCCGTCGTCCTCGTGGTCACCGACGGCGAGCCGACCGCGCACCTGGGGCCGGACGGCATACCGGAGTTCATGTGGCCGCCCACGAGCGCGACGCTGCGGGCGACCGTGGCGCAGGTGGACGAGCTGGCCCGCTACGGCGCGACGCTCAACGTGTTCATGCTCGGGGAGGACCCCGGTCTGGCCCGCTTCGTCGACGCGGTCGCGCGGCGGGCGGCCGGGCGGGTGTTCACCCCCGACGTCTCCCGGCTCGGGGAGTACGTCGTGGCCGACTACCTGCGCGCGCGCCGGGGCCGCCGCTCCGCCTAGGGTGCCGCGCATGCGGTGCGTGGTGGTGGGTGCAGGGGCCTGGGGGCTGCCGGCGGCGGCCGAGCTCGCCGGGCGGGGCCACGAGGTCACGCTGGTCGACCGGTTCGGCGTGGCCAACGCGCTCTCGTCCTCACCGGGGCCGACCCGCCTGTGGCGCCTGACCCACCCCGACGCGGTGCGCGTGCGGCTGGCGCGGCGCAGCGTCGAGGCGATGGAGCGGCTGGCCTCGCGCAGCGGGACGACGGTGTTCCTGCGCCGCGGTCTGCTCTGGCGCGACGACGTGTCCCTGCCCGCGGTCGTCGGGGCGCTGGCCGCCGAGGGCGTGCCGCACGAGGTCGTCGCCGCCCACGAGGTGGCACGGGTCGTGCCCGGCCTGGTGCCCGACGGCCGCGACGCGGTGTGGCAGGAGGAGGCCGGCCCGGTGCTCGCGGCCGCGTCGATGGCCGCGCAGGCCGGGCTGTTCGAGGCCTTTGGCGGTGCGCTGCGGGTCGGCGGCACGGTGGTCTCCGTCGAGACGCGCCCGGCCGGGCCGCGGGTGACCCTGGACGACGGCACGGCCCTGGACGCGGACGTCGTCGTCCTCGCCCCTGGTCCCGGCACCCGCGACCTGCTGCGCGGGCTGGGCGTCGACCTGCCGCTGCGCCCGCACCTGGAGCAGGTGGTGCACCTCGGGGTGGCGTCGGACCCGCACGCCCACGACGACCACCCGTGCCTCTTCGACGGGCCGCGGGGCGAGGAGCCGGGGCTCTACTCCATGCCCACCCCCGGCGTCGGCTTCAAGGTCGGCCTGGACCGTCCGCTGCGGGACTGGACCCTCGCGGACCGCGACCGCAACCCGGACGCCGCCCTCACGGCATACACCGCGCAGCGGGTGGGGAGGACGCTGACGGCCGTGGGCCGCGAGGTCATCGACGCGCAGGTGTGCTGCTGGACGGACTCGCCGGACGGCCGGTTCGTCATCGACACGCTGCCCGGCGGGGTGGTGCTGGCGTGCGGCGACTCCGGTGAGGGCTTCAAGTTCTCGGCGCTGATGGGCCTCGTGCTGGCCGACCTGGCCGAGGGCCGGACCCCGGACGCGGACGTCGCGGCGTTCGGCCTGGCCCGCTTCACCACCGGTATGCCGTCCGGTCCCCACGTGCTCGGCCGCTGAGCCTGCGCGAACCACCTGTGCCGCGCGGTGTCCCGGCCTAGGGTCGGACGCATGGGCCGGCGGCTGGAGAACCCGCGTTTCGCCCGGGCCTACCTGCGCCTGGCACCCCAGGCAGACGAGCGTGGCGTCGGCGAGCACCGGGACCGGCTGCTGGCCGGCCTCACCGGGGTGGTCTGCGAGCTCGGCGCGGGACAGGGCCTGAACTTCGCGCGGTACCCCGCCTCGGTGACCCGCGTGGTCGCCGTCGAGCCGGAGCCCACGCTGCGGGTCGAGGCCACGCGGCTGGCCCGGTCCGCGGCCGTGCCGGTCGCGGTGGTGGCGGCGGACGCCGCGGCGCTGCCCCTGGCCGACGGCAGCTGCGACGCGGTCGTGGCCTCGCTCCTGCTCTGCTCGGTCGACAGCCAGGCCGCCGTGCTGGCCGAGGCCCACCGGGTGCTGCGGCCGGGCGGGGTGCTGGCGTTCTACGAGCACGTGCGGTCCAGGTCGGCGCTCGTCGGCCTCCTGGAGGACGTGGCGACCCCGCTGTGGACGCGGCTGGCCGGCGGCTGCCACCCCAACCGGGACACCCCGCGGGCGGTCACCGGGGCCGGCTTCGCCATTGAGGCGCTGGACCGGTTCGGGTACAGCCCTGGAGGCCTCGTCCCGCCGACCGCGCACGTCATCGGGCGGGCCTTCCGGGGCTGAAGCGTCTGCCGTCCGGTGGTGGGGCGGGTGGTGCAGGAGTAGCGTCCGGCGCAGACAGGACAAACCGGCACAGACCGGGTCCGGGCGGACAGGCCCTCCGGCGCGGCGCTGCGTCGGCCCGACGCCCGGAGGCCCCCATGTCCCGCAGAGCCCTCGTCGCCCTGACGCTCACCGCGCTCGTCCCCGCACTGGCCGGCCTCACCCAGGCGCCCGCCTCCGCTGCGCCACCCGGTGACCCGGGGCCGGGCCGCGAGGTGTCGACGACGAGCCGGCTGCAGGACCGCCGCGAGGTCGCGGCCGGCACGCGCGCCTACTCCCTCGGGTTCGAGGACGGCCGGTTCTACGCCAACGGCTGGCACATCACCGGCGAGATGGGCGGGATCTGGACGCCGCCGGTCAAGCTGCTCGACGGCGTGTGGTTCGGCCTGGACGACCAGTGGGTCGGACCGGCCACGAAGTTCACCAGCGGGCGCGGCTACACCCGCTACGACCTGCCGCAGACCGCCGGGCTGCAGGTGCGGCGCACGGACGTGGTGCCGGACGGGCGCCGCGGCGCCCTGTTCGGCCTGACCATCACCAACCCCGGCGCGGCGCGGACCACCACGCTCAAGGTGGACGCCCACTCCGAGCTCATGGGGCAGTACCCGTGGGGTTTCGACGGCGTGAAGCCCAACGCCAGCGACAACCTGCCCGACCAGGGCCGGTATGACGGCAAGCACCTCGTCTTCACCGACGACGGCGCGCTGCCCGGAGCCCCCGAGCACCACTACGCGGCAGTCGTCGGGACCGCCCAGCAGCCGCAGTCCGGCGCCGTCGGGTCCCAGTACTGGGGTCCGCAGCCAGGGCACCGCTGCACCGGCACCGAGCCGGGCGCTCCGGCCGACCCCAAGCCGGCCGCCTGCGACGACGGGCCGTTCGGCCACGGCACCGGCGGCGAGCTGACCTGGCGGCTGTCCCTGCCGGCCGGCGGGTCCACGACCGTCTGGCTCGGGGTCGCCGGTTCCGACCAGGGCCAGGCCGCGGCGCAGCAGGAGCTCGCGGGGCTGCTCAAGGCTCCCGCCGCCCAGCTGGCCGCCAAGGTCCACGCCCGTGACGGGCTGGCCAACCGCACGAAGCTGTCACTGCCGGGCGACCCGCTGGTGCAGCAGGCCGTCGACTGGGGCAAGCAGAACCTCGCCGACCTGACCCTCAGCGCCAGGGACCTGCAGATCCGCTGGACCGACCAGGGCAAGCAGTTCCCGGAGCCGCTGGGCACCGTCCCCGAGGCGACGTGGATCGGCGCGGGCTACCCCGACTACCCGTGGATCTTCGGCACCGACGCGGAGTACACCTCCTTCGCCGCGGTCTCGGTCGGGCAGTTCGAGGCGATCAAGTCGCACCTGCGCGCGCTGCGCGACATCTCCGACCTCCTCAACCACCGTTCCGGCGTGGTCTCCCACGAGACGGTCGCGGACGGCTCGACGTGGTTCGGCCACGACTCCCGGCACACCAACCCCGACGGGACGACGGCGTACGACTTCAACACCGACGAGACGGTGAAGTTCCCCAGCGCGGTGGCGCTGCTGTGGCGCTGGACCGGCGACAACGGCTTCCGCGACGAGATGTACGACTTCACGAAGCGCAACCTGCACTACGTGGTCTCGCAGCTGGACGCCGACCACGACGGCTGGCCCGAGGGCCTGGGCAACGTCGAGCGCACCGGCATGGGCACGGAGAAGCTCGACAACACCGTCTACTTCATCCGCGGCCTGTTCGACCTGGCCGACATGGCCCGCTCGAAGGGCGACACGGCGACCGCGACGTGGGCCAACGACCTGGCCACCAGGCTGCAGCAGCGCTTCGACCCCACCTGGTGGGACCAGGCGGCCGGCCAGTATGCCGACTCCCTCACCGACCCGGGCAACGTCCAGTCGTTCCAGAAGCACTGGATCGGCCAGACGCCGATGGAGGTGGAGCTGGCCCCGAACGGGCAGGCGCAGCCGGGGCTCGCGCCGTACGAGCACGGCACCACCGCCCTGGCGGGCCGGGAGAACGACTGCTTCAGCGGCACGGCGCCCCTCAACCCGGGGCTGTTCCACACCGGCTGCGGCGGCGGCGCCAACGGCCAGGGCGAGAAGGTGATCTTCGGCCTGACCACCTCGATCCAGTCCGTGGGTGAGGGCAACTACGGCCGCCTCGGCGCGGACCAGCAGGGCCGCTACACCCACGCCCTGGCCGAGCCGATGTTCGCCGAGCCGGCCACCGGCGGCACGCCCGACGAGCAGCCGGGCGCGATGCCGGAGATCTTCCCCTCCCCCGACCAGGGCGCGAACATCGACCGCTGCTGGACCTGCCGCTCGATGTTCATGCAGGCCTGGGGCAACTACGGCACGGCGTGGGCTGTCGTCCACCAGTGGCTCGGGGTGCGCCCCGACCTCGGCGTGGGCCGGCTCGCGGTCGTGCCCCAGGTGCCCGCCGGGCAGCCATCGGTCGCCGGCCGCGACATCCGCCTCGGCGGCGGCTCGGCGGACGTCCTGGCCAGCCACACCGGCAGCACCTACCGGACCGAGGTCTCCGTCGGCCGCGGCGTCGGCGCGGGCACCGTGGTCATCGGGCACACGCTGCCCCGCGGCACCGCCCCGCGGACCGTCACCCTCGACGGCAGGGTCATCCGCAACTACACCGTCACCACCACCAACCGCGGCGTGGAGGTGACCGTGCCCACGACCGCCGGCCACCACGTGCTGACGATCACCACCTGACCGGTCACCCCGGCCGCATCGCGCACCGGTTCGTCCCACGACAGACGCGCACCCGCTCGTGTCGTGGGACGAGCCTGTGGTGCGACGGCGCCTCCACGCGACGGACTCCGCTGGCCCCGCGAGTGCGCAGGTCAGGGGCAGTTCAGGACCTTCGGGATCTTGTCGGGGGGACGTGCTCGCGAGTAACATGCGGGCCTTGTCGTCGGTGTCCTCATAGGCCTCCGGCGGGGCAGGGGAGCAGGTGTCCCCGACCCCTTGGATGACGAGTGGCACGAAGGCTGATCCGCCCCACGGCGGCGATCCTCTACCTCGCCGTGGTGCTCGTCCCCCTCGGCCTGGCTCTCCGGAGCGGCCCGCCGAGGGCCGCCAACCCGGCATACGAGGTCTCCGTGGCCTCGGGCCTGGTCGCCCTGTCGCTGCTCGCGGTCACCTTCATCCTGCCCAAGCGCCTCCGCAGCCTGTCCTCGGGGCTGGGCATCGACGTCGTCATGGGCGTGCACCGGCTCCTCGGCGTGTCGGCCCTGGGGTTCGCCCTGGTGCATGTCACGGGCGTCGTCCTCGGCGACCCGGCCGGACGGGCGGTGCTCGACCCGTTCCGCGGGCGCCCGGCGACACGGGCCGCGGTGGGCGGAGGCGCCGCCCTGCTCCTGCTCGTGCTCACCTCCCGATGGCGGGGGCGCTCCGCGGGGCGCGCCCACGAGGCGTGGCGTGCCCTGCACGTGCTGCTCGCCATGGCCGCCGTCGCGCTCTGCGGGCTGCACGTCTACCTGCTGCGCCACCTGGTCGCGCAGTCGGCGTTCGCGCGCTGGTTCACGTTCCTGCTCGCCCTGGTGCTCGCCGTCTGGCTCCGGCGGTGGGTGTGGCGACCGCTGCGCGCGCTCGTCCACCCCTACCTGGTGCAAGAGCTGCGTGCCGAGAGCCCCAGCGTGACGACGCTCGTGCTCGAGCCGTGGGGGCACCGCGGGCTGACCCGGTTCCGGCCCGGGCAGTTCGCGTGGGTACGCATCGGGCGCACGCCGCTGGGCTTCGACGAGCACCCGTTCACGATCTCGTCGCCGCCGCGGCGCAGCGGAGAGCTCGAGTTCACCGTGGAGAACCTCGGCGACTACGGCTCTGCCGCCCGGCGGGTGGCGCCGGGGACCCTGGTCTGGGTGGACGGTCCGCACGGCGCCTTCACGCCCGAGCCGCGCCGGGCGCGCGGCCTGGTGCTGATCGCCGGCGGCGTCGGGATCACGCCGATCATGAGCACCCTGCGTGCACTCGCCGCCGAGGGGGACGAGCGCGAGCACGTGCTGTTCACCTGCGCCGACCGCATCGAGGAGCTGCTGTTCCGCGCCGAGATAGCCCACATCGCCTCTCGCCTCCGGCTGCGCGTCGTCGAGCTGCTCGAGAGCCCGCCGCCCGGCTGGTCCGGGGGCAGGGGCCGGCTCACCGAGCGCGTGCTGGCGGCGCACCTGCCCCGTCGCCGGGCCGACCTCGACTACTTCGTGAGCGGGCCGCCGGCCATGGTCGCCGGAGTCCACACAGCACTGCGGCGTCTGGGGATCCCCACGTCACACGTGCACACCGAACGCCTCGACCTCGTCTGAGGACGACGGCCCAACAGGAAGCCCTACCGAGAGGAACCGCCCGTGCGTCTGAGCCACAGGTCCTTCACCAGCACGTCCGTCATCGTCTTCGGGGCCGCTGTGGTGGCGTACGCGATCATCCGCATCGGCATGTATGTCGTGCCGCACCTTCACCTTCCAGGCTTCCCCGATCCGTCGTCGCACGGCATGGTCAAGAGCACGGCGCGCACGAGCCAGGCTCTGCCGCCGGTCTCGCGCCAGCTCCAGCGGTCGCCGGTCGGCCTGACGATGCCTGGCCCCGCCTCGCTGCCGGGACCCACGCCGCCGTCCGGTGCGGTGGGCGGCGTACCGCTGCCGGGACCCACGCCGCTCGGCGGAACCACCGGCGGTAGCGGGTCAGTCGGCACCGGTGGGTCCGCCGGTGGGGCGGGCCCGGCCGGAGGCGGAGGTGGCTCCTCTTCCGTCGGCGGCACCGGAACGGGTGGCTCGGGGCTCCCCTCGGTGTCGGGCACGCCGTCGGTTCCGTCTGCGCCGTCCCTCCCGTCGGTTCCGTCTGCGCCGTCCGTGCCGGCCGTCCCGACGCCGACACTGCCCAGCGTGACGCTTCCCCCGGCACCCACCCCGACCCTGCCGGGCGTGACCGTTCCCCCGGTCCCCACCTCGACGCTCCCGACCGTGACCGTTCCCCCGGTCCCTTCGCCGACGCTGACCGCGCCGCCGCTGCCCGGCGTGACGGCTCCCCCGGCACCCATCCCGACGCTCCCGACCGTGACCGTGTCCCCGGTCCCCACGCCGACCATCCCGGGCGTGACCGTTCCCCCGGCACCCACCCCGACCCTGCCGGGCGTGACGGCTCCCCCGGCACCCATCCCGACGCTCCCGACCGTGACCGTGTCCCCGGTCCCCACGCCGACCATCCCGGGCGTGACCGTTCCCCCGCTCCCCACCCCGACCCTGCCGCCGGCCCCCTGACCGCAGGTGTGGACACGGTCGGTGGGCTGTCGGATCCTTGGTAGGTGACCCGGCCGGAGGCCAAGATGCGGACCGCAGCGGTGAGCCTGCACGGCCACCGGATCAGTTATCGCGAGGCCGGCGACCCGCGACTACCGGTGCTGCTGCTGGTTCACGGGATCACGAGCAGCAGCGCGACGTGGGAGCCGGTCATCCCGGGCCTGGCCGAGCACGCGCATGTCATCGCCCCCGACCTGCTCGGCCACGGCGAGTCCGACAAGCCGGCGACCGACTACTCCCTCGGTGCCCTGGCCAGCCTGGTCCGGGACCTGCTCCTGCGGCTGGGTCACGACCGGGCCTCGGTGGTCGGGCACTCGCTCGGGGGTGGCGTGGCGATGCAGTTCGCCTACCAGTACTACGAGCACTGTGACCGGATGGTGCTGGTATCCAGTGGTGGCCTCGGGCGGGAGGTCAGCCTCGCCCTCCGGGCCGCCACCCTGCCTGGGGCGGAGCTGGTGCTCCCCGTGATCGCCCACCGGCGCGTGCCGACGCCGGCGTGGCCGTGTCCCCGGCTGCTGGAACGACTCCCCATCCGGCTCCAGCCCTCGATGGTCGAAGCTGCTCGCGGCTATGCCTCGCTGGCGGACCTTCCCGCCCGGTCAGCCTTCGTGCACACCCTGAGGAGCGTGGTGGGTCCGGGCGGGCAGCGGGTCAGCGCCACCGACCGTCTGTATCTCGCGCAGGGGCGTCCGACGCTGATCGTGTGGGGTGCGGGGGACACGCTCATCCCCGTCGCCCACGCCCGGGCAGCCCACGCCGCGCTGGCCGGGAGCACGCTCGAGGTCTTCGAGAAGTCCGGCCACTTCCCGCACCAGGACGAGCCGGCCCGCTTCGTCCGGACGGTGGTGGACTTCCTGCAGACCACCCAGACCTCCCCGCTCGACCGCGCCGCGCTGCGCGCGCTGCTGACCGCGGGGGAGGCCGGGGACCAGCGCCCTTCGCGGTGATCGTCCCGGTGATCGTGCCGCCGTGCCGGCTCAGGACGGTGAGGACGACTGTCGTCCGGTGACCGACGCGCGCTCTTCGGCGATCGTCGCCTCACGGACCCGGGCGGAACGGTCCTCGGGCGTGGAGGCCGCGACCACGACCGGGCACGGGGCGCGGTCGACGATCTCCCTGGCTACAGAAGGCTGCAGGACGTCGCTGAGGATGCCGCGGCCCGAGGAGCCGATGACGAGCAGGTCGGCCCCGGTCGCCGCCTCGACGAGAGCACCGACGGGGTCCGCGTAGGTGATCGTGTAGTCGACGGGCACGTCGCGTTCGGCGTCACCGGTCAGGACCTCGGTGCGGAGGTAGTCCAGCAGCTGTTCCGGCGGGGTCATCCGCTCTGTGGCCGGTGCGCCCGAGGCGGGGTGGACGAGGAGGAACTTCTGCTCCGCCGGGGCCGCGTGCAGCACCTCCAGCCGCCAGTCCTGTCGGGTCTGTCGTCTGCGCAGCGACACCTCTCGCGCCGCCCATCGCAGGGCATCGCGGGCCGTCTGGCTGTCATCCACCCCGACCACGACCCGGGCGTGGGCCGGCGGTTCCTGGTACTGCCCCTGGCGCACGAAGGCGACCGGACACGTGGCGAACGCGGCCGCACGGTGGGACACCGAGGTCACGAGCTGCGCGAAATGGTGGGTGGAGTGCGCGCCCACGACCAGCACGGCCGCGCCGTGGGAGGCGGCCACCAGGGCCTCGGGGGCCCGCGAGCGGGCATGCAGGTACTCGACCTCGACCACCGGAGGACCGGCAGGAGCGCGATCCTCCGCGGTGGGAGGGAGGTGCACCTGCTGGTAGACCTCGTCCAGCATCGCGCGCACGACTGCCTCCGCCTGCGCCTCCTCCGCTTCGGAGGCGTGGACGACGTGCAGGTGCGAGGAGTGCCACATTGCCTCTCGCGCCGCCCACCGCAGGGCCTCCCTGGAGCGGGCGGTGTCGTCCACCCCGACGACGACCCGGTCCGGCGCCCCGCACAGCCGCGTGTGCTCGTGCTCAGGCAGCACCAGGGCGGAGGGCGTTCCTGCCTTCGGGTCCTGCCGGGTCTCGTCCGTGTCCATGACGCACCTCCCGAGCCGGCGGCCCGGTCCGGGCCACCGCTCTCCCAGCCTCACGTGGTGCTGCGCTGTGGCAGAAGGGGCCTTCGCCCCCTCCACGGACCGCGACTCCAGAACAAGGGTGCGGACACGACGAAGGGGCCGCCTCTCGGCGACCCCTTCGAGTCTGGTGCGCGAGGGGGGAGTTGAACCCCCACGCCCTTTCGGGCACACGGACCTGAACCGTGCGCGTCTGCCTATTCCGCCACTCGCGCGCGCTTGCCTAGTGTGTCGGAGAGACCGCCGAAATCCCAAATCGGGACGTTCTGGCGGGGCCTCTCCCGGGCTCCAGGAAGCGGCTCAGGCTAGCACGCGACCGGCATACTCAACCGCGACGGCTACGATCGGGAGGCCAACCCCGAGGAGGAGTTCACGTGGGACTGTTCGATCGAGTCGAGCAGCGTCTCGAGCGCGCGGTCAACGGCGCTTTTGCCCGAGCCTTCAAGTCCGAGGTGCAGCCGGTCGAGATCGCTGCGGCGATCCGGCGCGCCATGGACGACAAGGGCGCTGTGCTGGGCCATGGGCGCACGTTCGTGCCGAACATCTACACCGTCGAGCTCAGCCCGGCCGACCACGAGCGGCTGAGCAGCTTCTCCGATGCGTTGTCCGACGAGCTCGTCGCCTCGGCGCAGGAGCACGCGGACTCCCAGCACTACACGCCCGGCGGCCCGATCCAGGTGCACTTCAGCGCCCACGACGACCTCGAGACCGGGGTCTTCCGGCTGCGCACCTCGACCGCGAAGGCCCGGCCCCGCCCGGCGCCCGCTGCCCCGGCCGCCGCGACCGAGCACCAGCCCGCCGCCGCCCCCGCGCCGGCCCCCCGGGCCAACCCCAACGACCGCCCATGGCTGGAGGTCGACGGCGACCGCTACCCGCTGATGGGCGCCATCACGGTCCTGGGTCGCGACGACTCCGCCGACGTGGTCCTGGACGACCCCGGCATCTCGCGCAAGCACAGCGAGATCCGCGTGACGAGCGACGGGCCCCACCTGGTGACGAGCATCCGCGACCTCGGCTCGACCAACGGCACCTTCGTCGACGGGGACCGCATCACCAGCCACCGACTGGAGGAGGGCGACCGGATCACGGTCGGCCGCACCACCATCACCTTCCACGCGGGCCGGCGGTGAGGGGCCGGCGATGAGCGAGCTCACCCTCACCGTGGTCCGCCTCGGTCTCCTGGTCCTGCTCTGGGTCTTCGTCTTCAGCATCGTCGGCGTGCTGCGGGGTGACCTCTACGGCACCCGCGTGCTCAGCCGCGGCAAGGCACCGGTCAAGCCCAAGGCCCGCCCCAACCGGCAGCCGCCCGCCCCCGCCGAGGCGCCCAGCCGCGCCTCGCGTGCCGCGGCCCGCAAGGTCCCGGCTACCCTCGCGGTCACGGAAGGACCGCTGGCCGGGACGACGTTGAACCTCAAGGACTCCGGTGTGCTCATCGGGCGCAACCCCGAGTGCACCCTCGTCCTCGACGACGACTTCGCCTCCGGCCGCCACGCCCGGGTCTACCGGGACGGCGACGGCTGGTACGTCGAGGACCTCGGCTCCACCAACGGCACCTTCCTCGGCGCCAACCGGCTCAGCACCCCCACGCCGGTGGCAGTCGGCACGACCCTGCGGATCGGCAAGACGGTCCTCGAGTTGCGAAAGTAGGTCCGATGGCCATCGCCCTGCGGTACGCCGCGCGTTCGGACGTCGGGCTCGTCCGCTCCGTCAACCAGGACTCCGGGTATGCCGGTCCCCACCTGCTCGTCCTCGCCGACGGCATGGGTGGCCATGCCGGCGGCGACGTCGCGTCCTCGATCACCATCGGGGAGCTGGTCGACCTCGACGGCGAGTCCCACGGCGGCGACGACGCCCTCGAGCTGCTCGCGACCCGCCTGCGGTCGGCGAACGAGGCGCTGGAGCGCAACGTGCACGAGCACCCCGAGCTGCGGGGCATGGGCACCACCGTCATCGCCCTGCTGCGCACCGGCAACAAGCTGGCCCTGGCGCACATCGGCGACTCGCGGGCGTTCCTGCTGCGCGAGGGCACGCTGACCCAGATCACCAAGGACCACTCCTTCGTCCAGAGCCTGGTCGACGAGGGCCGGATCTCCGCCGAGGAGGCGGAGCACCACCCGCAGCGCTCGATCGTCACCCGGGTGCTGACCGGCCAGCCCGACGACGAGCCGGACCTGTCGCTGCGCGAGGCCCGCCCGGGCGACCGCTACATGATCTGCTCCGACGGCCTGTCCGACTTCGTCGCGCGCGACACCATCGCCGAGGTCATGGCCTCCGGCACGGACGCCGACCACACCGCCGACCGGCTCGTCGAGCTCGCCCTCAAGGCCGGCGCCCCCGACAACGTCACCGTGATCATCGGCGACGTCGTCGACCTCGACCGGGCCGAGGCTCCCTCCACCGTCCCGCAGGTCGTCGGGGCCGCCGCCGAGCGGCAGGCCGCCGGCACCCGCCCCCTGCCGCAGACCCCCGCCGCCAAGGCCGCCGCCCTGTCGCGCACCGCGGCCGGCGAGGACGAGGACGCCGAGGAGGAGGGCTCGGTCACCCTGGCCGAGGAGGGGCCCAAAGGAGCCCGGAAGTGGCTCCGGCGCGGTGGGCTGATGCTGCTGATCCTGGCCGTGGTGCTCGGTGGCGGCTACGCGGCATACGACTGGTCGCAGCGGCAGTACTTCGTCGGTGAGGCCGGCGGCTTCGTGGCGATCTACCGCGGGGTGTCCCAGAACATCGGCCCGGTCAAGCTCTCCCACGTCGAGACCGCGACCGACGTCGACATCAACAACCTGCCCGACTTCTACCGCAGCAAGGTCAACGCCACGTTCAACGCCGAGAGCCTGACCGCCGCGCGCAAGATCGTCGACGACCTGCGTTCCGAGGCGGTCAGCTGCGAGGCCCTGAAGGCCAAGGGCCAGAGCTGCGGCGCCGCGTCCTGATGTCCACGGTCACCTCGCTCGTCCCCCGGACACGACGCAACGTCGAGCTGGGCCTGCTGCTGCTGGCCATCGGCATCGTCATGCTGGCCTACCTCAACGTGGGCCTGGCGGTGCAGGGCACGTTCCCGCCGGACCTGCTCGGCTACGGCCTGGGCTTCCTGGTCCTCGGCGGCGGCTTCCACCTCGTGCTGCGCTGGCGCGCGCCCTACGCCGACCCCCTGCTGCTGCCGATCGGCACGCTGCTCAACGGCCTGGGCCTGGTGATGATCCACCGCCTCGACCTGGCCCACCAGCGCACCGGCGGGGGCATGGCGTTCAAGCAGCTCACCTGGAGCGCGCTGGGGGTGATCATCGCGATCGCCGTCATCATCGCGCTGCGCGACCACCGCCAGCTGCGCCGGTTCACGTTCATCGCGATGGCGACCAGCATCGGGCTGCTCCTCCTGCCGCTGGTGCCGGGCCTGGGTCGCAACATCAACGGCAACCGGATCTGGATCGGCCTGGGGCCGTTCAGCTTCCAGCCCGGTGAGATCGCCAAGATCACCCTGACCGTCTTCTTCGCCGGCTACCTCGTGCAGACCCGGGACGTGCTCTCCCTGGTCGGCAAGCGCTTCCTCGGCATCGCCTTCCCGCGCCCGCGCGACCTCGGGCCGATCCTCATCGCCTGGCTGGTCAGCGTGCTCGTGCTGGTCTTCGAGCGCGACCTCGGCTCCTCGTTGCTGTTCTTCGGCCTGTTCGTGGCGATGATCTACGTCGCGACCGAGCGGCGGTCGTGGGTCGCCATCGGCCTGACGCTGTTCTGCTTCGGCGCCTACGCCGCCTACCTCATGTTCGGCCACCTCCAGCAGCGCGTGCTGCTGTGGCTGCACCCGTTCTCCCAGCAGGCGCTGCAGGTCAGCGACCAGCTCGTCCTGGGCCTGATGGGTATGGCGAGCGGCGGGCTCCTCGGGACCGGCCTGGGTCGCGGCCACCCCAACTTCACCTACTTCGCCGAGAGCGACTTCATCTACCCCAGCATGGGTGAGGAGCTGGGCCTGTTCGGGCTGTTCGCGCTCCTCATGCTCTACGTGCTCATCGTCGAGCGCGGCCTGCGGACGGCGCTCGGCGTGCGCGACGGCTTCGGCAAGCTGCTCGCCACGGGCCTGTCCTTCTCGATGGCGCTGCAGGTCTTCGTCGTCGTCGGTGGCGTCACCCGGGTCATCCCGCTGACCGGCCTGACCCTGCCGTTCCTGTCCTACGGAGGCTCCTCGCTGCTGGCCAACTGGGCCCTGCTGGCGTTGCTGCTGCGGATCAGCGACCAGGCCCGCCGGCCGGTGGCCGAGACCGCGGTGGCGTCCTCGGCCTCCTCCGCGGCGACCGAAGTGGTGAAGCTGCCGTGAACGCCCCCATCCGCCGGCTGTCGTTCATCGTGGCGGCGCTGTTCGCCTCGCTGCTCATCGCGACGACCTGGATCCAGTTCGTCCAGGCCAAGGACCTGCAGGACCGGCCCAACAACCGGCGCACCCTGCTGGCCAGCTACGCGCGTGAGCGTGGCGCCATCCTCGTCGGGGGCTCCCCGGTTGCCCGGTCGGTGCCCTCCAAAGACCAGTTGAAGTGGCTGCGCACCTACCCCTCGGCGCGGCTGTACTCCCAGGTCACCGGCTACTACTCCTTCACCTACGGCGCCGGCGGCGGCCTCGAGGGCTCCGAGGACTCGCTGCTGTCCGGGCAGTCCGACAAGCTCTTCTACCGGCGCATCGTCGACATGGTCACCGGCAAGGTGCCCAGCGGCGCGAGCCTGGAGCTGACCATCGACCCGCGCGCCCAGAAGGCCGCGGACGAGGCCCTCGGTGACCAGCGCGGCGCCGTCGTCGCCCTCGACCCGTCCACCGGGGCCATCCTGGCCATGGTGAGCCACCCGCAGTACGACCCCAGCCCGTTGGCCAGCCACGACCTGAAGTCCGTGGCCAGTGCCTGGCAGCAGGTCAACAACGCCCCGGGCAACCCCGCCGTCAACCGGACGATCAACGGCGACCTCTACCCGCCGGGCTCCACCTTCAAGCTGGTGACCGCGGCGGCTGCGTTGTCCTCGGGGCAGTACACCGAGGACTCGGAGATCCCGGGGCCGGCGACGCTGAAGCTGCCCGACACCACCAACGCCAAGCTGCCCAACGACGACCGGCTGCCCTGCGGCCCCGGCGGCACCTCGACGCTGCTGGTGGCGCTCCAGCGCTCGTGCAACACCTCCTTCGGTGGCCTCGGCATCAAGCTGGGCGCCGACGCCCTGCGCGCCCAGGCCGCGAAGTTCGGCTTCGGTGACCAGCTCAGCGTGCCCATGCGGGTCACGCCGAGCACCGTGCCGGAGCAGATGAACCGCCCGCAGACCGCGCAGGCGGCCATCGGGCAGTACGACGTGCGCGTCACCCCGCTCCAGATGGCGATGGTGAGCGCGGCGATTGCCAACAAGGGCGTCGTCATGCGGCCCTACCTCGTCAAGGACGTGCGCAGTGCAGATCTCGATGTCATCGAGGAGACCTCTCCCGAACAGCTGTCCCAAGCGGTGAGCCCGGACGTCGCGGCGCGGTTGACGCGCATGATGGAGGCGGTCGTCCAGAACGGCACCGCCACCGCGGCCCAGATCCCCGGGGTCAGCGTGGCCGGCAAGACCGGCACGGCCGAGCACGGCTCCGCTGCGGATGGCACCCCGCTGCCGCCACACGCGTGGTTCACGGCGTTCGCCCCGGCCGACAACCCCCGCATCGCGGTGGCGGTCGTCGTCGAGGACGGCGGCCGGGCCGGCAACGAGGCCTTCGGCGGCAAGGTCGCCGCACCGATCGCCCGCCAGGTCATCGAGTCGGTGGTCAACCGATGAGCGCCGGCACCGGATCGGTCCTGGGCAACCGCTACACGCTGACCGAGCGGGTGGCCGGTGGCGGCATGGGCGAGGTCTGGGAGGCCACCGACGGCGTCCTCGGACGCACCGTCGCCATCAAGCTGCTCCGCGCCGGCTACGCCGACGACACCCAGTTCGTCGACCGGTTCCGGGCGGAGGCCCGCCACAGCGCAGCGCTCAGCCACCCCAACATCGCCACCGTGCACGACTACGGCGAGGAGGACGGCGAGTCCTACCTGGTCATGGAGCTCGTCCCCGGCGAGCCGCTGTCCCGGGTGATCACCGAGCGCGGCCCGCTCGGCCCCGAGGAGGCCGCCTCCGTGCTCGGCCAGGCCGCCGCGGCGCTGGAGATGGCGCACCAGAACGGCTTCGTCCACCGCGACGTCAAGCCGGCCAACATCATCGTCACCCCGGACGGGACGGCCAAGCTCACCGACTTCGGCATCGCCCGGGCCCTGCACGGGTCGGCGATCACCAAGACGGGCGAGGTCATGGGCACCGCCCAGTACATCTCGCCCGAGCAGGCGATGGGCGAGCCGGCCACCCCCTCCAGCGACATCTACGCGCTGGGCATCGTGGCCCACGAGATGCTCACCGGGAAGCGGCCGTTCGACGCCGAGACCCCGGTCGCCACCGCCCTGTCCCAGGTCAACGACCCGCCCCCGCCGCTGCCCGAGCAGGTCCCCGAGCAGCTGCGCGACCTGGTCGAGTCCTGCCTGGCCAAGGACCCGGCCGACCGCCCGGCCAGCGCCGCCGCGATCGCCGAGGAGCTCGGGGTGCCGGTCTCCGGCTCGATCGCGACGGCGGTCACGCCGCCCTCGGCGTTCGACCAGACGGCGGTCATGGCCACCACCGTGCGCCAGCAGGACCAGCACAGCGGACCGGCCACCCGCATCCACAGCGCCGCACCGGCTGCCGCCCGGTCGAGCGCCCTGACCGACCGGGTGCGCAAGCGTCCCGCGGTGTGGGGCCTGGCCGCGCTGGCGGTCATCGTGCTCGCGGTGTCGCTGAGCCGGTGCGGCTCCGGCCCGGCGAAGACCTCCACCACCCCGAAGCCGTCACCGACCGCCACCAGCCGGCCGGCCACGGTGCTCTCGGCCGCCGCCTACGTCGGACAGCCGGTCGACCAGGTCCGGCCCGCGCTGGAGAGCCTGGGCTACCAGGTCTCCACCCGTCCTCAGACCTCCGGTCAGCAGCCGGGCACCGTCCTGGCGATGAGCCCCACGGGGGCCGTCCCCGCCAAGGCGGTGATCATGCTCGTGGTGGCCCAAGCCGCACCCGCCGCCACCACCGCGCCCGCCGGACCCGACGCCGGCAACAACGACGGCCACAAGAAGAAGGGCAAGAAGTGAGTGCCACACCCCGGCTGCTCGGCGGCCGCTACGAGGTCGGAGAGCTGATCGGACGCGGCGGCATGGCCGAGGTCCACGCCGGCCACGACACCCGGCTCGGCCGGGCCGTGGCGATCAAGATGCTGCGCTCCGACCTGGCGCGTGACCACACCTTCCTGGCCCGCTTCCGCCGCGAGGCCCAGTCCGCGGCGGGCCTCAACCACGCCGCCATCGTGGCCGTCTACGACTCCGGCGAGGACCACACGGTCGACTACGCCGGGGCGAGCATGTCGGTGCCCTACATCGTCATGGAGCGGGTGACCGGCAAGACGCTGCGCCAGCTCCTCAACGACCAGGAGCACCAGGCGATGGACCCGGTGGTCGCGTGCCACCTGACCGAGGGCGTGCTCGCCGCGCTCGAGTACTCCCACCGCATGGGCATCGTCCACCGCGACATCAAGCCGGCCAACGTCATGGTCACCGAGCACGGTGACGTCAAGGTCATGGACTTCGGTATCGCCCGCGCGGTCGCCGACACGGCGGCCACGATGACCCAGACGCAGGCGGTCATCGGCACCGCGCAGTACCTCTCGCCCGAGCAGGCCCAGGGCCAGCAGGTGGACGCCCGCTCCGACCTGTACTCCACCGGCTGCCTCATCTACGAGCTGCTGACCGGCCGGGCGCCGTTCGTCGGCGACTCCCCGGTGGCCATCGCCTACCAGCACGTCGGCGAGACCCCCCAGCCCCCGTCGGTGCACAACCCCGAGGTCAGCCCCGAGCTGGACGCGGTGGTCCTGCACGCCCTGACCAAGGACCGCGAGGCGCGCTACCAGACCGCCTCGGAGTTCCGGGCCGACCTGGCCGCGACGCGGACGGGCCGCCCGATCAGCGCCGCCGCCCTGGGCACCGCCGCCGGCATGGCCGCCGGCGCCGCCGCCCTCGGTGGCGACTCCACCATGCTGATGGCCGGCGGTGAGCCCACCCAGGCGATGACCCGTCCCACCGCCGTGGCCGGCGCGGCCGCGGCCGGTGCCGCGGCAGCCGACTCCCGGCACGGCAACACCGCCGGCCTGCCGCCCATCGGCCACGACCCGGACGGCGAGCCGCGCAAGCGTCACGCCGGGGTCTACGCCCTGCTCATCGCGGCCGTGATCGCGGCGCTGGTGCTCGTCGCCTTCGCCGGCAAGTCGCTGTTCGGCGGCGACAAGCCGCTCGCCCAGAGCGTCAAGGTGCCGTCCGTGGTGACGCTGCCCCAGGCCACCGCCGTGGCACGGCTGGA
Organism: Oryzihumus leptocrescens; assembly: GCF_006716205.1. Lineage (GTDB taxonomy): Bacteria > Actinomycetota > Actinomycetes > Actinomycetales > Dermatophilaceae > Oryzihumus > Oryzihumus leptocrescens. Next base: position 16,776 of record NZ_VFOQ01000002.1, on the reverse strand, counting down.
GGCGATGGGCCTGAAGGCCCAGGTCAGCCAGGCCAACAACGACGCGGCCAAGGGGACCGTCTTCGACCAGAACCCGACCGCCGGCTCGCCGGTGGACAAGGGTTCCACCGTCGCGATCAGCGTCTCCAGCGGCCCCGGCCAGGTGCAGGTCCCCGACGTCACCGGCTTCACCGAGTCCTCCGCGAGGCGCACCATCGAGGACCGCGGCCTCAAGGTCGGCTCGGTGACCAAGGTGGACGACTCCTCGGTCGACGCCGGCAAGGTGATCAGCACCGACCCGTCCGGCGGCAGCAGCGTCGACTCGGGCAGCACCGTCAACCTCAAGGTGGCCAGCGGCCGGGTCAAGGTGCCCGACGTGCGCAACAAGACCCTGGGCGACGCCCAGCGGATCCTCAGCGACCTCGGGCTCCAGACCAAGACCGAGTTCCAGCCCAGCGACCAGCCCGAGGGCACCGTCCTGGACCAGAACCACGTCGGCGAGACGGTCGACGCAGGCACGACCATCAGGCTCGTGGTCTCCCAGGCCCAGCCCCAGACGAGCCAGCCGACGCAGTCACCCACCGACACGGCCACCGAGCCGCCGACGACGATCACGCTGCCGTCGGACACCAAGTCGAAGTGACCTCGGCCGCACCGCCCGACGTCTCCTCGTGGGTCGCCGGGCGGTGTGCCGAGGCCGGCCTCGGCACGCCGGGGGCCGGGGAGCTGGTCCATGACCGCCCCTGGTCGTCCGCGGCGGTCTTCCCGACCGGGGACGGCCGGGTCTGGTTCAAGGCCAACGGGGAGGGCACCCGGCAGGAGCCGGCCGTGGTCCGCACCCTGGAGCGAATCGCCCCCGGCCTGGCCCCGCAGGTCGTCGCGGTGGACGCCGACCGCGGCTGGTGGCTGACCCGCGACGCCGGCCCCACCTTGCGGTCCGTCCTGCCCGCCGGGGAGCAGTGGCCGGTCTGGGAGGCCCTCCTGCCCCGGTATGCCGCGGCGCAGCTGGAGCTCGCCGCCCACCGGGCGGAGCTGCTCGCCCTGGGGGTGCCGGAGCGCTCACCGGCGACCCTGCCCGAGCAGGCGGCAGACCTCGTGGAGGAGCTGGCCGCCACCGACCCCGCCCGCGGAGGTCTGACCCCGCGGCGGCGAGCCGCGCTGGAGGCCAGGCTCCCGGCATACGGGCAGTGGTGTGCCGAGCTGGCCGCGGACGGGCTGCCGTGGACCCTGCAGCACGACGACCTCCACGCAGCCAACGTGTGCTGGCAGGGCTCGGCCGCCACGGCCCGGGTCATCGACTGGGGCGACGCGAGCATCGGCCACCCGTTCGGCACCCTGCTGGCGACGCTGAACTCGCTGGCCCGCCATGGGCAGGCCACGCTGGAGGACGCGCGGGTGCTCCGCGTCCGGGATGCGCTGCTGGAGCCCTGGTCGGGACTGGCCGACCGGAGCACGCTGCTGCGCTCGGTCGAGCTGGCCCGCGCGACGGGACCGGTCACCCGGGCGCTGGCGTGGCGCGCCGCGCTGCGTGACGCGCCGGTCGAGGCGCAGGTGGAGTTCGACTTCCCGGTGCGCGGGTGGGTCGAGGAGATCCTGGCGGGCTGACCCGGGTCAGCCCGCGACGAGCCGGGCCACTGCCGCGGCGTCGTGGACCAGGGGGCTCAGGCCAGCGGAGCGCTCCACCGCATCGGTCATGCCGCAGGTCACCAGCCAGTTGGCGAGGAGGCGGTGGCCGCCCTCGGTCAGCACGCTCTCGGGGTGGAACTGCACGCCGTGCAGCGGCAGCGACGTGTGACGCACCGCCATGATGACGCCCGAGGCGGTGTGGGCGTTGGCGAGCAGCACCTCCGGCAGGGTCGGCGGCTCGATGGTCAGCGAGTGGTAGCGGGTCGCCGTGAACGGCGAGGGCAGGCCGGCCAGGACGCCGGTGCCGTCGTGCTGGACCGCGGAGGTCTTGCCGTGCAGCAGCTCCGGGGCGCGGCCCACGGTGGCGCCGAAGACGACGCCGAGGGCCTGGTGCCCCAGGCACACGCCCAGCATCGGCTGGGTCCGCCCGGCGCACGCCTCGATCATCGCCAGGGAGACCCCGGCCTCCTCCGGGGTGCCGGGGCCGGGGGAGACGAGGACGCCGTCGAACTCGGCCGCAGCGTCGGTGCTGATGGCGTCGTTGCGGACGACCTCGCACTCGGCGCCGAGCTGGCTGAGGTAGCCGACGATGGTGAAGACGAAGCTGTCGTAGTTGTCCACGACGAGGAGGCGGGTCATGCGGGGCCTTACGGTGTGGTGGTTCGGCTGGGGGAGCTGCTGGTGACCGTGTTGTCGTTGAACGGCAGGTGGTCGGCCACGGCGGGGAAGAGCCACAGGAAGCAGGCGGCGACGAACGCGAGCGTCAGCACCAGCGCCTGCAGCAGCTTGACCGGCCAGGGCCCGGGCAGGGCGCGCCACAGTGGTCCGTACACCGGTCAGGCCCCCTTCGTCGGGACGGTCAGCAGGGACGCGGGGATGCCCTGCGCGCGGGGGATCGTGCGCAACAGCGAGGCGAAGACGACGTAGCGCTGCGCCGCGCTGTAGCGCGGGTGGCACGCCGTCATGGTCATCATCGCCTGTGTCGGCTTGACGCCGGGCTGCTGCGGGACGGGCGCGACCACCTCGACGTGCTCCGGGGTGACGATGACGTGCCGCTGGACGGTGTAGACGACGTAGCTGGTGCGGGTCTCCACGATGACGACGTCGCCGGGGCGCAGCTTGTCGATGTCGCTGAACGGCTTGCCGTAGGTCGTGCGGTGGCCGGCGACGGCGAAGTTGCCGACCTGGCCGGGCATGGCCGTGCCCTCGTAGTGGCCGATGCCCTGGCTGAGGATGTCGTGGTCGGTGCCCTCGAGGACGGGCCGGGCGTAGGCGGAGCCGAGCCGGGGGATGCGCACGATCGCGAACGCCTTGCCGAAGGGCACCGCCGCGGGGGTGACCGTGCCCTCGTCGGCCGGGGCGTGGCCGAACTGGCGCTCGAGGGACTGGATCGTCTGGGCCTGCGCACGGTCGGCCGTGATGTCGGTCCACCACAGCTGCCAGCCGACGAAGAGCAGCACGACGACGCCGAGGGTGATGAGCAGCTCGCCGACCACCCCGATGATGCTGCTGGCCAGGCTCGGGCGCGGGCGCGGCGGCCGGCGGCGGACCTGCTCCAGGGCCCGCCGCTCCGCCCGGGTCAGGCTCACCGGGGCACGCTCGCGTGGGTCAGCGACGTGGTGCCGGTGTAGGCCGGGAACGTCGCCACCGCGCTCGTCTTCACGTCATAGCCGAGGCCGAGGACGTCGACGTACTGCTTGTAGATGCTCACCGTGGGGTTGGTGTCCAGGGACTGCTGCATGCCCTGCACGTCACCGATGGCCTTGATGACGTAGGGCGGGGAGTAGACGCGGCCCTGCAGGATCAGGGTGTTGCCGACGCAGCGCACCGCACTGGTGGAGATGACCCGCTGGTCCTGGAGCATCATCGCCTCGGCGCCGCCGGCCCACAGCGCGTTGACCACGCCCTGCACGTCCTGCTGGTGCACGACGATGTCATCGGCGGTGAAGCCCTGGGGCAGGCTCGCCGCGCTGCGCTTGGCGTCGTTGAGGGTCACGGTGATCGCGGGGCCGCGCACGGCCTCGGTGCCCGCGACGGGGGCGAGTGCTGCGCTGCGCTGCTGCAGCTGGTTGACGGCGCTGTTGCCGGGGGCGGACTGCTGGGTGAGCCGGTCGACCTGCTCGCGCAGGGATCGGACCGCCTCGGTGCGGGCCTGCACCACCCGGGTCTGGGCGCGGATGACGTCGGCGAGGTCGGTGCCGCTGGGGCGCAGGTCGGTGCCCTTGGCGGTCTGGGCGCTCGTGGCGAACAGCAACCCGGCCGCGACGCCGACGACGGGGACCAGCAGGGACCACCGGGAGGGCCGACGGGTCAGCCAGGGCGGCAGCGTGGCCATGTCCGGTCCCCTCCCTTCGCCTCTGCCGGGGTTCGCGCGCGCGTGTGCTCGTCTACGCTAAGGCACGAATCGTCCCCAACCAGCAACAAGGAGTGCCCGGTGCCGGAGTCCAAGGGTCGCGCCAAGGCGACCTACACCCCGCCGCAGCGCAAGGCCAAGGCCGCCCAGGTCGGCAACCCTGCCTGGTTCGCCCCGGTCATGGTCGTGCTTCTCGTGCTGGGCCTGCTGTGGATCGTCACCTTCTACGTGACCCAGGGCAGCTACCCGGTGCCGTCCATCGGCTACTGGAACCTGGCGATCGGGATCACGCTCATCCTCGGTGGCTTTGGCTTCGCGATGCGCTGGCGCTGACTGTCCACAGCGTTTCCACCGGGACGTCATCCACAGCTCTCCACAGGGCCGGTTCCCCGCTTCGGCAGGGGCCGGCCCTGGCGTTTGTGCAGGTCAGCCCGGGTTACATCCGGCCCTACCGACCCGTGGGCCATGGTGCGCCCCTGGGGATATCCCCAGCCCCTCTCGGCCCCGTCCCCACCTTTCCACGCAGATTCCACGAGTTGTCCACACGGTTGTCCCCAGGCTGGGGACAAATGACACGCGTGTAAGACGGGATCGGGTCGCACCGGTCGAAACCTGGACGGGCCGGGCGCCCCGGACGGCGCGACGGGCGGGGGTGGACCGGTCGCGGGTCAGGCGGGCAGGAACTGCGGCGCGACGCCGGCGTACTTCACGGCGGCCGCCGCCACGACGAGGACCAGCACGGCGGCGAGCAGCGGCAGCTGCCAGCGCCGGCGGGACTGGCCGGCCGTGGCGACCAGGAGCAGCGAGCAGACCACGCCGGTGAGGAAGCCACCCAGGTGCGCCTGCCAGGCGATGCCGGGGGCGAACCCGATCGCGGCGTTGATCAGCAGGATCACCCAGATCCCGCCGGTCGGCCGGCCCAGGTGGCGGTTGAGCACGAGCAGCGCGCCGAACAGCCCGAACACCGCACCGGACGCGCCCACGCTGGCGGTCACCCAGGAGGCGCGGCCGTCGACCGAGGGCGTGGCCAGCAGCAGTGACCCCACCGAGCCGCCGATCGCGCAGACGAAGTAGAGCGCGGCGAACCGCATCCGCCCCAGCAGCGGCTCGAGGTAGCTGCCGACCACCCACAGGGCGTACATGTTGAAGCCGATGTGGAAGATCGGGCCGTGCAGGAAGGCCGCGGTGAGGAAGCGGTAGGGCTGGGCCTGCCCGTAGGCCGGCACGAAGGCGTAGTCCCCGGTCACCGAGGGGCTGACCTGCTGCAGCAGCCACACCGCGACGCAGACGCCGATGATGGTCAGGGTCACCACGGGACGCCCGTCGGTGACGCGACCGCCGAGCTGCGTGCGCGGCATACGGGTCGTGCGGGCGCTCTCGCGCACGCAGTCGACGCACTGGACGCCGACTGCGGCCGGCCGCTGGCACTCGGGACAGACGGGCCGGCCGCAGCGCTGGCAGCTGACGTAGGACACCCGGTCGGGATGACGCGGGCACACCGGAGCCTGCTGGTATGCCGCGGGCTCGGTCATGGGGGTGTCCTCAGCCACCGGGGGTCGCCCCTCAGGCGTCCTGGACGGTGACGCGCTCGATGACGACCGGCTCGACCGGCTTGTCCATGGCGCCCGTCGGCACGGCGGCGATCTTGTCGACGACCTCGCGGCTCGGGCCGTCGGCCACCTCACCGAAGATCGTGTGCTTGCCCTGCAGCCAGGTGGTCGGCGCGACGGTGATGAAGAACTGCGAGCCGTTGGTGCCCTTGCCCATGCGCTTGCCGGCGTTGGCCATGGCCAGCTTGTAGGGGGCGGTGAAGTCGAGCGCGGGGCTGATCTCGTCGTCGAAGGCGTAGCCCGGGCCACCGGTGCCGGTGCCGGTCGGGCAGCCACCCTGGATCATGAAGCCGGGGATGATCCGGTGGAACGTCAGCCCGTCGTAGAACGGCGTGGGGTTGGTGCGGCCCGCGTCGTCGGTGTAGTCCTTCTCGCCCTGGGCGAGGCCGACGAAGTTCTGGACCGTCTTGGGTGCGTGGTCCGGGTACAGGGTGACGTTGATGTCACCGTGGTTGGTGTGCAGCGTGACGTTCATGGCGTCATCCTCGCACGCGATCTGGTGGACCCGATGGGCATGCGGTGATGCAACGGTGCAGGATGGGTACAGGTTTGGACCTGGTCACCGTTTCGAGGAGGACTCCGTGTTCCGCACGAAGAGCAAGACCGAGCAGGCCAAGGACAAGGTCGCCCAGGCCCAGGAGCTGTCGGCGTCGACCGCGGAGCAGATCCGCGAGCGCGTCGTCCCCGCCGTGGAGCACGCCGCCGAGGTGGCGCGCGACTGGGGGAAGCCGCGGGTGGAGGCTGCCCGCGACTGGGCCAAGCCGCGCGTCGAGCACGGGATCGAGGTGGCCGCCCCCAAGCTGGAGAAGGGCGTGCAGGACCTCGCCCCGCGCGTCGACAGCGCGCGAGACAAGATCGTCGACGAGCTGCTGCCCCGGATCGCCGAGGCCATCGCGGCCGCCGCCGCCGCCAGCGTCGCGGCCCGCGACGAGGCCGTCTCCCGCGGTGGCGACGCCGCGCTGGTCCTCAAGGGTGAGGCGGTGGCCAGGCCGAAGCGCCGGGGCCGCAAGCTGCTGCTCCTGCTCGGCCTCGGTGGCGCCGCGGCCGCGGGCGTCGCCGCGTTCAAGCGGTCCGCACCCAGGGCCGACCCGTGGGCCACGCCGCTGCAGGACCCCTACATCGCCCCCAGCGCCGGACGGTCCTCCACGGCCACGCCGGCGACCGACACCACGCCGGCCGCCACCACGACGGAGGAGCCGGCCGCCACCGAGGAGCCGACGGGCACCGAGGAGACCGGCGCGGCCAAGGACACCGCCGAGACCAAGCCCGACACCGCCAAGACGGTGCGCGGCGCCAGCGCCGGCGACTGAGCCGCGACCGCCTGAGCCAAGGCAGCAGGGGCAGGACCGTCAGGTCCTGCCCCTGCTGCCTTCGCTATGCTTCGGCCCTCCTCGAGCTGACCGTCCTGCCTGGATGGAGCCACCGTTGCGCTGGGTCATCGACGTGCGGCGCCTCGCCGCGATCGACCTGTGGGGCCTGCACGGCCGCCCCCTGCGCCGCCGCCTGATCACCCTCGAGTTCGCCCTCGGCATCGTGCTGCCGATGGTGCTCGGGTCGGTCTGCCTGACCGCGCGGGCCCCGTTCACCCGGGTCATCGGCGCGTGGCTGGTCGGCATCGCCCTCAACTACGTCCCGCTGGCGTTCCACGCCTTCCGGCTGTCCCGGCGCGGCGCACTCGAGGCCGAGCTGGCCGGGGTCGACGCCCGCAGCGAGCTGCGCCGCTACAGCCGGCGCCAGTTCGTCATCGCCATCCCGCTGGCGCTGCTGGTCATGTCGTTCCTGCGACCGCCCCGCCCCTGAACGCCGGTATGCCGTGCCCCTCACCTGGTGAGGGGCACGGCATACCGGGGGAGCGTGTCGGCTCAGCCGTTCCAGGTGTAGCCGGTCGGCTGCTCGCCCAGGTCGACGATGGCGGCGACGGGGCCACCGCCCTCGGGGCCCTGGTGGGCGGCGGAGACGGAGACGAAGACCGCCGGGTCGCCGGTCACGGCCGCGGTGACGCCACCGACGCAGGACTTGATCTGGCGGTGCCAGTGCACGTCGGAGTCGTCGAGCATCGCGTTGCGGCGGCCGTGGACGGTGCCGTCCTGGCTGGCCTCGCACTTCAGGAAGACGTTGACCAGGCGGCCGTCGAGGTCCGAGGTGTGCGGGCGCTCGGGCAGGTCGAGGCCGGCGTCCTTGATCGCGGCCCAGATGCCGTCGGCGTCGAGGGCGTCGTTCATCACCGAGTGGCCGATGCGGTAGCGGCCGCCGACCCCGCGGGCGTTGCCCACGACGACGATCTGCGCCTGGTCGAGCTCGACGCCGGAGGAGCAGGAGGCGACCGAGGAGTACAGGTCGCGGTTGTGCATGACGTCCTCGTCGCTCGGCATCTCGATCTCGCCGAGGGCGACGGCGATGCCGAGGCCGGTGGTGCCGTTGGACAGGTCCATCGACTCGTGGGTGTGCTCGGTCCAGACCTGCTTGCCGCGAGCCTTGGCGTCGCGGATGGTGTGGATCGTCAGCAGCGGGGTCTTGGTCTGCACGTAGTGCACGTCGGCGACGTCGGTGATGCCGGCGCGCTCCATGGCGACCTTCACGCCGGCGGCGACCTTCTCGATCATGCCGGTGTAGCCGATCTCCTCGGGCAGGATCGGCTCGCTCATGGCGAACCCGACGGTGAGGCGCGGCTCGTCGGTCTGCACGGCCCTGGCCGGGTCCACGGTGGCGAAGATCGTGGCGTGGGGGCTGATCACGCCGTCGGTGCCGCCGGACCACACGATCGGGATCTGCTTGACCTGGTCGGCCGGGGCCCCCTTGGCGACGAGCACCTCACGGAACGCCCGGTCGGCGATGATCCGGGTGTAGTCGTTGACGCCGCCGTTGCCCTCGGTCTTGCCGATGATGGCGATGACGCGGTCGGCCTCCATCACGCCGTCGTCGATGAGCTTGGCCAGCTCGGAGGCGTCGGCCACGCTGTGGATCGGGACCTTGCGGACCTCAATGGCATCAGGCACGGGTGTCACCCTTCGTTCTCGGTGGGGTTCTGCGGTGTGGGGTTCTGTCCTGCGGGGTCGTGCGGCTTGGCGGGACGGCCCTCGATGACCGTCCCGTAGCTCCCGGTCACGGCCTTGTCGATCTGCTCCAGCGCGGTGATCACGGCGCGCGGGCCGCCGGACTCGACGAAGCGCAGCGCGGCCTCGACCTTGGGGCCCATCGAGCCGCTGGCGAAGTGGCCCTCACCGGCGATCTCGCGCATCTGCTCCAGGCTGACCACGCCGATCTCCTCGGCCTGCGGGGTGCCCCAGGCCTTGATGGCGTGGTCGACGTCGGTGGCGATGACGAGCACGTCGGCGTGCACCGACCGGGCCAGCAGCGCCGCGGTGAGGTCCTTGTCGATGACCGCCTCGACGCCGCGCACCGTGCCGTCCTCGGCGCGGACCACCGGGATGCCGCCACCGCCGGCCGCGACGACGACGTAGCCGGCCTCGATGAGGGTGAGCAGGGTGCCGGTCTCGAGCACCTCACGCGGCTCGGGCGAGGCGACGATGCGCCGCCAGCCCTTCTCGCCGCGGTCCTCCCAGAGCTGGCCGTGCTCGATCAGCGGCCTGGCCTGCTCGTAGGGCAGGAACCGGCCGACCGGCTTGGTGGGGTGGGTGAAGCCGGGGTCGTCGACGTCGACGCGGGTGCGCGTGACGATGGCGGCGACGGGGCGCTCGACCCCGCGCCGGGCCAGGCTGGCCTCGAGGGAGTTCATCACGGTGAAGCCGATCGTCGCCTGCGTCTGCGCCCCGCACCAGTCCAGGGAGACCGGCGGGACGACGGTGGCGGCCAGCTCGTTCTTGACCAGCAGGTTGCCGACCTGGGGGCCGTTGCCGTGGGTGATCACGACCTCGTGCCCGGCGGCGATGAGGTCGGCCACCGACTCCATGGCGGCGGCGATCGCGGCGCGCTGCGCGTCGGGGCTGGCGCTGCCGTCAGGGCCCGTCATGGCGTTGCCGCCGAGGGCGAGGAGGACCCGCACGGGCTGCACCTGCTTTCACCTGGGGCCGGCCGCGCGGGACGCGGACGGGCGATGCGGCGAGCCTACGGACGAACCACCAGACCCCGCGTTGGCAGACCCTGCCCAATGACCGCCCGCCTCTTGGCACTTGTACGCCGCGCGCCATGCCGCTTCTCCCCGCCGAGAGGGACGTTTCTCCGGGTTGGGAGGGCCAGAACACCGGAGGAACGTCCCTCTCGGCGGAAGGGTGGGGGTGGGAGTGGCGGCCTCAGCCGAGGCGGCGGTAGCGGGCCAGCCGGGCGGCGAGCCGCTCGGCCGGGTCTGCGCGCAGCAGCAGGCCCAGCTCGTGCTGCAGCACCTGCGACATCCGCGCGCAGAACTCGGCGGGCTCGTCCGCGGCGTCGGGGTGCTCGGCGACGATCCGGTCGACGATGCCCTCGCGCAGCAGGTCCAGCGACCGCACGCCCTGCGACGCGGCAAGGTCCGGCGCGTGGTCGGTGTCGCGGTAGAGGATCGCCGAGGCGCCCTCCGGCGGCAGCGGCGAGAGCCAGGAGTGCTGGGCGCAGATGACCCGGTCGGCCGGCATGAGCGCGAGCGCTCCGCCGCCGGTGCCCTGCCCGAGCAGCAGGCAGACGGTCGGCGCGTCGAGCATGACCAGCTCGGACAGGCAGCGCGCGATCTCGCCGGCCAGCCCGCCCTCCTCGGCCTCGCGGGACAGCGCGGCGCCCGCGGTGTCGATGACGCTGACCAGCGGCAGCTTGAGCTCCCGGGCCAGGCGCATGCCGCGGCGGGCCTCGCGCAGCCCGGCCGGGCCGAGCGGGTTCTCGAACGTCTGGTGCTTGCGGTCCTGGCCCAGCACGACGCAGGGCGCCCCGCCGAAGCGGGCCAGGGCGATGAGCAGCCCCGGGTCCTGCTCGCCCTGGCCGGTGCCGTGCAGCGGCACGACGTCGGTGGCGCCGAGCTTGAGCAGCGCCCGCACGCCGGGCCGCTCGGGCCGGCGCGAGCGCAGGATCGAGTCCCACGCGGGCAGGTCGGGCAGGTCCTCCCGGGGCAGCTCGGGCACCACGGGCAGGTCCTCGCGCGGGGCCATGAGCACGTTCAGCGCCCGCGAGGCGACCTCGGCCAGCGCCTCGACCGGCAGCACGGCGTCGATGAGGCCCTGCTCGAAGAGGTTCTCCGAGGTCTGCACACCCTCCGGGAACGGCGCGCCGTAGAGCGCCTCATAGACCCGCGGCCCGAGGAAGCCGACCAGCGCGCCCGGCTCGGCGACCGTGACGTGGCCGAGCGAGCCCCACGAAGCGAAGACGCCGCCGGTGGTGGGGTGGCGCAGGTAGACGATGTAGGGCAGCCCGGCGTCCTTGTGCGCCGCGATCGCCGCCGAGATCTTGACCATCCCGACGAAGGCGCTGGTGCCCTCCTGCATCCTGGTGCCGCCCGAGGTCGGGGCGGCGAACAGCGGCAGCCCCTCCCGGGTCGCCCGCTCGACCGCGAGCACCAGGCGCTCGGCGGCGGCCCGGCCGATCGAGCCGGCCAGGAACCGGAACTCGCCCAGCACCACGGCGACCCGACGCCCGCGCAGCCGGGCCGAGCCGGTGATGAGCGACTCGTCGGTGCCGGCCTTCTCCGCCGCGGCGGCGAGCTCGGCGGCATACGCGCTGCCCGGCTCGGCCACCGGCACCGGTGTGGTGTCCCAGCTCTCGAAGCTGCCCTCGTCGAGGACGGTCTCGATCAGCTCACGGGCGCCGAGGCGGCGGGTCACGACGCGGTGCCCTCGGCGTCGCGCTCGTCGAGCCAGGCCCGCACGCTGGCGTTGTGCTGGCCCAGGGCCGGTGGGGCGAGGTGCTCGGCCCGCCCCCCGGCATACAGGTTGTCGTCGAAGCGCAGCGGCGGCCCGGGCAGCTGGACCGTCCCGAGCACCGGGTGGTCCACGTCGATGACCAGCCCCTGGGAACGGGTCTGCTCCCACTCGTAGACGCGGTCCAGGGTGCGCACCTCACCCGCCGGTATGCCGGCCGCGGCCAGGGCGGGCAGCAGCTCGGCGAGCTTGCGGTCGGCGAAGGCGGCGTTGACCGCGTCCACGACGGCGTCGCGGTTGCCGACCCGCTCCCGGTTGGTGGCCATGCCCTCGGCGTCGGGGTCCAGCCCGAAGGCGGTGCAGAACTTGCGCCACAGGCCCTCGCTGCCGACGGCGATCTGCAGCATCCCGTCGGCGCAGGAGAACAGGCCGTAGGGGCAGATGCTCGGGTGGTGGTTGCCCTGGGCGCGGCCCACCTCGCCGGCGACGGTGTAGCGGGTGCCCTGGAAGGCGTGCACGCCCACGATCGCGGCCAGCAGGCTGGTCCGCACGACCCGGCCCCTGCCCGTGGTGGTGCGCTCGTGCAGGGCGGCGACGACGCCGTAGGCGCCGTACATCCCGGCGAGCAGGTCCCCGATCGGCACCCCGACGCGCGTGGGGTGGTCGGGGTCGGGGCCGGTCAGCGACATCAGGCCGGCCTCGCCCTGCGCGATCTGGTCGTACCCGGCCCGGCCACCCTCCGGACCGTCGTGGCCGAAGCCACTGATCGAGAGGATGACCAGGCGCGGGTTGAGCTCGTGCAGCCGCTCGACGCTGAAGCCGAGCCGGTCGAGCACGCCGGGCCGGAAGTTCTCCAGCAGCACGTCGGCGTGGGTGACCAGCCGGGTCAGCGTCGCCACCCCGTCCTCGCTCTTGAGGTCGAGGGTGATCGACTCCTTGTTGCGGTTGCAGGACAGGAAGTACGTCGAGATCGGGTCGTCCTCGGGCCCGACGAACGGCGGGCCCCAGCCGCGGGTGTCGTCCCCGCCGCCGGGCGTCTCCACCTTGATGACCCGGGCACCGAGGTCGCCCAGCATCATCCCGGCGTGCGGGCCGGCAAGGGCGCGGGTGAGGTCGATGACGGTGGTGCCGTCGAGCGGTCCGGTCACGATGTCGGTCTCCTGTCGGTCTGCTGCGGTCAGAGCCAGTCGACGTCCGCGGCGGTGGCGCCGGCGGCCAGCGTGGCGTAGCCGGGTCCGCGGTCGAAGAACGGCTGCTCGCCGCGGTCGGCGCGGCGCTCGGCACGCAGGGCGTCGGACGCCGCGGTGTCGATCACCGGCTCGTCCTTGGTGCCCGTGGCCACGACGCCGTAGTCGGTGCGGGCGCCCTCGAAGGAGACCTTGCCCCACCTCAGGTCGCGCTGCACCTCGTCGTACGGCCGCTCGAGCGGGTCGCCCCAGCCGCCACCGCCGGTGGTGCGGATGCGGATGACCTCCCCGGCCTTCACCGGCTCGTGGTCGGCGAGGGCGTCGACCTCGCGCTCGTTCGGGCCGCCCGCGTCGATGGTCACCTGGAACGGCTTGCCCGCCTTGCCGCCCTTGACGCCCCAACAGGCCAGGATCGAGCGGTCGGCGATGGACATGAAGTTGGCGTCCTTGAGCATCCGGATCTGCTTCTCGTAGCCCAGGCCGCCGCGGTAGCGGCCCGCGCCGCCGGAGTCGACGGCCAGGCCGAGGCGCTCGACGAGGAACGGGAAGCGGCTCTCGGTGAACTCGGTCGGCAGGTTCCGCGAGTCCGGCACGACGTGGATGGTGTCCTCACCGTCGGCGTAGTACCGGCCGCCTGAGCCGCCACCCAGCACCTCACGCATGAGGTAGTCGTTGCCGTCGCGGTCGTGGCCGTAGACGCCGGTGTAGCGGATCGTCTCCTGGTCGGCGGGCATCTTGCCGTCGACGGCCTTGGCGATCACGCCAGCGAGCACGCCGAGCAGGCGCAGGATGACGAACGTCCGGGCGTTGGTCGGCGCCGGGAAGATCGGCGTGAGCAGCGTGCCCTTCTCGGGGAACTTCATCTCGATGAGCGGCACGATGCCCTCGTTGACGTCGAGCTCGGCCATCCGCTCGGGGGTGTCGGCGAGGTTGCGCAGGATCGGCGCGAGCCACTTCTTGAGGAAGTTGCCGTCGGCGTAGTCCCCGCAGTGGTTGATCGGGCCCTTGGCCTGCGGCGCGGTGCCGGTGAAGTCGATGACGATCTTCGGGCCGTTGCCGGGGCCGCCGGTGCTCGTCTTGGTCAGCGTGATCCGCTGGGTGTGCAGCCTCGGCTCGTCGACGCCGTCGTGTTCGGCGTAGTCCTCCCAGACGTACTCGCCGTCGGGGATCTTGGACAGGATCTCGCGGCGGTAGGTCTCGGTGGTCTTGTCGAGGATCGCGTCGAAGGCCGCTTCGACGGTCTCGCGGCCGTAGCGGTTGAACAGGTCCGACAGGCGCGCCGCGCCCATGAGGCAGGCGGAGCACTCGGCGTCGAGGTCGGCGGCGAGGGACTCCGGCATACGGCTGTTGCGCGTCATGATCTTCAGCGCGGCCTCGTTGGGCACGCCGGCGTCCCACAGCCGGATCGGGGGCACCATCAGCCCCTCCTCGTAGACGCTGGTCGCGCCGGAGGGCATCGAGCCGGGGCAGGCGCCGCCGATGTCGTCGTGGTGGCCGAAGGCCTGCACGAACGCGACGACCTCGCCCTGGTGGAAGACGGGGACCGTGACGCACAGGTCCGGCAGGTGACCGATGCCGCCCTCGGACTCGTAGACGTCGTTGTGGAAGAACACGTCGCCCTCGCGCATGGTCTCGAGCGGGTAGTCGCGGGCGACCGGGTGGACCAGGGCGCTGTACGAGCGGCCGGTCAGCTTGCGCAGCCGCCGGTCGTGGATGCCGGCGCGGAAGTCGTGCGCGTCGCGGATCATGGGCGAGCGGGAGGTGCGCGCGATGGCGGTCTCGACCTCCATCTCGACGCTGGCCAGGGTGCCCTCGACGATCTCCAGGACGATCGGGTCGACGTTGAGGGCCGGGGTGTCGGTCACAGCGGTCACTTCGCGCTCTCCTTGGTGATCACGAGGTTGCCGTACGCGTCGACGCGGACGGTGAAGCCGGGGTGGACGGGCACGGTCGAGCCGAACTCCTCGACGATGACCGGCCCGGCGACCTCGTCGCCGGCCCGCAGGTCGGGGCGCCAGTAGATGCCGGCGTCGACGTAGCCGTCGGCGGGGTCGAAGCAGACCGGGCGGGTGCCGGTGCGGGCGCGCTCGACGGAGTCGGCGGCCCCCTCGATCTCGGCCAGCTCGGGCCGGGTGATCGGGCCGATGCCGGTGACGCGCAGGTTGACCCACTCGACCTGCTGGCGCGGGTCGTCGCGGAAGTCGTAGCCGTAGAGGCCCTTGTGCGCGTCGTGGAACGCGGTCGCCACCGTCTCGGCGAAGGCGGCGTCCACTGCGCCCTCGGGGGCGTTGACCCGCACCTCGAAGGCCTGGCCGAAGTAGCGCAGGTCGACGGTACGCACGTAGCGGTGGTCGGCCCGGGCGAAGCCCTCGGCGTCCAGGGCCTCGGCGGCGCGCTCGGTCAGCTCGGCGAAGGTCTTCTCCACGCCGGCGAGGTCGAGCGCGGCGTGCTTGGCGACGGCGGTCTGCACGTAGTCGTTCTTGACGTCGACGGTGAGCAGGCCGAACGCCGAGACGTTGCCCGGGTTCTGCGGCACGACCACGCCGGCGAGGTCGAGGATGTCGACCAGGCGGCAGGCCAGCAGCGAGCCGGAGCCACCGAACGTCGCGAGCATGAAGTCGCGCACGTCCAGGCCGCGCTTGACCGAGATCTGGCGCAGCGCGTTGGCCTGGTTCCACGCGGAGATCTCGAGGATGCCGGCGGCGCACTCGTCGGGGGACAGGCCGAGCCGCGCGGCCAGGGCCTCGATGCCGGCCTTCGCGGCGACGGCGTCCAGCGGGATCTCGCCGCCGAGCAGGTGGGCCGGGATCCGGCCGAGCATGACGTGGGCGTCGGTGATGGTCGGCTCGGTGCCGCCCTTGGCGTAGCAGAGCGGGCCCGGGTCCGCGCCGGCCGACTTGGGGCCGACCTTGAGCGTGCCCTCGGGGGAGATCCACGCGATGGAGCCGCCGCCCGCGCCGACGGTGACGACGTCGATCATCGGGATCTTGGACGGGTAGGCCCCGACCGTGCCCTCGGTGGTCAGGGTCGGCTCGCCGCCGAGGACCACGGACACGTCGGTGGAGGTGCCGCCGCCGTCGCAGGTGAGGACCTTGTCGAAGCCGGCCTTGCCGGAGATCAGCGCGGCACCGAGCGCGCCGGCGGCCGGGCCGGACAGCACCGTGGTGATCGGCTGGTGCACGACCTCGTCGGCAGAGAGCACGCCGCCGTTGGACTTCATGATGTAGAAGGGGATCGAGTCCCGGTCGGCCGAGGCGGCGCCCGTGAATTCGTCCAGGCGGGTCTTGATGTTGGAGACGTAGCGGGACACCTTCGGCTTGACCGCGGCGTCGACCAGCGTGGTCATCGAGCGCTCGTACTCACGGTACTCCCGCAGCACGTCGCTGGAGATCGAGATGACCGCCTCGGGGTGCTCGCGCTGCAGGATCTCCCGCATCCGCAGCTCGTGCTCGGGGTTGGCGTAGGCGTGCAGGAAGCACACGCCGATCGTGGTGATGCCCTGGTCGCGGAACCAGCGGGCCACCTGCGCCGCGCCCCCTTCGTCGAACGGGCGGACCTCGTTGCCCTCGAAGTCGAAGCGGCCCTCGACGGTCTTGACCAGGTCGGCCGGCACGATCCGCGGCGGCTTCACCCAGAAGTAGGAGTTGCCGTAGCCGTCCGGCACCGCCTGGCGGGCGATCTCGAGGATGAACTCGTAGCCCGCGGAGGTGATGAAGCCGAGCTGCTCGACCTTGCCCTCGAGCAGCTGGTTGGTGGCCACCGTGGTGCCGTGGCAGACGGCGGTGACGTCCGCGCCGGTCGCGCCGAGCAGGTCGAGGACCTTGTGCACGCCGTTGATGAAGCCGTCGGCCGGGTTGGCCGGGGTCGACGGCGTCTTGGTCGTGATCAGCGCGCCGGAGTCCTCGTCGAAGGCGACGACGTCGGTGAACGTGCCGCCGGTGTCGATGCCGATGCGGATGCGACGTGGGGTCTGCGTCATGGCGTTCCTCGGGCGGGAGAGGTGGGAGCTGGCGGGGCGCCGGGCGAGCCGGCGGTGCCCTCGATTCAACTCGCGCCGCCACCCCGCGTCCCTGTCAGAACCTGCCAAGACCCTTGGCAGATCTTCATGCACACCTCGGGTATGCCGTGTCCGCGCCTCCCGAGCGACCCCTCACCCCCGCGCGAAGCCCCATCCGAGCGCACCACATCCGTCGAATCGGCCGCGAGTACGCGGCCATTCGACGGATGTGGTGCGTTCGTCGAGG